>DASTDJ010000001.1:0-15743 GCA_035710425.1 Nocardioides sp.
GTGGAGAGCACCCTCCCACCCGGCGGCGCGGCGCGGCTGCACGAACGGCTCCTCGACGCCCTCGAGCGGGTCGCGCCCCATGAGCCCGCCGTACTCACCCACCACGCGGTGGCGGCGCAGGACCGAGCGCGCGCCGCGACGTACGCCCGAGCTGCCGCCGAGGAGTCCATCCACGCCGCGGCGCACACCGAGGCCGCGGCGTTCTTCCAGATCGCGCTCGAGCACCTCGACGGCGCGAGCCCCGCCGAGCGCGCCGACCTGCTGCAGCGGCTGAGCATCGAGCAGTACATGACGAGCCGGCTCAGCGACGCCATCCAGAACGTGCGCGCGACCTTCCCCCTCTGGCGGCAGGCCGGCGACACTGCCGGTCTCGCGAGCGCCCACGAGACGTGCGCGATCTACGAGTACTACAACGCGCGACGCAGCGAGGCGGAGGCGCAGAGCGACCTCGCCTCCCGGATCGGCCGTGAGGACGGCGCCGAGGTCGCGTACGCCGCGGCGCGCGCCACCGACGGTTACCTCGCCTACATGCGCAGCGACGCGACCACCGCGTCCGACCGCCTCGACGAGGCGCGGGAGCTCGCGTCGTTCCACGACCAGGAGCAGCTCGCCCTGAGGGTGAACCTGTTCAGCGACCTGGTCTCGCTCTTCACCGGCGACGCCACGGTGCGTGGCGCGGTGGCGGACCACATCGAGCTGGCTCGGTCGGCGAGCTGGGACGAGCTCGCCTCGTCCGGCTACTCGCACATCGCCTACCACGACGTCGAACAGCGCCGCTTCCGCGCTGCCGAGCTCGTGCTGGACACCTCCCTGCCCTTCGCGGCCGAGCGGGACATCCCGATCTGCCAGTTCTGGCAGACCGGAATCAGGTCACGTCTCCGCCTGGCCCAGGGGCGCTGGAACGCAGCCCTCGAGGATGCCGGGCACGTCCTCGAGGTGGACGGCATGCCACTGGCCCGCCTGTGGCCGCTGGTGGTCACCGGCCTGGTCCACCTCCGGTGCGGCGAGGCGGGCGACCTCGGAGACGCGACGGACGACCCGCTCGAGCGGGCCTGGGAGCTGGTCGGGCACATCGACGAGCCGATGCGCCGCGGGGCCGTGCTCGCCGCCCTCGCGGAACGGATGTGGATGACCGGCGAAGAGGAACCGCGGGTGGTCGAGGAAGCGGTGCGCGAGCTGAAGGTACTCACCGGATGCCCCGGCGCCGAGTGGGCTCTGGGCGAGCTCGGAGCCTGGCTCCACCGGCTCGGGCTGCTCGACGCGCCGCCGGAACAGGTGGCCGAGCCCTACCGGCTGGCCTTCGCCGGCCGACACGAGGAGGCCGCGGCGTGGTGGCGACAGGCGGGCGAGCCGTTCGCGGAGGCGATGGCGCTCGCCGACTCACCCCTCAAGGGGTTGCGGGTGCGCGGAGTCTCGCTGCTCGACGGCCTCGGCGCCACCGGCACCGCCGACCGGCTCCGCGTGCTCCTGCGCAACGACGGCGTCGACGAGGTCCCGGTGCGACCGAGGGCGAGCACGCGCGCCAACCCCGGCGGTCTCACCAACCGCCAGCTCGACGTCGCCAAGCTGATGGCACGCGGCTTCACCAACGCCGAGATCGCCGCCCGGCTCTACATCTCACCCAAGACGGCCGACCACCACGTCTCGGCGGTGCTCACCAAGCTCGGCGCGGCCAGCCGTCGTACGGTCATGATGCGCGCCGACGAGTACGGCCTGGCCTGACCACGTAGGTTCCTCCTGTGCGACGCAGGCGCGGGCGGATCATCGACGTGGACACGCTCGAGGACTTCGACCGGAGGCTCGCGGTGGGCGCGTGCGACCTCTCCGGCTGGCGGGTGCGCGGCCTGGACCTGACCGGGCGGATCGACGGGCTCGGTGACGAGTGCCGGATCTCCGGCGCGACCTTCCTTGGCTGCACGTTCGGTCCGGGCGAGGACGCGCGCGTCACCGCAGCGGGAGCCCTGGTGCTCCCGACGATCACGAGCGTCCCGGTCGACGTCTACCGCGGCCGCCTCTACACCGCCGACGAGCTGTACGACGCCTCCTCCTACGCGCAGAGCCTGGACGGCCGGGCCTACTCCTGGTCGCAGGACGCCCGCGGGCGCGACGACGCATTGGCGATCGCGCTGCACGACCACGCCATCGACGACGCGCTCTCCGCGTGGACCGCCCAACGGCACCTGGTCGGGGTGATGGGCGCACATGCGGCCGAGCGTGGCACCGAGTCGTACGCCGGCGCCGCGCGGCTCGGACAGCTGCTCGGAGAGCACCACGTCGTGGCCACGGGTGGCGGGCCGGGCGCGATGGAGGCCGCCAACCTCGGCGCCTCCCTGTCGCCGCTGCCCGCCGAGGCACTCGACGAGGCCTTGCGAGTGCTCGCCGAGGTGCCGACGTTCCGGCCCTCGGTCGACGCGTGGGTGCGGGCCGCCTTCCAGGCACGGGACCTGCACCCCGACCCGGCCGACTCGCTGGGCATCCCCACCTGGCACTACGGCCACGAGCCGCCGAACGTGTTCGCCACCGCGATCGCGAAGTACTTCGGCAACCCCGCCCGCGAGGCGATCCTGCTCGAGGTGTGCGACGGGGGCATCGTGTTCCTCGCGGGCGCCGGCGGCACCGTCCAGGAGATCTTCCAGGACGCCTGCGAGAACTACTACGCCGACGAGTCCTCGGTCGCGCCGATGGTGCTCGTCGGGAGGGAGTACTGGACCGAGGTGCTGCCCGCCTGGCCGCTGCTCCTGTCGCTGGCGCGCGGCCGGGCGATGGAGGAGCACGTGCATCTCGTCGACAGCGTCGATGAGGCGGCGGCGGTGGTCAGCCCGCCAGCAGGTCCGGGGTCGTGACGCCGGCAATGACGTCGCGGTAGTGCTCGACCAGCGCGTGGTTCACCGCGGCCCACGAGCGGTCCCGCACGCTGCGGCGCGCCGCGAGCCCCATCCGGGTGCGGAGCAGCGGGTCCGACGCGAGCTTGTCGACGTACGCCGCCAGGTCCTCGGCGTCGCCGGGCTCGTAGAGGAACCCGGCCATGCCGTCGGCCACGACGTCCACGGGACCGCCGGCGCGCGGCGCGACGACGGGGACACCGGAGGCCAGCGCCTCCTGCGCCGACTGACAGTAGGTCTCGTAGCGACCGGTGTGCACGAACACGTCGAGCGACGCGTAGGCGGCACCCAGCTCCTCGCCGTGCAGCACCCCGAGGAAGGAAGCCCCGGGGAGCAGGCTGCGCAACCGCTGCTCCTCGGGGCCACCACCGACGACCACCAGTGCGTAACGGGGATCGTCCGTCAGGCGGGCCAGCAGCTCGAGCTCCTTCTCCGGTGCGAGCCGGCCGACGTACCCGACGAGGAGGCGTCCGTCGGGCGCGATCCGGCGCCGCAGGTCGGCGCTCCGGTGCACCGGGTGGAAGGACTGCAGATCGACCCCGCGTGGCCAGAGCGCGGTGTTGCCGATGCCGAGGTCGCCGAGCTGGCGCAGGCTGGCCGACGACGGCGCCAGCGTGCGATCCACCGCGAAGTGGATCCGCCGGGTCAGCGCGGCCATCGCGCGCACGCCGCCCGGCACGTCGTAGCGCGCAGCGAAGCCGACCAGGTCGGTCTGGTAGATCGCCACGGTGGGGATGGCGAGCTCGGCCGCCGCCCGCGCCGCCTGGTGGCCCAGTGTCGCCGGTGAGGCGATGTGCACGACGTCGGGCCCGAACCGGCGCATCGCCGCGCGCAGTCGGCGCCGGGTCTCGAACCCGACCCGGAAGTCGGGATAGAAGGGCAGGTGCGCGCCGCGCGCGTGCGTCACCGGGAACCCTGCGTACGACGGCGGCCCGGTCGGCGCGATCAGCTCCGCCCGGTGCCCCTGGGCCGCCAGGTGCTCCAGCACCCGTCGTACCGAGTTCGTCACGCCGTTGACCTGGGGAAGGAAGGACTCCGCCACCACCAGCACCCGCAGCTGCTCGGTCATGTCTCGGACGCTAGGGACGCAACCGCAACACGCGTCACCGGACACGTGTCGCGTCCGTGAACGGATGCCGTCGAGCGACTGGTCGAGACCAGTGCTTAGCACGCCGCGTGACCCGGCTCACGCGGCGTCGTTGGGCGGGCGTGAAGTTCTCCCGCCGCCACCTCCTTCGTACTGGTGCCGTCGCCGTCGGCGGCGCCTCCGCCGCGGGCTCGCTCGGCGCTGCCCGAGCGAGCGCCGCCGCCCCCTCCGCCGCCGAGGCTGCCCAGACGGTCACCTCCGCCTCGACCCTGGTCCGGGGCGCCACCGCCGGCCCCGGGGGGTACCGCCCGGTCGTGCCGGGTCCCGCCGAGGCCCATCTGGTCCGCACCGACCTCGGCGCCCAGGCCGCCCCCGGGAGGGCCGGCGTGCGTGTGCCGGTCATCGCGTTCGCGCAACTGAGCGACGTGCACGTCGTGGACGCCCAGTCGCCGCTGCGCCTCGAGTTCACCGACCGGCTCGACGACCCGTCGCCGCTGCCGGCGACCGGCATCTTCAGCTCCGCCTACCGCCCCCACGAGATGCTGTCCGGGCACATCGCGGACGCGATGGTGCGCGAGATCAACGCCATCGGTGCCGGGCCGGTGACCGGCAAGCCGCTCGCCCTCGCCATCCAGACGGGCGACAACTCGGACAACTCGCAGTTCAACGAGGTCCGGTGGAACATCGGGGTCCTCAACGGCGGCCAGGTGCGCGTCGACTCCGGCAGCCTGCTGAAGTACGAAGGCGTCGCCGACGACAACAGCGCCTACTACGACCCCGGATACTGGCACCCCCACGGCACCCCGGCGGGCAAGGCCGACGACGTCTACCGCAAGCGCTACGGCTACCCGGTCGTCCCGGGCCTGCTGAACGCTGCCCGGGCTGCGTTCACCGCGGAGGGCCTGAACGTGCCGTGGTACTCCGCCTTCGGCAACCACGACGGCCTGGTCCAGGGCAACTTCCCGCAGAACCTCCAGCTCGGCATCCTGTCGACCGGTGCGCTGAAGCTGAACTCCCTGCCCGCGGGCCTCTCCCCCGCCGAGCTGCTCAACAGCCTCCTGAGCGGCGACCTCCTGGGGATCGTCCGCTCACTGGCACTGACACCTGCCGTGCGCGCGGTCTCGCCCGACATCAACCGGCGGCTGCTGACCCGCAAGCAGGTCGTGGAGCAGCACTTCGCGGCCGGTGGCAATCCAGTGGGCCACGGGTTCACCGCCGAGAACCGCAGCAAGGGCACGGCGTACTACTCGTTCGACCAGGGTGTGTGCCGGTTCATCGTGCTGGACACGGTCAACCCCAACGGCTACTCCGACGGCTCGATCGACCGCGAGCAGTTCGCGTGGCTCCAGAACCTGCTCGCGCAGTCGACGGGTCGGATCTGCATGATCTTCAGCCACCACACCTCGTGGACGATGCAGAACACGCTGTTCCTGGTCGGCGGTGAGCTCAAGACGCGGATCAACGGCAAGGTCGTGCTCGAGGAGCTGCTCAAGCACCCGCACGTCGTCGCGTGGGTCAATGGCCACACGCACAAGAACCAGGTGCTCGCGCACACCCGTCCCGGGGGCGGCGGCATGTGGGAGATCAACACCGCGTCCCACATCGACTGGCCGCAGCAGTCGCGGCTGATCGAGATCGCGGACAACCAGGACGGCACGCTGTCCATCTTCACCACGATGGTCGACCACGCCGGCCCGGCGTCGTACGGCGGCAACACCTCCGACTCGGTGCACCTCGCCGGGCTCGGTCGAGAGCTGGCCGCCAACGACCCGCAGGAGCGCACCGACTCGCGTCGGGGTCAGCTCGCGGACCGCAACCTCGAGCTCCTGGTGGCCAAGCCGACCTGATCGGCCCCGCTCAAAGAGGCACCCGGTAGGACCGCTCCTGCCCGTGAGCGACGAACCCCGCGCGCCGCAGGATCGGTCCCGACGTCTCGACGCGACCCTTGACCAGGGCCATCGTGGCGCCGTTCCGGAGCGCGTAGTCGAGGCGGGCCGCGAGCATGGCGCGATAGGCGCCCCGGCCGCGGTGCTCCTCGAGCACCGAACCGCTCCACAGCCGGGCCACGTCGTCGGCGACCGTGACACCGCCGGTGCCCACCGGCTCGTCGCCCAAGTAGGCGACCACCCCACCGCCCCGTCCGCGCTCGACGTCGCGCCGGACCTGCTCGCTCTCCACCCGCAGCCGATGCTCGGGCGGGACGGCCCCGCCGAACACGACCTTCAGCACCTCGTAGGCGTGCCGCAGCGTCGCCTCGTCGGTGGTCCACCGCAGCGTGACAGCGTGGTCGCCGAGGTCCGGGAGACCGGGCGCCAGGTCGAGGGCGAGCACGTCGAGGGTCTCGTCGAGCACCCCGCCGCGAGCCTGGACCAGCTCGTCCATCCCGGGCGGCGCACCCAGCTTCACCCACCAGACCAGCTCGGGCTCCTCGAACTCCCGCGCCCGGGCGAGCACGTCGTCGACGACCTCTTCGGGCTCACGCTCGGGCCGGAAGGTCGCGAGCACCAGGTGGTGGTCGAAGTGGTCCGGAAACCGGACCAGGAGGAACTCGCGAGTCTCGGTGCGCACGGCGGTCTCCGGCACCCACACGAAGCCGCTGGCCGCGACGACCCGCTCGGCCCAGTCCACCTCGACTACGTCTCCACGGCGGCGAGCTGGCCGCAGGCCCCGTCGATCTCCCGGCCACGCGTGTCGCGGACGGTGGTGGGCACCCCGCGCGCCTCCAGCCGGCGTACGAACTCGCGCTCGTCGGCGGGGTCGGAGGCCGTCCACTTCGAGCCCGGGGTCGGGTTGAGCGGGATCAGGTTGACATGGACCCAGCCCCAGTCGCCGTACGACGTCAGGACGTCGGCGAGCAGGTCGGCGCGCCAGGCCTGGTCGTTGATGCCGCGCATCATGGCGTACTCGATGGACACCCGGCGCTTGGTCGTGCGGGCGTAGTCCCAGGCGGCCTCGACGGTCTCGCCGACGGAGAACCTGGTGTTGATCGGGACCAGCTCGTTGCGCAGCTCGTCGTCAGGGGCGTGCAGGCTCAGCGCGAGGGTGACCGGGATGCCCTCGTCGGCGAGCTGCCGGATCCGGGGCACCAGGCCGACCGTCGACACGGTGATGCCGCGCGCGGACATGCCGAGTCCGTCGGGTGCGGGGTCGGTGAGTCGGCGTACAGCACCGATGACGGCCTTGTAGTTGGCCATCGGCTCGCCCATGCCCATGAAGACGACGTTGGAGACCCGGCCCGCTCCCCCGGGCACCTCCCCGCGGGCCAGCGCCCGGGCGCCGGCGACCACCTGCTCGACGATCTCGGCGGTGGACATGTTGCGCTGCAGGCCGCCCTGGCCCGTGGCGCAGAACGGGCAGGCCATCCCGCAGCCGGCCTGGCTCGAGACGCACATGGTGACCCGGTCGGGGTAGCGCATCAGCACCGACTCGACCAGCGCCCCGTCGAACAGCTTCCACAGGGTCTTGCGGGTGGTGCCGCGGTCGGCCTCCATGGTCCTCAGCGCGGTCATCAGCGAGGGCAGCAGCTCGGTCACGAGCTGGTCGCGCTGTGCCGCGGGGAGGTCCGTCATCTCGGCCGGGTCGTCGACGAGCCGGGCGAAGTAGTGCGTCGCGAGCTGCTTGGCCCGGAAACCGGGGAGGCCGAGCTCGACCGCCAGCGCCTTCCGCTCCTCGGGAGCGAGGTCGGCGAGGTGGCGCGGCGGCTTCTTGCGGCCGCGCGGCTCGTTGAACACCAGCGGCAGGGGCTTGCTCTCGGACATCAGGCGGCCAGTCTCCCAGCCCGAGGGCGGCAATCGCGAACTGTCAGCCGTCCGTCATGATCAGGATCCAGACCACGAGCGCGGCCACGCCGATCACGACCGCGGCGGTGGCCAGCATGCCGAGCAGCATGTAGCGACCGAACCTGCGCGTCCGCGGGACGGCGATCAGGACGATCGGCACCGCGAACATCACCAGGACGAACGGGAACAGGTCCTCCGCGGTGTCGTAGCTGAACATCGTACGGAGCACCGCCGCGAAGCCGCCGGGCACGACCAGCACGACGACCAGGCCGGTGAAGAAGCCGGTGAGGGCCGAGAACGTCGGGTGGTCGCGGTGCCACCAGCTCACCTCGGGCCGAGAGTCGTCCGAGGCGTCGGACCCCTCGGAGCCTTCGGGGTCCTCGTCCGGCGGGGTGGGCTCGGCCTCTGTGTCGGCGTCGCCGGGCTCCGCGGGCGCGCGTTCGTCCCGGTCGCGCAGGCCCTCGTCGGTGTTCATCGCCTCGATCGTAGGGGCGCGGGCCGAATGACGCCCGGAGGCGCCCTCAGAACACGCGGTAGTGCAGCAGCAGCCAGATCGGGGCGATGGTCGCCAGCAGCGAGTCGAGCCGGTCCATCAGGCCACCGTGACCGGGCACCACCTGGCTCATGTCCTTGATGCCGAGGTCGCGCTTCATCACCGACTCGCACAGGTCACCGAGGGTGGCCATCACCACCGCGATCAGGCCCAGGCAGATGCCGACCCACCAGTCGCCGTCGAGGAGGTAGACGACGAGGGCCCAGCCGGCGGCCACCGTGAACACCAGGGAGCCGGCGAAGCCCTCCCAGGACTTCTTCGGCGAGATCACCGGGGCCATCGGGTGCTTGCCGAACAGCACGCCCGCGACGTACCCGCCGATGTCGGAGGCGATGGTCACCAGGATGAAGGTGATGATCCCGGCGACCCCGTCGTTGTCGATGCCGCCACCGCCGCGGCCGCCCTCGGCCAGCAGCAGGGCGACGAAGGACCCGAGGAACGGGACGTAGACGACCGTGAACACCGAAGCGGTGGCGGTGCGGACGTAGCCGTCGATCCCCCGCCGCAGCAGCCACAGCATGGTCACCAGCGCGGTGACCGCGGTGGCGGTGACCAGCGCCGGGGCTCCCCACAGGTAGGCGACCACGACCATGACCGCCCCGCCGAGCATCAGGGGCTGCTCCGGGATGTCGATGTCCTTGGCGAGCAGGCCCTGGCGCAGCTCCCAGATCGCGACGACCACCGCGGCCACCACGATGAACATGAACGCGGGCTTCCAGAACGCCAGGGAGGCGGCGATCGCGCCGAGCAGCACCACGGCGGACGCCACCGCGGCCTTGAGGTCACGGCCGGCGCGACCGTGGTCCTTCTGGGGCGCGGGGACAGGAGGAGAGGTGTCGGTCATCAGGTGAAGTCGCGCGAGGTGCTCAGACCTCGAGCAGCTCGGCTTCCTTGTTCTTCAGCATCTCGTCGATGGCGTCGGTGTGGGTCTTGGTCATCGAGTCGAGGCGCTTCTCCGCCCCCGTGACGTCGTCCTTGCCGACCTCGCCGTCCGTCGCCATCTTCTCCAGGTGCTGCTTGGCGGTACGCCGGAGGTTGCGGACCGCGACCCGGCCGTCCTCTGCCTTGGCCTTGGCGACCTTGATGTACTCCTTGCGGCGCTCCTCGGAGAGGTCCGGGAAGACGCAGCGCAGCACCTTGCCGTCGTTGGCCGGGTTGACGCCGAGGTCGGAGTCGCGGATCGCCTTCTCGATGTTGGCCATCGCGCCCATGTCGTAGGGCGCGACGATGATGATCCGCGCCTCCGGGGCGGTGAACGACGCCAGCTGCTGCAGCGGGGTCGGGGTGCCGTAGTAGTCCACCAGGATCTTGTTGAACATGCTCGGGTGTGCCCGTCCGGCTCGGATCGCGGCGAACTCCTCACGGGTCGCCTCGACCGACTTGTCCATCTTGCCGTCGGCCTCGTTGAGGATGTCGTTGATCATCGCTGTCCTTTGGTTGTCGAGCCGTTCGAGTCAGCCCGCGCTGACCAGCGTCCCGATCCTCTCACCCTGCACCGCACGGAGGATGTTGCCCTCGGGCTCCATGCCGAAGACGATCATCGGCATCTTGTTCTCCATGCAGAGGGCGAACGCCGTCGCATCGGCCACCCGCAGCCCGTCCTGGAGGGCGTCGGCGAAGGTGACCTCCTCGAGCTTCACGGCGTTGGGGTTGGTCCGTGGGTCGTCGGTGTAGACGCCGTCGACCCCGCTCTTGGCCATCAGCACGGCCTCGCACTTGGTCTCCAGCGCCCGCTGCGCGGCCACCGTGTCGGTGGAGAAGAACGGCATGCCCATGCCGGCGCCGAAGATCACGACCCGGCCCTTCTCCATGTGCCGGATGGCGCGGCGGGGGATGTAGGGCTCAGCGACCTGGCCCATCGTGATCGCGGTCTGCACCCGGGTCTCGACCCCGAGCTTCTCCAGGAAGTCCTGGAGGGCCAGGCAGTTCATCACGATGCCCAACATGCCCATGTAGTCGGCGCGCACCCGGTCCATGCCCCGCTGCTGCAGCTCGGCGCCGCGGAAGAAGTTGCCGCCACCGGTGACGACGGCGATCTGGACACCCGCCTTGGCGACCGACGCGATCTCCCGGGCGATCGTCTGGACCACGTCGGGGTCGACCCCGACCCTGCCGCCCCCGAACACCTCGCCGGAGAGCTTGAGCAGCACTCGCTTGTAGCCGGTCACACGGGCTCCCCTCGTGCAGGTACGACGAAGGCCGGTCCGATGAGTGCTTGTCGTCTCATCGAACCGGCCTCCTCTGACGTCTGGCTAGAACCTATCTGGTCAGGCGCCGACCTCGAAACGGGCGAACCGCTTCAGGGTCGTGCCTGCCTCGTCGAGCACCGCCTTGACGGTCTTCTTGTTCTCCGTGACCGACGGCTGGTCGAGCAGGACGACGTCCTTGAAGAACCCGTTGAGCCGGCCCTCGGTGATCTTGGCGATGGCCTGCTCGGGCTTGCCCTCCTCGCGCGAGGTCGCCTCGGCGATCTCCCGCTCCTTGGCGACGACGTCGGCGGGGACCTCGTCGCGGGTGAGGTACTGCGGGCGCATCGCGGCGATCTGCATGGCGGCACCGCGAGCGGCGTCTGCGTCACCGTCGTACTCCACGAGCACACCGACCGCCGGCGGCAGGTCGGCGGCGCGCTTGTGCATGTAGGCGACGACCGGGCCGTCGAAGTGGGCGTACTGGCCCAGCTCGATCTTCTCGCCGATGCTGACGGCCAGGCCCTCGACGACGTCGCCGACGGTCTGGTCGCCGAGCGACACGGCCTTCAGCGCCTCCACGTCGGCGGGCTTGGCCTCCGACGCGGCGTCGGCGATCTTCTGCGCGGTGGCGATGAAGTCGGCGTTCTTGGCGACGAAGTCGGTCTCGCTCTTCAGCTCGACCAGCACGCCCGGGGCGTGGGCGACGAGTCCGGCGGAGGCCTCGCGCTCGGCGGCGCGCTCCGCCATCTTCTTGCCGCTCTTGATGCGGATGATCTCGACGGCCTTGTCGAAGTCACCGTCAGCCTCATCCAGCGCCTTCTTGCAGTCCATCATTCCGGCGCCGGTCATCTCCCGGAGCTTCTTGACGTCGGCGGCAGTGAATGCCATGGGTCTCTTCCTCGTATCTCTGGGTATCGCTGGAGAAGTGGTTCAGGCGTCGGTCTTGGCGTCCTCGGCGGGCGCCTCGGCAGCCTCGGCAGCGGGGGCGTCGTCCTCGGCAGCGGGCGCCTCGGGCTCCGCGGCCGGGGTCTCGGCCTCGACGGCGGGAGCCTCGGCCTCGACGGCAGGGGCCTCAGCCTCGACGGCAGGGGCCTCAGCCTCGACGGCGGGAGCCTCAGCCTCGACGGCAGGGGCCTCAGCGGCGGCGGTGGCCTCGGCGGCCTCCGACGCGGCGCCGGTCGCCTCGGACGCAGGGGTGTCCTCGGTCGCGGCGTCGCCACCGGTCGCCTCCACGGCGACCTTGTCGGCCTCGCCGCCCAGGAGCTCGCGCTCCCACTCGGCCAGCGGCTCCTCGGCGCCCGGCGCGACGGCCTCGCCCTCGCCGGTCTTGGCACCGGAGCGGGCGATCAGGCCCTCGGCCACGGCGTCTGCGACGACCCGGGTCAGCAGACCGACGGCGCGGATCGCGTCGTCGTTGCCCGGGATCG
This sequence comes from Nocardioides sp., assembly GCA_035710425.1. Taxonomy (GTDB): domain Bacteria; phylum Actinomycetota; class Actinomycetes; order Propionibacteriales; family Nocardioidaceae; genus Nocardioides. The sequence continues at coordinate 11,918 of DASTDJ010000001.1, forward strand.
GGAAGTCGACCTCGTCGGGGTCGCAGTTGGTGTCGAGGATCCCGATGATCGGGATCCGCAGCTTGCGGGCCTCCTCGACCGCCAGGTGCTCCTTCTTGGTGTCGACCACCCACACGGCGGCGGGAGTGCGGCTCATCTCACGGATGCCGCCGAGGGTCTTCTCCAGCTTGTCACGCTCCCGCTTCATCTGCAGGAGCTCCTTCTTGGTGCGGCCCGAGCCGGCGACGCTGTCGAAGTCGATCTCGTCGAGCTCCTTGAGGCGGTTGATCCGCTGGTGCACGGTCTGGAAGTTGGTGAGCATGCCGCCCAGCCAGCGCTGGTTGACGTAGGGCATGCCGACGCGGGTCGCCTGCTCGGCGATCGCCTCCTGGGCCTGCTTCTTGGTGCCCACGAACATCACGGTGCCGCCCTTGGCGACGGTCTCCTTGATGAACGCGTAGGAGCGGTCGATGTAGGCCAGCGACTGCTGCAGGTCGATGATGTAGATGCCGTTGCGCTCGGTCATGATGAAGCGCTTCATCTTCGGGTTCCAGCGACGGGTCTGGTGTCCGAAGTGGACGCCGCTCTCGAGGAGCTGGCGCATGGTCACAACTGCCATGGTGGTTCTTCTCCTGTGAGGAGCCCTGCCGTGCGTGCGTCCTTGTCCACTGCTCACGCAGCAGGACGCACCGGCAACGGTTCCGGTTGTTTTCAGTTCGTCGCAGACGACGGTTGTCGGCTGCCCTGACGCTTGCGTGGCGGCCGACCCGACTCGCGTCGGGACCGAGGCTCGTCACCCACGGGCGGCCGGGGTCCGAGAAGGCAACCCCGTCGTGGTCTGCAGGCGTGCGAATTTCACTCCGAGGAGTGATGCGCCCAGCGTAGTCGAGGCCGGGCGTACGCCGCCAATTGACGTTGCACGCCTGCTGCGGGCCAGGAACCCTCCACAGCCCGCTCCCCGGGGAGCGTTGTCCACAGGGACGGCGGGAGCCCGGGCCGGATGTCGGCCGGTCGCCGCACAGTCGACGCATGCGCCATTCCCCCCACCCCCTGCTCCGCGGGGCCGTCGCCGTCGTCCTCGGCCTGCTGCTGGTGCTCGCTGCGCCCGCGGCGGGGCTCGACGGCCCCGCGGATTCCACCGACACCGACCCGGTCGGCGTCTGGCCACTCGTGCCGGAGCCGGAGGTGGTCGACGGCTTCGACCCGCCCGACTCGCCCTACGGCGCCGGTCATCGAGGCGTCGACCTGGCCGGCGCGCCGGGTCAGCCGGTGCGCACCGCCCTGCCGGGCACCGTCACCTACGTCGGACCGCTGGCCGGGCGGGGTGTCGTGGTCGTGGGCCACGGACCGACCCGCACGACCTACGAACCGGTGACGGCATCGGTCTCCGTCGGCGACGTGCTGGCCGCCGGAGCCCGGATCGGCACCCTCCAGGTGTCGGGGTCGCACTGCTTCCCGCGCGCATGCCTGCACTGGGGCTGGATCCGCGCCGACACCTACCTCGATCCTCTGCGGCTGGTCGGCGCCGGTCCCGTGCGACTGCTGCCCCTCTGGCGCGACGATCCCGTCGGGGCGGGGATCACGCCCGTGGGTGCGCCTGTTGATAGGCCCTTCGCAGCCTTTCGGTGGTGACGTGGGTGTAGCGCTGGGTGGTGGCCAACGACGCGTGGCCCAGCAGCTCCTGCACCGATCGCAGGTCGGCGCCGCCCTCCAGGAGGTGGGTGGCCGCCGTGTGGCGCAGGCCGTGCGGACCCATGTCCGGCGCACCCGGCACCTCCGCCAGCCGCTGGTGCACCAGACGGCGGACCGCGCGCTGGTCGATCCGCTTCCCCCGAGCGCCGAGGAAGAGCGCGGCTCCGGCGCCCTCGACGACGAGCGCCGGGCGGCCATGGCGCAGCCAGAAGTCCAAGGCGTGCGCGGCGGGCCGGCCGAACGGCACCGTGCGCTCCTTGCGGCCCTTGCCGAACACCCTCAGCACGTTGCGTTCGCGGTCGATGTCGTCGACATCGAGGCCGACCAGCTCCCCCACCCGGATCCCGGTGGCGTAGAGGACCTCGAGCATCGCGACGTCCCGCAGCCCGACCGGGCTGCCGTCGTCGGCGAGCGTGGTGGCGGCATCGATCAGCGCCCGGGCCTCGTCGGCCCGCAGCACGGCGGGCAGGGTGCGGTGCGGCTTGGGCGAGCCCAGGCCGGCGCCGACGTCGGTGCCGGCCCGACCGGTGCGCGCGAGCCAGGCAGTGAAGACTCGTGCAGCCGTGGCCCGCCGGGCCAGCGTGGTCCGGGACCGACCCATGGTCTGCTGCTTGGCCAGCCAGCTGCGCAGCGTGCGCAGGTCGAGGTCGGCGGTGTCGGTGATCCCGAGCCTCGCGGCGTGCTCGAAGAGGCCGGCGATATCGGCGGTGTAGGCGGTGACCGTGTGCGCGGTCAGGTCGCGTTCGGACCTCAGGTGCCGTTCGTATTCCCCCAGCACCCGGGCCAGGCCCTCCGGGAGGGGCTCCTCGGCCACCTCGTCGCTCACGCACGAAGTCTAGGAAGTCGACACCTCCTCACGTGTGAGCCAGGGCGGCGAGCCGCCAGCCGTCGGAGTCCTGCTCGACCAGGCCGGCGGCGTGCAGCCGGGTCAGGGCGGCAGTCACCTCGAGCAGGTTGAGTCCCGCGACCCGGGCGATGGAGGGGATCGACGCTCCGGTGGCGACCGGGACGGCGTCGAGCACCTGCTGCTGCTTGACGGGCAGCTGGTCGCGCGGAGTGACCCGGCCCCTGGGCGGGTCGACGAGATGCTCACCGGCGTTGCCCACCAGCTCGAGCACCTCCTCGCCGTTGGTCACCAGGGTCGCCGAGCCGACCCGGATCCGCTGATGCACCCCGCCCGAGGCCGCGCTGGTGACCGGACCGGGCACGCCCATCAGCGGCCGATGGAGCCGCTCGGTCCAGTTGGCGGTGTTGAGGGCCCCGCTGCGGACCGCGGCCTCGACCACGAGCGTGCCGCGCGTCAGGCCGGCGATCAGCCGGTTGCGGGCCAGGAACCGCACTCGCTGGGGCGAGCACCCCAACGGCGCCTCGGAGACCACCGCGCCGGTCGCCGCGATGTGCTTGATGAGGTCGGCATGCCCGGTCGGGTAGATCCGGTCGGCGCCGCACGCCAGGACGGCGACCGTGGGGCCGTCCATGGCGACCGCACCGCGGTGGGCGGCCTGGTCGATCCCGTAGGCCGCACCCGAGACCACGGCGATCCCGGATCGGGCAGACACCGCGGCGATCTCGCCCGCCACGCCGGTGCCGTAGGTGGTCGCCGACCGGGAGCCGACGATCGCCACCGAGGAACCGATCCGGTCAAGCCGCAGCGGGCCACGGACCCACAAGCCGATGGGGATACCGCCGCGCTCGTGGAGCACACCGGCACCGGCGAGGTCGTCGAGCTGCGCCGGCCACTCGTCGTCCTCGGGGATGACGAAGCGGATGCCGAGCTTGGTGGCCCGCTCGAGCTCGCGCTCCGGATCGGTGGACGTGAGCCGGACCGCCACGTCGTCGAGCACGCCGTTGACATCGCGTTGGGCGGACAGCCGCTCGTAGAGGTCGACCGGTCCGAGCTCGGTGGTCAGGGCGGTGAGCCGATGGTCGCCCGGCTCGGAGAGCCGGCTCAGCGCGGCGCGGGCGAGTCGCACTCGGTCGCTGGCGGGAGCTGAGCTCATCCCGCGGCCGCCTGCACGGTGCGCGCCAGCAGGGCCGCGCCCCAGCGCAGCCGGAGGGCGACGTCGACCTCATCGACCCCGGGAGCATGGTTGACGCCGGTGCGCACGGACGTCAGGTCGGCCACCGTCCACGCCACCCGGTGGACCCGCACCGC
>DASTDJ010000002.1:0-10334 GCA_035710425.1 Nocardioides sp.
TACAGCGGCCATGATGCGCCGACTCGACGCGATACGGCGGCCCGGTTGCGCCGACTCGACCCGATACGGCGGCCAGGACGCGCCGACTCGACCCGGTACGGCGGGCTAGAGCTAGCCCTCGATGTGCAGAGGTACGACGAGGTCGCCGACGATCAGGACCACGCCCATCACGAGCAGCGCCGAGGCGACGACGTAGGCGACCGGGAGGAGCTTCGCGGCGTCGACGTAGCCGGGGTCAGGTCGCCCGCGCACCCGCGCGAACCCGCGGCGCAGGGCCTCCCACAGGGCGCTGGCGATGTGGCCGCCGTCGAGCGGCAGCAGCGGGATGAAGTTGAACATCCCGATGAAGAAGTTGAAGCCCGCGATCAGCATCAGCAGGAAGACGGTCTTCTCCTTGACCGGGAACTCGTCATGGCTGACTGTCTCGCCCGCAAGCCGGCCGCCGCCGACGATGCTGACCGGGCTGTCCTTCGCGCGCTCCTCGACACCGACGATCGCCTGCGCGACGTCCCAGACCTTGGCCGGCAGGTGCACCAGCGCCTTGGCGGTCTCGACGGTCATCGTGCCCATCTCGTCGAGCGTGTAGATCGGGCCGCCGGTCTCGGTGACGACCTCGGTCTCCGGGGAGACACCCAGGAAGCCGACCTGACGCAACGACTGGTCGGTGTCGCTGGCGGGCCGGGCCTCGACGGTGGTGTTGGTGGTGCCGGTGAGCTCCTGGCCGTCGCGCTCGTAGGTGAGGACGGCCTCGCCGTCGGCGTTGTCGCGGATCAGCTCGCGCAGCTGGTCCCAGCTCGACAGCTCCACCCCGTTGAAGGAGGTGATCGTGTCGCCCGGCAGCAAGCCGGCTGCGGCAGCCGGCGAGGGCGGGTCGTCGGCGGTGCACGCGCGACCCTCCTCCTGGTAGGGCAGCACACACTCCGACACCGTCGCCACGACCGGCTGGCCGGGCTCGGGCTCCACCGACTTCTGGCCGTAGGTGGCGAAGACGCCCCAGAAGATGAAGAACGCGATCAGGATGTTCACCGTGGGCCCGCCGGCCATCACGATGACCTTCTTCCACCAGGGCAGCTTGTAGAAGAGCCGGTCGTCGTCGTCCGGCCCGACGAGCTCCCACTCCGCCGCCCGGGCGTCGGAGATGAGCTGGGTGAACATCCCGGTGTTGGACTTGCGGATCCGCTGCACCCGGCGGCCCTGCTCGTCGATCTCGACGGAGTCGACCAGCTCCTCCGCCTCCGGCGGGAGCATGCCGACGATCTTGACGTAGCCGCCGAGCGGGATCGCCTTGACGCCGTACTCGGTCTCGCCGACCTGCTTGCTCCACACGGTCGGGCCGAAGCCGATGAAGTACTGCGTGACCTTCCCGCCGAACTTCTTGGCCGGGATCATGTGGCCGAGCTCGTGCAGGCCGATCGAAGCCAGGATCGCCACGAAGAACAGGACCATCCCGAGCGTGTAGTAGAACGCGGTCATCGGTCGGCTCCGGGGATCAGGCGGTTGGCTTCTTCGCGGGCCCACGCGTCGGCGGCGAGGATGTCGTCGACGGTGAGCATGTCTGACGAGAGTACGTCGTGGGTGGCAACAACGCTCTCGACCGTGGGAACGATCTCCGTGAAGCCGAGCCGTCCCTCGCGGAAGGCGTCGACGCACACCTCGTTGGCCGCGTTGTAGATCGCGGGTGCGGTGCCGCCTCGAGCCCCGGCCGTGCGCGCCAGGGCCACGGCGGGGAACGCGTCGTCGTCCAAGGGGAAGAACTCCCAGGTCTCCTGAGAGGTCCAGTCCACCGGAGGGGCGGCGTCGGGCACCCGGTCGGGCCAGGCGAGACCCAGCGCGATGGGGATCCTCATCGTCGGCGGGCTGGCCTGGACCAGCGTCGACCCGTCGACGAACTCGACCATGGAGTGCACCACGCTCGTCGGATGAACGACCACGTCGATGCGGTCGAACGGGATGCCGAACAGCAGGTTGGCCTCGATCACTTCAAGCCCCTTGTTCACCAGTGTCGCGGAGTTGATCGTGATGACCGGCCCCATGTTCCAGGTCGGATGATCCAACGCCTCAGCCACTGTGACGTTACGCAGCGCCTCCCGGCTCCGGCCCCGGAACGGCCCGCCGCTCGCGGTGAGCACGAGGCGGCGTACCTCCTCCGCCGTGCCGCCTCTCAGGCACTGTGCAAGGGCGCTGTGCTCGGAGTCGACGGGCACGATCTGGCCGGGCTTCGCGCGGTCGAGCACGAGCGGCCCGCCCATGATCAGGGACTCCTTGTTGGCCAGCGCGAGGGTGGTGCCGGCGTCGAGCGCGGCGAGCGTGGGCCGGAGCCCGACCGCCCCCGTGATGCCGTTGAGCACCACGTCACAGGGGTGGCCCGCCGCCTCGGTGGAGGCCTCCTCGCCCAGGCCGTGGAAGGCCGGCGAGAACTCCGCCACCTGCCGCTCGAACAGCTCGGGGTCGGACCCGCCCGCGGTCAGGCCGACCACCCGGAACCGCTCCGGGTTGGCCCGCACGATCTCGAGGGCCTGGGTGCCGATCGACCCGGTCGAGCCGAGCACCACCACGTCACGGGGAGTCACCTCCCCATTCTCGCAGTCCGCCCTAGGTGACCTTCGGCTCGCTCTTGGTGAGCATGTCGTCGTCCGCCAGGTCCGCCTGCACGCGGGGGTCGTCGGTGTCCGCGTAGTAGTCGCCGGGCTGCGTGGCGTCGTTGCCCTTCGAGACCTTCATCGCGTTGAACACGAGCGTCAGCACGACCGCGACCAGGACGTTGAGCACGAAGGCGGTCATCGCGATGTACCCCATGTCGCCCAGACCCGGGATCTCGGCGAGCGATCCGCCGAAGTGCTTGCCCGTCAACGGGTTGATCACGCGGTAGGCGGAGACGGTGCCGAAGACCATGCCGACCGCCCATCCGGCGAGCAGCGCCCACCGGTGGAACCACCGCGTGTAGAGGCTGAACACGATCGACGGGAAGGTCTGCAGGATCCAGATACCGCCGAGCAGCTGGAAGTTGATGGCGTTCTGGTTGTCGAGCGTCAGCACGAACACCAGGGCTACCGCCTTGACCAGCAGCGAGGTGATCTTGGAGACCTTGGCCTCCTGCGCGGGCGTGGCGTCCTTCTTCAGCCACTCCTTGTAGATGTTGCGGGTGAAGGTGTTGGCCGCCGCGATCGACATGATCGCCGCCGGCACCAACGCCCCGATCGCGATCGCCGCGAACGCGACCCCGGTGAACCAGTCGGGGAAGAAGTCCTCGAACAGCTGCGGGATCACCAGCTGCGGGTTGTCGACCTGGGTCCCGGCGGCGATCGCCACCCAGCCGAGCAGCGCGAGCAGGCCCAGCACGAAGGAGTACGCCGGCAGGATCGCGGCGTTGCGCCGGATCGTGTTGCGGCTCCCCGACGACAGGCTCGCGGTGATCGAGTGCGGGTACATGAACAGCGCCATCGCCGAGCCCAGGGCGAGCGTGGCGTAGGCCCACGCCTGGCCGTCACCCGGGATGAACGCGCCGACCGGCCCACCGGTGTCGGGGTTGGTCGACGTCATCTTCTCCTCGGCCGCGCCGAACACCTCGCCCCAGCCGCCGACCTGCCCGGGCAGGTAGATGATCGCGACGATGATGACGAGGTAGATCAGGGCGTCCTTGACGAACGCGATGACCGCGGGGGCACGCAGACCCGAGGAGTAGGTGTAGGCGGCGAGCAGCGCGAACGCCACGAACAGGGGCGCGTCCTTGGCGAACCAGTTGTCGCCGCCGCCGACACCGGCCACCTCGAGGACCGCCTGGATGCCCACCAGCTGAAGCGCGATGTAGGGCATCGTGGCGATGAACCCGGTGACCGCCACCGCGAGCGAGAGCCCGCGGGCGTCGTAACGGGCCCGGACGAAGTCGGCCGTGGTGACGAAGCCGTGCCGGTGGCTGACCGACCAGAGCCGGGCCATGAAGATGAAGATGATCGGGTAGAGAACGATCGTGTAGGGCACCGCGAAGAACCCCGCGACCGCGCCGAGCGAGTACATCGCCGCCGGCACCGCCACGAACGTGTAGGCCGTGTAGAGGTCGCCGCCGAGCAGGAACCAGGTCACCCAGGTGCCGAACTTGCGACCGCCCAGCCCCCACTCGTCGAGGGTGTTGAGGTCGTCCGCGCGGCGGAACCGGGTGGCCATGAAGCCGAGGACCGTGACGAGCAGGAACAGCGCGATCAGGACGCCGAGGGCGACGGTGTTGACGTCGGAGGCCAGCGGCGCCAGCAGTGCCGTCACGGCCGGTCCTCGTCGCCGTCCCGCCTACTGTTGCGGCGGGCGGACAGGGTGAGCAGGTAGGCGCACCAGGTCATCGCCGAGCACAGGAACACCCAGAGGAACTGGTACCAGAAGAAGAACGGGAACCCGAACAGCTCGGGATCGGTCTTCGTATAGGTCGGTACCGCCATCAGGGCAACGATCGGAATCAGCAGCAGGATCCCCGCTGCGATCATCTTGGGCTTGTCGGTGTGCGGCACTTCGGGCGCGCGCGACCGCTCGTCTCTCCCGAGAGTCATGGATCGCCGGTACCCACTTCTCCCCGGTCTAGTCCAGTCCGTTCCCCGCAGTGCGCGCAGGTGGGTCGTCGGCCCGCAGCCAAGCCTCGAAGAACGCGTCGAGCTGCTCGCCGCTCACGTGCTCGGCGAGCGCCGTGAAGTCGTGGGTCGTGGCGTTGCCGTAGCGGTGGTCGGCCACCCAGGTGCGGAGCAGCCGGGTGAAGTCGGGCGTGCCGATGACCCTGCGCAGCGCGGCGAGGGCCATGGCGCCGCGCTGGTAGACGGCGTGGCTGAAGATGTCGTCGGCACCGGGATCGTCGATCGGGAGGTTCCAGAAGCTGCCGGAGCTCTTGTAGCTGTCGTACTCGTCCCTCAGCCAGGCCCGGACCGACTTCCGGCCGCGCGACTCCTCGTACCTCGCCTCCATGTACGTCGCGAAGCCCTCGTTGAGCCAGATGTCGCGCCAGCCGCGCACCGACACCGAGTCGCCGAACCACTGGTGGGCGAGCTCGTGCACGACGAGGTAGCGGTGGTCGCTGGTGAGGGAGGGGTAGGTCGGCCGGGTCTGGTTCTCGAGCGCGAAGCCCGGATCGAGCGAGGTGACCAGGCCACCGGTGGAGCCGAACGGGTAGGGGCCCAGCTCCTTGCGCAGCCAGCTCGTCACCCGGCCGGAGGCGAGGACCGCCCGCATCGACGCTGCACGCTCCCCCGACGGGAGCCGGCGGGACACCGCGACCAGCCACGGGATGCCGCCGTCTTTGCCTCGCCGGATGCTGAAGTCGCCCGCCGCGAAGTATGCGAGGTAGGTCGCCATCGGCGAACCGCTGCGCCAGTGCGTGGTCGCCAGCCGGCCCTGGACGCGGCGCCCGACCCTGCGGCCGTTGGAGATCACCTCACGCTCGGCACCGGTGGTGATCCGGATATCGAAGCGCGCCTTGTCGAGGGGGTGGTCGTTGCTGGGGAACCACCACGCGGCCATGTGCGGCTCGTTCATGGTGACCACCTCGTGCCGCGAGGCGAGCCAGCTCCGCTCACCGCCGAAGCCCACCGCGCCGGGCTTGCCGGCGTAGCGGACCGTGACGGTGAATCGCTCTCCCGCCGGGATCTCGGCATCGGGGGTGATCTGCAGCTCGTGCTCGTCGGGTCCCGAGAACGCGACCCTGGCGCCGTCGATGCGCACCTCGCGCACGTGCAGCAGGAAGTCGAGGTTGAAGCGAGTCAGGGGCGTGGTCGCACGGACCGTCAGTGTCGTGCGGCCCGAGAGCTCACGGTCGGCCAGACGGTAACGGTCACGGATGTCGTAGTGGAGGACGTCGATGCCGCCGTTGCCGTCCAGGGGGAAGTAGGGGTCACCGATTCCGGCGCTGCCGTCGACCGGAGCCGCTGGGACGGCACTCGACCCGGGTAGCACGGACACGCCGAGGACCAGCGCGACGACGGGGACGAGGCGGCCCGTGACCGCCCGCAAGAGCTGCACGCTCGCAGCCTGTCACATCGACCGGCCTGTCGGCGTCGCGGTCCTTGCCTTCTCGTGTTATAACTCTAGTAACTTACTAGGCTTTGAGAGGCGGGCCCGTGAAAGTCGTGACCATCGACGTCCCGGCACTGGGAAACCGGTGCCACCTGGTGCACGACGGGCGCGTCGCCGTCGTCATCGATCCCCCGCGCATCGCCGACGAGGTCGAGCGCGCGGCCGAGCGTGAGGGGGTCGAGATCGTCGCCGTGGCGGACACCCACCTGCACAACGACTACCTCAGCGGCGCGCTGGGACTCGCCCGTCGGCACGGCGCCGACTACCTGCTCGCGGCCGACGAGTCGGTGGAGTTCGAGCGGGTCGGCGTGCGGCACGGCGACGTGCTCCGCTTCGGCGGACTCGAGCTCGAGGTGCTCGCCACGCCCGGCCACACCCGGCACCACCAGTCCTTCCTGGTCGACTCCCCGAGCGGTGCACCCGCGCTGTTCACCGGCGGCAGCCTGCTCAACGGCACGGTCGGGCGCACGGACCTGGTCGACCACCTGCTGGCCCGACGCCTCGCCGAGGCCCAGTGGACCAGCGCCCGCCTTCAGGCGGAGCTCTCGCCCACCACAGCCGTGCACCCCACTCACGGCTTCGGCAGCTTCTGCGCGGCCGGCGCCGCGAGCACCAACGCGGCTACGCCGTCGATCGGCGAGCTGCTCGCCACCCACCCCGCCCTGACCACCGATAGGGAGGCGTTCGTGAACGACCTCGTTGGCGGCTTCCGCCCGATCCCCGCCCACTACGCCCACATGGCCCCGCTGAACCGCCGGGGCGCCGGGAGCGCCCACCCGCGACCCACGCGCCCGGCCACCGCCGACCAGGTCGCGGACGCCGTGCTCGCCGGGTCGTGGGTGGTCGACCTGCGCGACCGCTCCGCGTTCGCGGAGGCGCACCTTCCCGGCACGGTGAGCGTGGAGTACGGACGCCAGTTCGCGACGTACGTCGGCTGGTTGGTCCCGTGGGGCGACGACATCGTCCTGCTCACCGACTCCCCCACGGTCCTCGAGCCCGCGCTCCGGGACCTGGCCGACATCGGCATCGAGGGCGTCGCCGCCCGCGTGCTCACCGAGGACGACGTGGCGACGGCGAGCTACCGGCGCGCCGACTGGACCGACTACCTCGCAGCGGAGGGTAGGCCGGTCGTCGTCGACGTACGGCACCAGGACGAGTGGGAGCGCGGCCACCTGCCGGGTGCCCTGCACCTGCCCGTGCACGACGTCGAGGAGGCCGGTCCCACGCTCCCGAGCGGCGAGCTGTGGGTGCACTGCCAGTCCGGCTACCGGGCCGGGATCGCCGCCAGCCTGCTCCACCGGATGGGCCGGGACGTCGTGCACGTCGACGACTCCTGGGACCGGGTGAGCGAGCTGGCCATCCAGACGACGCCGGTAGCGGCGGCGTAGACCGGAGCCGTCCGTGGTGTGATCGAGGGGATGCAGGTCTGGTACGCCTCCTACGGCAGCAACATGTCCGCCGAACGCCTCGCGTGCTACCTCGCCGGCGGCTGTCCACCGGGCGCCACCCGGACCTATCCCGGCGCCCGTGACCGGACGCTGCCGACCGACGTACGACCCCTCGAGCTCGCGGGCTCCGTCTACTTCGCCTGGCACTCCGGCACCTGGGGCGGCGGGATCGCGTTCTACGACCCGGACGGCCCCGGCTCGTCCGTCGGACGGGCGTACCGGCTCACTCCCGGGCAGCTCTGTGACCTGCTCGAGCAGGAGATGCACCGCGAGCCGGGGGTCGACCACGACCTCAGTGAACTGTTGGCCGACGGGGCGACGGTCTTGGGTGACGGCAGGTACGAGTCACTGCACGTCGTGGGCGAGCTGGACGGCGAGCCGGTCGTCACGTTCACGTCTCCGGAGAGGATGCACGCCGCCGACCACAACGAGCCGGCGGCGGCCTACCTCGCCACCATGGCCCGCGGCCTGGTCGAGGGGCACGGCTGGGATGCCGACCGGGTGGTCGACTACCTCCTGGACCGCCCCGGCATCGGTTCCTGGAACGCCGAGCGGCTTCGACCGCTGGTGGGTCAGCGATAAATCGCTTGCTGGTCCCGGACCGGCTCCGCCACACTCGACCCAGCCATCGGATCCGCCGGTGCTCGACGAGAGGGGCGTGACATGACCACGACTGTCCTTGGCCTGTCCGCAGACCACCCCCTCTCTTCCTGGAGCACCCACACCGATGTCTTCTCACCTCGACGGGATTGACCCGTCCTTCGTATTCGAGTTCAACGCCTACGACGACCTCGAGGACGGCCAGCGCTGGTCGACGTGGCTCGAGGTCGAGCCGCTGTCGCGCGGCCCTGAGCCACGACCCTCCTGGGTCGTGACGTCCCAGGGCGCCATCGACACGGACCTCGGGATCCTCAAGACCGGCAAGGAGGCCGACGTCTTCCTGCTGGAGCGCAGCGACCCTCTCGCGCCGGAGGACGGCGTGATCATGGCGGCCAAGCGCTACCGCAGCACCGACCATCGCAACTTCCACCGTTCCGCCGCGTACACCGAGGGCCGCAGCATGAAGCGGTCCCGGGACGAGCGCGCGATCAAACGCAAGAGCACGTTCGGCCGCCTGGTCGCCGCGGGCGAGTGGGCGGTGTCCGAGTGGAGCGCGCTCAACCGCCTCTGGACGATGGGCCTCCCGGTGCCCTACCCCGTGCAGATCGACGGCACCGAGATCCTGATGGAGTGGATCACCGTCGACGGCGAGACGGCTCCTCGGCTGGCCCAGACCCGTCCGGCTCCCGACCTGCTGGCCTTCTACTACGAGCAGCTGCGCGAGGCGCTGGCGACGATGGTGCAGCACGGCCTCGTGCACGGCGACCTGTCGGCGTACAACATCCTGGCCGCGAGCGAGCGGCTCGTGGTGATCGACCTGCCGCAGATCGTCGACCTGGTCGGCAACCCAGCCGGCATGGACTTCCTGATGCGGGACTGCACCAACATCTGCACCTGGTTCCGGCAGAAGGGCCTTGCGGCGGCCGACGAGCACGAGCTGTTCGGGGACCTGATGGCGCATGCCTTCTGAGGAGATGGGCGAACATGGGGAGCTCTCCCGATGTGCGGCGGCCGGCCCCGCAGCCACAGTGAACGCATCCCGACGGCACCGTGCCGCCGGACGTTCACGAAGGAGAAGTGCCATGCCCCGTTTCATCATCGAGCGCGAGATCGACGGCGCCAGCAACCTGACGCAGGCCGAGCTCACCGAGATCGCCAAGACCTCCAACGACGCGGTCGACTCGCTGGGGGTCCCCTACACGTGGGTCAACAGCTTCGTGGCCGGCGACAAGATCTACTGCGTCCACGAGGCCGACGACGCCGAGACGATCCGCGAGCACGCGCGGCGCGGGGGCTTTCCCGCCGACGTGGTGTCGGAGGTCGCCAACGAGTTCGGCCCGCAGACCGCGGACCTACGCTGAGCACGTGAGGCTCCTCGAGCGAGAGCACGAGCTCACCGTTCTGCGCGCCGTGGTCCATGGCGCGCAGGACGGGCACGGCTCGGGGGTGGGCATCGCCGGCGACTCCGGCACCGGGAAGTCCGCACTGCTCGAGGCGGTGTGCTCGGAGGTCGCCGGAGTCCGCTTGCTCAAGGGGAGCTGCGACCCGCTCAGCACTCCTCGGCCGCTCGGACCGTTTCGCGACATCGCGCGCGCGGTCGGCCTCGGGCCTCTCGTGCGTGACGAGGACGTCCGCCTCACCCAGCTGTGCGAGGAGGTCTACGAGTGCCTCGGCTCCGAGCCCTCCGTGCTGGTCGTGGAGGACCTGCACTGGGTCGACGCCGCCTCCGTCGAGGTGCTGCGGTTCCTCGCCCGTCGGCTGGAGGCGATGCCGCTGGCGCTGGTGGTGACCTACCGGGACCGTGAGGTCGGAGCGCGTCATCCGGCGCGGCCGCTCCTCGGCGACGTCGCCCGGCTCGACAGTCTCACCACGCTCCACCTCGCGCCGCTGTCGGTCGACGGGGTCGCCGCGCTGGTGGCGGACACCGACCTCGCTGCCGAGACGGTCCACCGGGTCACGCAGGGCAACCCCTTCTTCGTCACCGAGGTCGCCAAGGAGCCGGACCGGCCGCTCCCCGAGTCGGTCCGCGACGCGGTCCTCGCGCGGACGACGGAGGTCTCGCCCGAGGACTTCGAGGTGCTCCAGCTGGTCGCGACCGCGCCGGACCGGCTCGACGACCGGGTGCTGTCACAGCTCGCCGTCGACCTGCCCACCCTGCGGCGCCTGGACCGGACCGGCCTGCTCACCCGCGCCCGGGGTGGCCTCGTCTTCCACCACGAGCTGGCCCGCCAGGCCGTGGAG
>DASTDJ010000003.1:0-23511 GCA_035710425.1 Nocardioides sp.
GCGGTCCGCGTGGTCGGGGTACGGCTCCGGCGCACCGAAGACCGCGAGCAGGCCGTCACCGATGAACTTGTCCACGTGCCCCCCGTGCCGGTCCACGATCGGCACCATGACCTCGAAGAGCCGGTTGAGGGTCGCGACGACCTCGGTGGCCGCGGCCTGCTCGGCGTACGCCGTGAACCCGCGGATGTCGCAGAACATGATCGACACGTCGACCTCGACGCCCTCCTCCGGGAACTGTCCGGACAGGATGAGCGCGGCGACCTCCTTGTCCATGTAGGTGCCGAACGCGTGGCGCATCTGCTCGCGCTCCTCGAGCCCGAGCGCCATCAGGTTGAAGTCGTGGGCGAGCTCGCCGAGCTCGTCGCTCGCGGTCACCGGGACCCGAGCTGTGAGGTCGCCCGCCTGCACCCTGGACAGGGCGGTCCGGACCCGGGCGATCGGCTCGGTGATGCTCTGAGCGAGGAGGACCGACAGCTCGTGGGAGAGCGCCAGCCCGACGGCGAGCGCCGCCACCACGGCCAGCACCAGGTCGTCGGAGCCGTTCCGGTCGCCCACCAGGGTGGCGACCAGGATGCCGGTCGCCGCGGTGTACGTCGGCAGCCCGACCCTGATCCGTTTGCTCACCGGGAGGCCGTGCCGTTCGAACGGGAAGTCGTCGGGCAGAGCCTCGGCAATGTCCCTGACCAGCGGCCGGGCGAGCATCTCCCCCGCGGAGTAGCTGAGCACCGTTGCGTAGACGGCCGGGATCAGGCAGGCCAGCAACATCACGAAGAACGCGTGCCACGGCAGGTCGAGGACGACCACGCTGAGGACGCAGGTCGGCAGCACCACCGAGAGGTTCACCCACCCCGTGCTGCTGCGGTACTGACGGAGCGTGAGGGTGGTGGCCGCCTCCCAGGCGGTGACGGTCTCGGCCGAGCCGGGAGCTTCCGTGGCCCGCCAGCTGACGATCGCGTCGTAGGCGGGCATCGCCCTCAGCGTCGCCCACAGCACCGCCGCCACCGTGAGGCCGCAGGCGACACCGGCGATCAGTACGACGTCGGCAGGCGACGAGTCGTAGTAGGAGCAGATCACCGCGACGGTCAGCAGCACCACGAAGATGGACACGCCTGCTTGGCCGGCGACGAACACCAGCCAGTAGCGCGACTTCAGCCGTGCGTACAGCCACCCCATGACGCGGTCGAGCACTCCTCGAGTGTGACCCCCCAATTGCCGATCCGTCGAGCTGTCGCGAAACCGGACGTACGCCGAGCCCCGGCGACCGGTCGGTCGGCGGGGCTCGGCCCGGAGAAGGCACGCTCAGGCGAGTGCGGGCTCCTCCTTCTCCTTCTTCTCCTCCTCATCTGCCTCGGCCGGCTCCTCGTGGGCACCGCCTTCGACGTCCAGGTGCGGCAGGATCCGGTCCAGCCACCTCGGCAGGTACCAGGTGTGCCTGCCCATCAGCAGCATCACCGCGGGCAGCAGGATCACGACCGACCCCACCGCGATCAGGATCGCGGCGGCCAGACCGACCCCGAACTCCTTGACCGTGGGGTCGCCGTTGAGGATGAAGCTCGCGAAGACCGCGACCATGATGGCGCCGGCGGACGCGATGACCTTCCCGGTCCCGGCCAGGCCCTCGATGACGGCCCGCCGCGGGGACTTTCCGGCGGAGACCTCCTCGCGGATCCGGCTGAGCAGGAAGACCTGGTAGTCCATCGACAGCCCGAAAAGGATCGCGAACATCATCATCGGGACGTAGGACACGATCGGGATCGCGCCGTCCAGCCCGATCGCGGTGACGCCGAGGCCCTCCTGGAACACCGCGGTGACGATGCCGTAGGCGGCTCCGACGGCGAGCAGGTTCACCAGGGCGGCCTGCAGCGGCGCGACCACGGTGCGGAACGCGAGCATCAGCAGGATCACGCTCAGCGCGACCACGACCCCGATGATCAGCGGCAGTCGATCACCGATGAGCTCGGCCATGTCGAGCTGTTGGGCCGTGGAACCGCCGACGTAGGCGTCGACCCCCGCCTCGGGGATGGTCGTGTCGCGGATCTCGTTCACCAGGTCACTCGTGACGTCGGACGTCGGCGAGCCCTCCGGGATCACGTTGATCAGCGCCGCTGTGCCGTCCTCCGACACCTGGGGTGCGCCCACGGCCTGGACGCCCTCGGTCGTGGAGAGACCCTGGTGCAGCTTCATCAGACGGGGGTCGTCCGGAGCCGTCGCCGGCTCGGAGCCCAGGTCGGCCGTCACGATCAGCGGAGCGTTGGCGCCTGCCCCGAACGAGTCGGTCAGGGTGTCGTAGGCCTGACGCGAGTGGGTGTCCTCCGGAGCGTTGGACTGGTCGGTGAGGCCGAGCCCGAGGTTCAGGACCGGGGCGGTCAGCGCCACGAGCACGAAGACGGACGCGATGGCGTACGTCCCCGGCCGCTTGGCCAGCCGCTGGCCCCACCGCTGCCAGAAGGCGCTGTGGCCCAGGGTCGGACGGCGGTCGCGACCGATCCGCAGCCGCTCGATGCGGTCGCCGGTGAGGGCGAGCAGCGCGGGCAGCAGCGTCAGCGACGCGAGGACGGCCATCACCACGACGACCGCGGCCGCCTGGCCGAGCATCGTGATCAGCGACAGGCCGGAGACGGCCAGGGAGAGCAAGGCGATGACGACGGTGCCGCCGGCGAAGGCCACGGCGCTGCCGGACGTCGCGACCGCGTGGCCGATGGCGTCGTGGACGCTACGGCCCTCGTGCCGCGCCGAGCGGGCCCGGGTGACGATGAACAGCGCGTAGTCGATGCCGACACCGAGGCCGATCATGGTGGCAACGGTCGGTGCCACGTCGGGGATCGAGAGCGTGTGCCCGAGCAGCGTCACGATGCTGAGGCCGCTGAGCAGACCCACGATCGCGCTGACGATCGGCAGCGCCATCGCGGTGATGGTGCCGAAGACCAGCACCAGGATCAGCATGGCGACCAACAGGCCGACCAGCTCGCTGGTCGCGGTCTCGGGCTTGGAGATCTTGGTGCCGAGCTGACCGCCGGCCGAGACCTCGACGTCGGTGCCCTCGGTCGGCTCGATCGCCGTGTCGGCGACCTCCTCGGCCTCCTCGACGCTCATGTCGCCGAGCGGCTCGGCGGGGACGAGGTTGGCGTAGGCGGTCGTGCCGTCCTCGGAGACCGTCGCGCTCCCCTCGGCGAACGGGTTGGTGATCGACGCTACGGCGGGGTCCTCGGACAGAGCCCGGAGCGACGCCTCGACGGCTGCCCGGTTCTCTGCGTCGGTGATCTTTCCGTGGTCGGTGTGGAAGACGATCGGACTGCCGTCGCTCAGCTCCGCGGAGAACGAGCGCGACATGACCTCGGTGGCCTCCGCACTGTCGGAGCCGTCGACGGTGACCGAGCTGCTGTACTTCGTGCCGGCTTGGTGGCTCGCGAGCAGCAGCGCCGCCAGGACGACCAGCCAGGCCCCGATCACGAGGCCCTTGTGGCGGGCTGAGAACACCGCGAGGCGGTGGAGGAAGGTGGACATGGGTGTGCCTTTCAGGTTTCTGGGTGGGGGTCAGGGGGTCGGGTCGGCACGTCGTACGTCGAGCAGCTCGAGTCCCAGGGACTCGATCAGCTCGAGCACGCCGTGCAGGGCGGCCTGGTCGGGGATCTGGCCCTGAAGCAGCGTCTGCGTCGGTGAGACGGACACGCTCAGGCCGTCGAAGGCCTCGGCGATCGACGGGCCGACTCGGCCCCTGACGGTGATCTCGTAGTGCGTTGGTTTCATGCCCACACCGTCTGCGTCACCCGTATGACGGGTCATCGCACGATGCGGATGACGGGTGTGCGGACCGTCTCAGCTGCTGCGGCGCGCGGGAGCCAGGAGTCCCAGCGCACGGCCCTGCTGCACCGCCTCGGCGCGGGTGTGCACGTCGAGCTTCGCGTAGAGCTTGCGCATGTGGGTCTTGACCGTGTGCACCGAGAGGAACAGCTCGTTCCCGATCTCGGCTGCGGTCAGGTTGGTCGACAGGAAGCGCAGTACGGCGAGCTCGCGCTCCTTGAGTGGCTCCTGAAGGGTGCTGGTGGCGGCCGTCGGCTCGGGCTCCACCCCCGCCAGCAGGTCGCGGAGCACCCGGAGGTGGGCGCCGTGCGCCGTGCGGTGCGTGGGGTGCTCGTCCAGCAGCTCGCGGACACCCGGGATGGTCAGGGCCATGCCCACTCGGCCGTCCGGCTCCGAGAGGGCGAGTGCGTTCTCGGCGCTGCGCTCGGCGCCCTCCAGGTCGTCCAGGGCGCGCCGGGCCATCGCGTCGAGCAGCCACGCCTCGATCCGGAAGTTCACGTGGAAGACGGGCGCCTCGCCCGCGTGGACCGGCGCGACCGCAGCGAGGGCCCCGTCGGGATCATCGACACTCAGCCCCAGGCGACCCGCGAGGTTGCACCACTCCGCGGAGTTCGGCGCCCCCGTGAGTGCCTCACGCACGGCGTCGGTCTCGCCCATCGCGAGGCGCGCACGCAGCTGCCAGGGCCGTTCGATGGCCGCCAGCACGTGGGGTGCGCGCAGCACCTCGACCAGCCGCTCACCGTCGCGGAACGCCGCGAGCGCGTCGTCGTACCGTCCGCGGCTCATCGCGAGCATGCCCTGGACGTGCCGCATGCCGACGATGGCCGATGGCTCCGGTGCCCGGTCCAGGATCGGGACGGCACGCTCGAGCAGCTCCTCACCCTCGCCGAAGATGCCGCGTTCGATCAGGGTCGCCGCGAGGCCCATGAACGCGATGCCCGCGAGAGGGTGCGTCGTCCAGCCCACGCGCTCGGCCACGGCGATCGCGTCGCGCAGGTGACGCTCGCCCACGCCGATCCGCTCGGTCAGCGTCGCCACGTTGCCGAGCCCCGTGAGGCAGCCGATCTCCACGTAGGGACGCCCGATGGTGCGGCCCAGCGCCAGCCCACGCTCCAGGTCCTCCTCGGCGCCCGCGAACCGGAGCGTCCACGCCTTCGCGATGCCGAGGTTGAACCGCGCCAGCCCCTCCAGATCGGTGCCGCCCTGCTCGGCGGTGCCCAGATGCTCCTCGAGGGCACTGCCCGCCTCGTCGACGACGTCATCGACGCCGCCGAACTGGCGGGCTCGGAACAGCTGCACCGTGGCCAGCGTCGTCTGCGCACGTGCCCGCCGGGGCGCCGGCACGGCGCCGATGGTCTCCCGCGCCACCGTCAGCAGCGCATCGGCCTCCGCCCAGCGCGAGTGCCTGAGCCGCTCAGCGGCGACCATCGTCGCGACCTCGGCGTCCGTCTTCACCAGCGTCTCGGGGATCCCCTCCAGCATGGCGTTCAGGGTCGCCTCGTCCCCGTCCATCAACAGCTCCACCCAGTGCCGGCCGAGCAGCTCACACGCCAGCTCCCAGTCGGTCGCGAGACGCGCGTGGTGGATCGCCTCGACCGGCTGCCCGTGATCGGCGAACCAGGTCGCCGCGCGGCGGTGGAGCTCGTCGACCTCGCCCGGCAGCTCGCGACGCAGGTCGAGCCGCAGCAGGTCGAGGAGCAGGTGGTGGTAGCGGAACCAGGTACGTGCTACGTCCCCGGCGACCACGAGCGCGTTCGCCTCCGCGAGCTCGTGGAGCACCCGGTCGCCGTCGCTCCGGCCGGTGAGGAGGTCGGCGAGCTCGCCGTTGACCCGCTCCAAGATGCAGGTGCGCAGCAGCAGGTCCCGCACCTCGGGCGGCTGCCTCAGCAGCACCTCCCCGAGGAGGTAGTCCGCGATGGTGCGCTCGCTCCCCGCGAACTCAGCCACGAACTGTCCCGGGGACTCGTGCCGCGACAGGGACATCGCGGCCAGCCTGAGCCCGGTGGCCCAGCCCTCCGTGCGCTCCCGGAGGCTCGCCACCTCGTCAGCGGCCACACTCACGCCGGCTCCCTCGAGGAGCTCACCGGCCTCGGCCCCAGTGAACTCGAGGTTCGCCGCGCGGATCTCTGTGAGCTGACCGGACAGGCGCAGCCGGTGCAGACCGACCTTCGGGTCACGGCGGGTGAGGAGGCAGAAGCGCAACGTCGGGGGCGCGGCGGCCAGGAGGTTCTCGAGACCGTCGAGCACCTCAGGGGAACGGAGGTGGTGAACGTCGTCCAACACCAGGGTGAGCGGCTCGTCGAGGCGCCGGAAGCCCTCCACCAGGTGCCCGAGCAGCTCGCCCGGAGCCGCGTGCGGCGACGGCACGAGGGTCGCGAGCCCGGAATCTCCCCTGACCACGCCGGACTCGCGGACCGCGTCCAGCACCTGGCCCCAGAAGTGGGTCTCGTCGGTCTCGTCGCGGCGGATGTGCACCCACGCCGCGGTCGGTTGACGGGCGGCCAGCCACGATTGCATCAGCGTCGTCTTGCCGCTCCCCGGCGGTGCCGAGATCAGGGTGACGGTACCGAGCGCCCCCTGGTCGAGCAGCTCGAAAAGCCGTGAACGGATGACCAGCCCGGACGCGTGGGCGTCACGGGCGGTGGCCGTCGGCTCGGAGGGAGCGCTCTGAGTGGTGGCCATGGTCGCCCCCCTTGTCAGGGTGTCAGCACGCTAGTGGCGCAGCCGAGCGGGCAGCAAGCCCGAGGGCCGGGCCGGGCAGCTGCCCGGCCCGGCCCCTCGTCACACCAGGACGGGCTCCGCGGCCTCGTCGACCTCGGCCTCGGCGTCCTGGATCGCGTCGTCGTCGGGGTGCTTCGCCCGGGTCGGCAGCAGCACCAAGGCGACCAGCGCCCCCACGAGGGCGACCGCCGAGGCGATGTCGGTCGTCGTACCCATCGCGGCCACGAACGCCTGGTCCGCGGAGGCGACCAGGCTCCCGGCCGAGTCGCCGAGCTCGGCGGCCACCGTGTGCGCCCCGTCCACGCTGTCCACGCTGGCGTCAGCCGCCTCGGCCGGGAGTCCGTCCGTGGAGCCGTCCATGCCACCGGCGTACTTGCTCGCGAGGATGCTGCCCAGCACCGCCACTCCGAGCGTCGCGCCGAGCTCTCTCAGCACGTCGTTCATGGCCGATCCGGCGCCCGCCTTCTCCTTCGGCAGGGTGCCCATGATGGCCTCGGTGGCCGGCGTCATCGCGATCGCCAGGCCGAAGCCCATGACCACCAGCGCGGTCGCGACCAGGCCGTAGCCCGACTCGATCTCGGCGCGGGACAGGATCTGCATCCCCACCGCGACGACGCCGAGTCCCCCTGCAACGGCGAGCTTGGTCCCGAACCGTTCGGTGAGGACGATCGCCGCCCGCGAGCCGAAGATCAGTCCGACGGCGACCGGGATCATCCGGACGCCGGCCTCGAGCGGGCTGTAGCCCATCACCGTCTGGAGGTAGGTCGTCAGCATGAAGACCGTGCCCATCAGGCCGAAGAAGACCAGCATCACCGAGAGGCTGGCGGCGCTGAACCGCAGGTTGCGGAAGATCGTGATGTCGATCATCGGCTGCGCCACCTTGCGCTCCCAGGCCGCGAACGCGCCCAGGACGGCGGTCCCCACCGCGAAGGCCGCGAGGACGGTGGTGTCGGTCCAGCCGCGCTCGGAGGCCTCGATGAGACCCCACACGACGGACGTCAGCCCGGCGATCGACAGCACCGCTCCGACCACGTCGACGCGGGGGGCTTCCGGGTCGCGAGACTCGGGGATGAGCACCTTGCCGAAGAGCAGCGCCGCGATCACGATCGGGATGTTGACGAGGAACACGCTCTGCCAGCTGAAGTAGTCGAGCAGCAGGCCACCGGTGATCGGGCCGAGCGCGACACCGAGACCCGAGACCGCAGCCCAGGCAGCGATCGCTTTCGGGCGCTCTTCCGCCGGGAAGATGTTGGTCAGGATCGACAGGGTCGCCGGCATGATCGCCGCGGCGCCCACACCCATGAGGGACCTGGCGGCGATCAGCTCGTTCGCGCCGCCGGACATTGCGGCGAGGATCGAGCCGCCGCCGAACACCAGCAGACCGGCGAACAGGAACCGCCGCCGGCCGAAGCGGTCGCCGAGGGTGCCGCCGACCAGGAGCAGGCTGGCGAAGACGAGCAGGTAGCTGTCCACGATCCACGACGTCTGGCTCGAGTCGGCACCCAGCTCGGTGCGAAGGGACGGGAGCGCGACGTTGAGGATCGTGTTGTCGATGGTGATGATGAGCAGGCTGGCAGCGAGCACGCCCAGCGCCTGCCAGCGTCGTGCGTACGGTTCGGTGTGCGTAGACATGAGCCTTCCTTCGTGAGGTTCTGGTGCCCGGGGCGTCAGGTGGGCCCGCCGGGGCTGGTTGACGCGTGTCACGCTCCCCGCAACACGTGTGGTGGGTCATCGCACGATGCGTGTGACGGCGGGTGACCCGGGTGGGCGGCGGTCGTTGGACCCGGCATGACGTCGTACCGGCCCCGGGCGTGCCGCGCCGTACTGGGCGCGGGCCTCCTCATCGGCCTCGCGCTGGCACCGACGGGCGCCGCCCCCGGCGGGACGATCCCGATCCCGAACGACCCGCTCCCCGCGGGCACTCCGGCGTACGTCGGTACCCCCGCGGTCCCGCAGCCGGTGTCGGCGCCCCGTCCACCGCAGCACCCGTTCCTGGCGCCGGACCCCGGCAACAACATCCACAACGACGCCTACATGACCGACGCCTACCCCGGCCCGGGTCCGCTCGGGGTCTCCCCCACCGTGCGATCGACGCTCCAGGTCGCCGAGTGCGCCAGCCTCACGTTCGACCGCCGCGGCCGCCTGGAGACGGTGTGCGTCGGGGCCACCACGCCCACCCTCAAGCTGTTCGACCCGACCACGCTGAAGCAGCTGGCGTCGCACCGACTGCCCAACCGGCGGCTCGGCGCCGACGTCTTCAGCGACTTCTCCGGCGGCGGCTACTTCTACCTCGACCACCGCGACCGCGCCGTCATCCCGACCGGCACCAACCACATCCGGGTCGTGGGCCAGAACCCGGCCGGCACCGCCTTCGTGCTCCGGCGCGACTACGACCTCACCCGCGTGATGGCGCGCGCCGACAAGATCGTCTCGGTGCTGCCCACGTGGACGGGTGAGCTGGTGTTCGTCACCGAGCGCGGCCTCGTGGGCGCCATCCGGCCCCGTAGCGGCGCGGTGCGCGTGCTCCGGCTCGGCGAGACCATCACCAACTCGTTCGCCGTCGATGAGACCGGTGGCATCTATGTCGTCACCACCGCCGCGCTCTACCGGCTCGACCTCGTGGCGGGCACGCCGAACGTGACGTGGCGCGAGGACTACGCCAACACCGGCGTGACCAAGCCGGGTCAGACCTCCCCCGGCTCCGGCACCACACCCACGCTGATGAACGACGAGTGGGTCGCGATCACCGACAACGCCGACCCGATGAACGTCGTGGTCTACCGCCGGGGCGCTGAGAAGTCCGGCGACCGGGAGGTCTGCTCGGTGCCCGTCTTCGACGAGGGCGCGAGCGCCACCGACAACTCGCTGATCGCCGCCGACCGGGCGCTGGTGGTGACGAACAACTTCGGCTACCGCGGACCGGTGCAGAGCATCCTCGGCAGCATCACCTCCCCGGGTATCGAGCGGGTGGAGGTCGATCCCGACGGCGAGGGCTGCCACAAGGTGTGGACCAACGACGAGGAGCGGTCCCCGTCGGCGGTGGCGAAGCTGTCGCTGGCCAACGGGCTGGTCTACACCGTCACGCGGGATCGCAAGGGAGTCGTGGACTCCTGGTACCTCAGCGCACTCGACTTCCGCACCGGCGAGGTCGTCTTCGAGCAGCGCTACGGCACCGGCTTCGGCCACAACGTCAACTACGCGCCGGTCAGCCTCGGTCCCGACGGCGCGGCGTACGTCGGCGTGCTCGGTGGTCTGGTCAGGATCGCGGACAGCAGTCCGTCACACCGCTAGGCTCCGCGCACGCCGCCATGGGGGTCGGCGCCGAGAGAGGTAGCGACATGGAGCGGATGCTGGGCCTGATCGTGCTGGTGGTGGCGGGGATCCTGAGCCTGCCGGTGGCCGCGGCGGCCTTCGACGGCGAGGGCTCGGAGAACTGGATCATCCCGGCCCAGCTGGGCGGCATGGCCGTCATCGGCGCCGTCGTGGGCCTCGCGATCCCCGGCCTGACCGGCGCCGAGTCCTCCGGCCGGCGGGCCCTGCTGGGCGCCCTCATCGGCGTGGGCATGGCGCTGGTCGGCGTCCTGATCTTCTTCCTGCTGCTGAACGGCTTCGACGGCGCCTGAGCGCCGGTGCCGTGAGTCAGGCGACGCCCGGGAAGTAGTGCACGCTGCGGTTCCGCCCGGCGGCCTTGGCCCGGTAGAGCGCGGCGTCGGCGTACCCGATCGTGCGCTCGAGATCGACGCCGTCCTCGACGGTCGCGATGCCGTAGCTCACGGTGGGGAGCCGGACCTGCTCGCGCTCGGCCGCCTCGTGCATGGCGCCGTCGATGGCGTCGGTGACCTGGGTGGCGCGGTCGGCGCTCGCCCCGGCGAGCAGGATGATGAACTCCTCGCCGCCGTACCGCCCGACCAGGTCGGATGACCGCACCGAGGTGGTGCACGCGTCTGCGAAGGTCGCGATCGCCCGGTCACCGGCGAGGTGTCCCAGCTCGTCGTTGATCTGCTTGAAGTGGTCAAGGTCCGCCAGGATGAGCTGGCACTCGACGCCGTCCCGGAGCGTCCCCTGGACCTCCCCGGTCGCCAGCCGGAGGAACTCGGTGCGGTTGAGCAGGCCGGTGAGCCCGTCGCGGGCAGCCGTCTCGCGCAGCGCCGCCGTCTGCTGCTCGTTGCTGAGCGTGGACATGCTGAACGAGACGGTGGCCAGGAGCACCGTCGAGATCAGGGTGGTCGCCTGGCCGCCGAACCAGGTCGAGAACACCGGGTCGGTCCAGCCGATCGCCAGGAAGACCACCCACCGGGCGAAGTAGTACGTCGCGACCAGCGCACAGCCCACGGTCATCGAGCGCAGCGCGAGCCGGTAGGCCACGCTGTCCGACGTCGCCCCCGGCGTGTAGGACCGTGCCTGCCTGAACAGCTCGTGTGCGGCCATCCCGAGCAGCACCCACATGGCGCCGAGGAAGAACGCGCCCCCGGCCCAGATGTTGGTGGCCGGGTCGTCGAGCGCCGAGACCACACCCACCAGCGCCGGCGCGGCCACCACCTGCCACCAGGGCGGGCTCGCGGTCCACAGGGACCGGGCTCCGGCCCAGACGCAGCCGGCACCGCTGACGACGATGGCGTTGGCGAGCGGATTGGCCCACGTCTGGTTGACGGTGCCGTTGAACAGGTAGAGCGAGGCACCGGGCACGAAGAGCGCCAGCGAGGCGCACCACCACGCGGAGTAGGCCGACCGCGTGGTGCGGTAGGTGACGAAGTAGAAGAGCACCAACATCGTCAGCGCGACCACTCCGAACGCGACGCGCAGCGTAGGCGTGTCCAGCAACGTGACCTCCCCCAAGCCCCATGCTTCCCTCACGAAGAGTGTGGCAGCCGGGCCGCGGCCTGACCCGCGATTGGCGACACACCACCCGGTGACTAGTGGACTTGTGCCCGATCGGGCATTTTCGGCCGATCGTCAGGTGCCCCGCGGCGCCGGACACCTAATCTGCGCCCATGAAGCGGGGAGGGTTTCAGAGGGCGAGTGGTGCCTTCGTGGCGACCGTGACGGTCGCCGCGGCAGCGCTGCTCTGGTTCGCCGTGGCAGCGGCCGAGAGGGACGGCGCCGGGCCATCCGAGGGGGTGGTGTTCGGCGCATGGCACGTCTTCTACGACGTGGAGGTGCCTGCGGTGGCGGTGCTCGTGGCGGCAGTCGCCGTGGCGCTTCTGGCTGCCGGGGGCCTGGCCCTGCTCGAGTGGCGGATCAGCACCGTCTCGCGTCGCTCCACGAGCGTGCGCGCCACCCCGCTGGCACCTCGGATCGTGATGGCCGAGACCCGAGGGGTGTACGCCGGGCCGGTGACCGTGACGGTGCTGGTGCCGGCGCACAACGAGGAGGTCTCGCTCCCGGCGACGCTCGCGTCGCTGCAGTCGCAGACCCGGCCGCCGGAGCGGGTGATCGTGGTGGCCGACAACTGCACGGACTCGACGGTCGCGCTGGCCGAGGCCGCGGGCGCCGAGGTCGTCGAGTCGGTGGACAACACCCACAAGAAGGCGGGTGCGCTCAACCAGGTGCTCGCCCGGCTGCTGCCCGACCTCGGCGACAACGACCTGGTGATGGTGATGGACGCCGACACCCGGCTCAGCGAGGGCTTCCTCTCGGCGGCGGTGCGCCGCTTCACCGACGACCGGGCGCTGATGGCCGTGGGCGGCCTGTTCCGGGGCGAGTCCGGGCACGGGCTGATCGGGCAGCTGCAGCGCAACGAGTACATCCGCTACGAGCGCGAGGTCCGGCGCCGGCGCGGCCGGGTCTTCGTGCTCACCGGTACCGCGTCGCTGTTCCGGTCCCGGGCCCTGCGCACGGTCGCCGAGAGCCGCGGCGAGTCGATCCCGGGCACGCACGGCCGCGTCTACGACACGGCGGCGCTGACTGAGGACAACGAGCTGACGATCGCGATCAAGTCACTGGGCGGGCTGATGGTCTCGCCTCGGGAGTGCACGGTCGTGACCGAGCTGATGCCCTCCTCGCGCACCCTCTGGGGCCAGCGCCTGCGCTGGCAGCGCGGGGCGCTCGAGAACCTCGGCGCCTACGGGATGACCCGCCAGACCTTCCGCTACTGGGCCCAGCAGATGGGCATCGGGTACGGCGTGATCGCCCTGTCGTCGTTCATGCTGATGATGCTGCTGATGACGCTCGCGCTCGACCACTGGGTGTGGTTCCCCTTCTGGCTCGGCCTCGGCGCCGTCTTCATGGCGGAGCGGATCGTGACCGCGTGGCCGGCCGGGTGGCGTGGCCGGCTGCTGGCGATCCCCTTGCTGCCCGAGCTGTTGTACGACCTCTTTCTCGACGCGGTCTACGTCAAGGGCGTGGTCGACATCTCGCTGGGCCGGACGGCGACCTGGAAGCACGTCGCCCCGACCCACTCGACGCAGGTGGTGGGCCGATGAATGTGTTCAGCGTGCTGCCCACGTCGATCCTGTCGTCCGACGCGTTCCACATTCTCGCGGCGTTCGTGGCCATCAACACGATCATGTACGCCGCGGTCACGGTGTCGAAGCTGCTGCCGAGGGTGAACCCGGCAGCACTCCGTCGCGGGCGCTACCAGCGGTCCGAGACCCGGAGCATCTACCCCGACGCCCCTCACTGAGTGGAGATCTGCCCTTCCCGTGCGGGCGGTTCCCGGTGGACGATCGACCGGTGAGCACCTACGTGCACGACTTCGCCCGGGGCAGCATGAAGGAGAAGGACCTCCTGGGCGGTAAGGGCGCCAACCTCGCCGAGATGACCAACCTCGGGCTCCCCGTACCGCCCGGGTTCACGATCACGACCGAGGCGTGCCGCCACTACCTCGAGCACGGTGCCGAGCCGGAGGGCCTCTCCGACGAGGTCGCCCAGCACCTCGCCGCTCTGGAGCAGACGATGAACCGGACGCTCGGCGACCCCGAGGACCCGCTGCTGGTGTCGGTGCGGTCGGGGGCGAAGTTCTCGATGCCCGGGATGATGGAGACGGTCCTCGACATCGGGCTGAACGACGCGTCAGTGCACGGGCTGGCCCGGCAGAGCGACGACCCGCGGTTCGCGTTCGACTCCTACCGCCGGCTCCTGCAGATGTTCGGCAGCACGGTGATGGGCGTCCGCTCCGACGCCTTCTCAAGCATCCTCGACGCGGTCAAGGAGGACCGCGGCGCCCGTCAGGACGTGGATCTCACCCACGAGGACCTCGAGGCGCTGGTCGGGCGCTACCAGGAGCTGATCGAGCAGGAGGCCGGGCGGCCGTTCCCGCAGGAGCCCCGGGAGCAGGTGGACCTCGCGGTGCGAGCGGTCTTCGACTCCTGGAACACCGAGCGGGCCGTGCTCTACCGCCGCCAGGAGGGCATCCCGGAGGACCTCGGCACCGCCGTCAACGTGCAGGCCATGGTCTTCGGCAACCGGGGCCCCACGTCCGGCTCGGGCGTCTGCTTCACCCGCGACCCGGCGACCGGCAGGCCGGGCATCTACGGCGACTACCTGCAGAACGCCCAGGGTGAGGACGTCGTGGCCGGCATCCGCAACACCGTCGCGCTGGCCGACCTCGAGGAGATCGACCCCGCGTCGTACGCCGAGCTCCTGGAGATCATGTCCGCCCTGGAGCGGCACTACCTCGACATGTGCGACATCGAGTTCACCATCGACAGCGGCAAGCTGTGGATGCTGCAGACCCGCGTCGGGAAGCGCACCCCCGAGGCGGCGTTCCGGATGGCCTCCGACATGGTCGCCGAGGGGCTGATCGACCTCGACGAGGCGCTGCAGCGGGTCACCGGCGCCCAGCTGGCTGGGCTGATGTTCCCCCGCTTCGACGCCGACGCGGCCCGCGACCTGCTCGCCACAGGGGTGAACGCCTCCCCCGGCGCCGCCGTGGGCAAGGCCGTCTTCGACTCGCGTACGGCGACCGAGTGGGCCGCCCGGGGCGAGGACGTCGTGCTGGTCCGCAAGGAGACCGCTCCCGACGACCTGCCGGGCATGGTGGCGGCTCGCGGGATCCTGACGAGTCGCGGTGGCCGGACGTCGCACGCCGCCGTCGTCGCCCGAGGCATGGGGCGTCCCTGCGTCTGCGGCGCCGAGAACCTCGAGGTGGACGTCGAGGCGCGCACCATGAAGGTGCGCGGCGGCGCGGTCGTCGCGGAGGGCGACACGGTGTCGATCGACGGCGGCACCGGCGAGGTCTTCCTCGGCGCGGTGCCGGTGGTCGACTCGGTGCTAGTGCGCTGGCTGGAGGGCGACGAGGTCGACGACGACCTGGTGGAGGCGGTGGCGCTCCTGCTCGACTACGCCGACACGTCCCGCCGGCTCCGGGTGCGTGCGAACGCCGACACTCCCGACGACGCTGCCCGGGCCCGCCGCTTCGGCGCGCAGGGCATCGGCCTGTGCCGCACCGAGCACATGTTCCTCGGCGAGCGCCGGGAGCTCGTGGAGCACCTGATCGTCGCAGGGGACGACGAGGAGCGGGGCACCGCGCTCGACGCCCTCCTGCCGCTCCAGCGGGAGGACTTCACCGGGCTGCTGGAGGCCATGGACGGGTTGCCGGTCACGGTGCGGCTGATCGACCCGCCGCTGCACGAGTTCCTCCCCGACTTCACCGAGCTCTCGGTCCGGGTCGCGCTGGCTGACGACCACGGTCACGCGGACTCCCACGACCACAAGCTCCTCGACGCCGTGACCCGCCTGCACGAGCAGAACCCGATGCTCGGGCTGCGGGGCGTCCGGCTCGGCATCGTGATCCCCGGCCTGTTCGGGATGCAGACCCGCGCCCTGGTGGAGGCGGCGGCCGACCGTCTCGAGGCCGGCGGCGACCCGCAACCCGAGCTGATGGTCCCGCTGGTCGCGACCGAGCGTGAGCTCGCCCTGGTGCGCGCGGAGCTGGAGACGATCGTCGCCGACGTGGAGCGGGAGCGCGGGCTCGCCGTACCGCTGAAGATCGGCACGATGATCGAGCTGCCGCGTGCCGCTGTCACCGCGGGCCGGATCGCCCCGGTCGCCGATTTCTTCTCCTTCGGCACCAACGACCTGACGCAGATGACGTGGGGGTTCTCGCGCGACGACGTCGAGGCGGCGTTCTTCTCCACCTACCTGGACCACGGCGTGTTCTCGGTGTCGCCCTTCGAGTCGCTCGACGTCGAGGGCGTCGGTGCCCTCATCGGTCTGGCCACCGAGACCGGCCGGATGGCCAACCCGGAGCTCCACCTTGGTGTCTGCGGCGAGCACGGTGGAGACCCCGCCTCGATCCACTTCTTCGACCACGTCGGCCTGGACTACGTGTCCTGCTCGCCGTTCCGGGTGCCGGTCGCGCGGCTCGAGGCGGGGCGGGCGCGGTCGCGCGAGGCCCCGTAGCAAGATCTTCCGCACGAGCGATGGATCGGTCGGGACGGCCGGATCTCACCTGGTAAACGGCGACCTCCTGTCGCCTTCGCCACGGACTCGTGAGGAAGACATGACCCAGAGCACGCTCGAACCCACGAAGGCGGCGACCCGTTGGGTCGTCGTCCTCACCGCCCTCGGCTCCCTGATGGCCGCCCTGGACACCCTGGTGGTCGCCACGGCGCTCAGCACCATCCGGCTCGACTTCGGCGCGTCGGTGGAGCAGCTGGAGTGGACGGTGAACTCCTACAACCTCACCTTCGCCGTGCTGCTGATCACCGCGGCGGCGGTCGGTGACCGCTTCGGACGACGCAGGCTGTACGCCGCCGGGCTGGCCCTCTTCACGGTGGCGTCGGCGGCCTGCGCGCTCGCCCCCGACGTCGGGTGGCTGATCGCCGCCCGAGCTGTCCAGGGCGCCGGGGCGGCCCTGGTGATCACGCTGGGGCTCGCGCTGCTCAGCGCGGCGTTCCCGGCCGCGAAGCGGGGCGCCGCGATCGGCATCTTCAGCGCGATCACCGGGCTCTCGGTCGCGAGTGGTCCGCTGGTCGGTGGCGCCGTGGTCGAGGGGATCAGCTGGGAGTGGATCTTCTGGGTCAACGTCCCGATCGGGCTCATCGCGATCCCGCTGGTGCTCGCCAAGATCAAGGAGAGCCACGGTCCCGAGTCGGCCCTGGACCTCGGCGGTCTGGCGCTCGTGTCCGGTGGCGCCTTCGGTGTGGTCTGGGGGCTGGTCCGCGGCAACCAGGCCGGCTGGGGCTCGTTCGAGGTGGTGGCGACCCTGGTCGGCGGTCTGCTGCTGTTCGCGGCCTTCGTCGCGTGGGAGCTGCACGTCCGGGAGCCGATGCTGCCGATGTCGTTCTTCCGGTCCCGCGCGTTCTCGGCCGGCAACGGCGCCATCTTCCTGACGCTCGCCTCGTTGTTCACCGGCGTGTTCTTCTTCGCCCAGTTCCTGCAGACGGGACTGGACCACGGCCCGCTCGGCGCGGGCCTCCGGCTGCTGCCGTGGACGGCGACCTTCATGACGGTGGCGCCCATCGCGGGCGCGCTCGCCGACCGGATCGGCGAGCGGCCGCTGATGTCCACCGGGCTCGCGCTGGAGGCGGTCGGCCTGGCCTGGATCGCGATCATCGCGGAGCCGGGCATGGCGTACTCCTCGATGCTCGCTCCGTTCATCGTCGCCGGCGTCGGCGTCTCGATGGCGATCCCCGCCGCGCAGAACTCCGTGATCGGGTCCGTGGACCCGAGCGCCATCGGCAAGGCGGCCGGCGTCAACAGCATGATGCGCGAGCTGGGCGGCGTGTTCGGGATCGCGGTGACGGTCGCGGTCTTCGCAGCCGCGGGTGGCTACGCCTCGGCGCAGGACTTCGTCGACGGGTTCGCACCGGCGATCGCGGTCGCGGCCGGGATGGCCGCCCTCGGCGCCGTCGTCGCGCTGGGGCTGCCGGGTCGGCGTACGGCTCCCGCGGTCGTCGACGACGTCCGACCGGACCTCGAGCCGGAGCGGGTGGCCTGACATGCAGCTGGTCCACCTCGAGCTGCACACCGGCGACCTGCCTCGCGCCCAAGGGCTGTACGCCGAGCTGTGCGGGTGGCGCGAGGAGCGGGTGCGGGTCGGCGAGGCGTCGTACCTCTCGCTCGAGCTCGGCGAGATCGGCGGGGGCATCGTGCAGTGCGCGACGTCCCGGCCGGTCTGGCTGCCCTACGTCCAGGTACGCCGGATCGGTGAGGTCACCGAACGGGCGCGACGGCTCGGCGCCTCGGTCCTGCTCGAGCCCCGCGAGGCCGCGAACGGGTGGCGCAGCGTGGTGTCGACGGTCCAGGGTGGCGAGATCGCGTTCTGGCAACCGAAGCGCGGTCGCGCCCGATGATGGGGGAAGTCATGGAGGAGACCGAGCTGCTCGCCGCCGCGCAGGCGGGCGACGAAGACGCCTACGCCGCCCTGGTCACCACCCACCGGCCGGCGCTGCACGCACACTGCTACCGGATGCTGGGCTCGGTGCCCGACGCCGAGGACGCACTGCAGGAGGCGCTGCTGCGCGCCTGGCGGGGACTCCCCCGGTTCGAGGGGCGCAGCTCGCTGAAGACCTGGCTCTACACGATCGCGACCAACGCCTGCCTCAAGGCGATCGAGCGACGGCCGGCGAAGGTGATGCCGGTGGACTTCGGCCCGGCCGGCGACCCCCACGGCGAGCTCGACGAGCCGCTGGTCGAGAAGGTCTGGCTGGAGGCCTACCCGGACGACCGGCTGATGGCCGGTGTCACGGAGCCCGGCGCGCGGTACGAGCAGCGCGAGAGCGTGGAGGTGGCGTTCGTCGCCGCCCTGCAGCACCTGCCCGCGCGGCAGCGAGCCGTACTGATCCTTCGCGACGTCCTCGGCTTCTCCGGCGCCGAGGTGGGTCAGGCGCTCGGGATGTCACCGGCAGCCGTCTACAGCGCCCTGCAGCGCGCGCACCGCACGGTCGACGAGAAGCTGCCGGCGCAGAGCCAGCAGGCGGCCGTGGCGTCGATCAGCGACGAGCGCCTGCAGGCCCTGGTCGCGCGGTACGTCGACGCGTGGGAGCGCGCCGACGTCGACGCGATCGTCGAGCTGCTCACCGAGGACGCGACGATCGCGATGCCGCCGTTCCGCACCTGGTACGCCGGGCGCGAGGCGGTGCGGGACTTCCTCCGCAAGACTCCGCTCCGGGGCCAGAACTGGCGGGTGCTGCCGAGCCACGCCAACGGCCAGGTCGGCTTCGCGACCTACCGGGTGGCGGAGGACACCAGCGTCTACCACTGGCACTCGATGGAGGTGATCACGCTCCGGGGCGACCGGATCGCGGAGATCATCGCGTTCATCGACCCCGAGAGCTACGCCCACTTCGGGATGCCCGCGACGGTCGACGGCCCGCTGCGCTCCTGAGCGCCATCGGGTCAGACGACGATCACGACCTTGCCGCGCGCCTGCCCCGACTCCAGGTGCTGCATGGCGTCCCGCACCTGGTCCAGCGGGTAGGAGCGGTCGATGCTGGGCACCACCTGTCCGGACTCGAGGAGCTCCCGGATCCGAGCCAGGTCGCTGGCGCGCTCCTTGCTCGCGAGCATCGTCAGCCGCCGCCGGAGGAACGGCGAGGCCAGTGGGGCGACCAGGGAGCGCTCGAACCCACCGGTGATCGCGCCGCCCTCCTCGCCGCCGACGATGACCGCGGTGCCGCCCGGGTCGAGCGCGCGCCGCAGGCGGGACAGCCTCGGGTTGCCCCCGATGTCCAGGATCAGGTCGTAGTGCCGGGTGCCGTCGGCGAAGTCGTCACGGGTGTAGTCGAGCACGTGGTCGGCCCCGAGGTCGCGCACCAGGTCCTGCTTGCCAGGGCTGGCCACGCCGGTGACCTCCGCGCCGAACGCCTTCGCCAGCTGTACGGCGTACGAACCGACGCCGCCGGAGGCGCCGAGCACCAGCACCGACTGGCCGGCCTCGACCTTTCCGGCATCGGTGAGCGCCTGCAGGGCCGTGCCGGCCGAGACCGGTACGACCGCGGCCTGCTCGAAGGTGAGGCGCTCCGGCTTGGGCGCCAGCTTGTCCTCGCGCACCGCGGCGTACTCCGCGAAGGAGCCGCGCGAGATGCCGTAGACCTCGTCACCGACGCCGAAGCGGGTCACAGCGGCGCCTACGGCCACCACCTCGCCGGAGACGTCGAGGCCGGGGACGCGGTTCTTCGGCCCGCGGAACCCGAACCCGAGGATCCTGATGAGGTAGGGCTTGCCGGTCATCAGGTGCCAGGTCCCCCGGTCGAGACCCGCAGCCCGCACCCGCACCAGCACCTCGTCGTCGGCGATCTCGGGGAGCGCGATCTCGTCCATCCGCAGGACGTCGGCCGTGCCGTAGGAGTCCTGGACCACCGCTCGCATGGTGCGCGGGGCGGAGGTCGGCGGGTTGTTGGTCGGGGCTTGCACGGGGTGGCTCATCTCGGTCCGTCCGGTCGATTTCGTACTTTGTACGGATACCATACCTTACAAAGTACGAACACGGCCATGCGCAACCGCCGGATCGACCGGGTCGACGCTCAGCCGGGTGCGTTGAGCCAGGGATCCTTGAGGTCGAGGTAGCTCGTCTCCCCGACCTCGAGCGACCCCAGGTCCTGCATCATCTGCTGCATCTCGGGCGGCGGCTCCTTCTGCTCGCCCTCGCGGGCCTCCGCCTCCGAGGTGAAGTAGATCGCCATCGTCCAGGCGTCGTCGTCATGGCCCAGCCACAGCGTGCCGAGGACGTCGGGACGGAAGCTCGCCATGGCGTCGGGGTCGACGGCGTTCATCACCTCGCGGGCTCGATCGCGGTCACTGGTGCGTCCCTGCATCACCTGGACGAAGCCCGCCTGGTCGGGGTCGCCGGGGGTGTCGACGTCGACCACCTGGCTGTTGTGGAAGGTCGGCTCGCCGTCGTACAGCGCGGCCATCTCCTCCCACCACGCCCCCTGCTCGGGGCGATCGCTGTTGGCCTGCGCCGCCTCCTCGGACTCGAAGCGGGCCAGCGCGATGGCCTGGCCGTCATCGGTGACGCCGGCCGTGCTGCCGAGCCAGCCGGTGGCGCCCGGAGCGAGCTCGGCGACCCACTTGTCCAGCTGGGCACGCATCTTGGCCGGATCGGATGTGCGTCCCTGGATGACCTGCACGAACATGGCGAGCTCCTCTCGTTGCGCGCCGCTGCGGATCGGTGGATCGACGCTACTCCTGGCGGTGGCGGTTGGGTAGCCACCGTGAGGTCAGTGGATGTGCTGGCGCCAGTCGAGCGGGACCTTGCCCCGCGGACCGGGCGCTGGCTGGTCGTCCGGGTGGCTCGACGGCGCCTCGAGCGTCGGCCCCTTCGACATCGTGCCGTCGCGGTAATCGTAGAACCAGTCCTCGCCGGGCTCGAAGCTCTGCACGATCGGGTGGCCGCTGTCCTCGTAGTGGGCCGTCGCGTGCTGCGCGGGAGAGCTGTCGCAGCAGCCGACATGCCCGCACGCCGCGCAGCGCCGCAGGTGGACCCACCACCCGTCGACCGCCTGGCACTCCGCACAGCCGGTGCCACTGGGTGGCACGCCGACATCGATGCCGCTCTCCGGACCGCTCACAGGGCCGACGCTAATAGCATCCGGTCACGACTGCGAGAGGAAACCCCGTGACCCCGACGACCCGCCCGCTGGGGATCGGCATCCTCGGCGCCGCCCGCATCGCCGACCGGTCCATCGTCGCGCCGGCGCGCGCGACCGGCCACCGGCTGGTCGCCGTCGCCGCGCGCGACCCACGGCGGGCCGAGGCCTTCGCCTCCGAGCACGGTGTCGAGCGGGTTCTGGACTCCTACGCCGAGCTGGTCGCCGACCCGTCGATCGACGTCGTCTACAACCCGCTCGCCAACGGGCTGCACGGCCCGTGGAACCTCGCGGCGCTCGCTGCGGGCAAGCATGTCCTGACCGAGAAGCCGTCGGCCTCGAACGCCGCGGAGGCGGCGGAGGTCCGGGACGCCGCAACCAGGTCTGGTGCGGTGTTCATGGAGGGCTTCCACTACCTGTTCCACCCGGTGACCCGACGGCTGCTGGAGCTGCTGTCGTCGGGCGAGCTCGGCGAGCTGCGGCACGTGGAGACGGTGATGAACATCCCCGCTCCGGACCCGTCGGACCCGCGCTGGTCGCTGGGGCTCGCAGGCGGCGCGCTCATGGACGTCGGCACCTATGCCCTGCACCTGCCGCGGATGCTGGCGCCCTGGGCCGGAGGCCCGCCCGGCGTGGTCACTGCGCGAGCCGGGCAACGGGCGGGTGCACCCGGCGTCGACGAGTGGCTCGCCGCGGAGCTCTCGTTCCCCGGCGGCGCCACCGGCACCGCCCGCTGCCACATGGCGTTCGAGGAGGTGGTGATGACCTGTCGCCTGGTCGGCTCGGACGGCGAGGCCGCCGCCGCCAACTTCGTGCTCCCCCACCTCGACGACCGGATCACCGTGCGCACCGCCGCCGGCGAGCGGGTCGAGAGGCTGGGCACCCGGCCGACGTACGACTTCCAGCTGGAGGCGTTCGCCGCGGCCGTGCTCGACGGGGACCCGTTGCCCATCGGCGCCGATGACGCCGTCGAGACCATGGAGCTGATCGACGCCTGCTACCGGGCGGCCGGGATGGAACTTCGCCCCCGCAGCCCTGCCGTGGGGTGAGTCAATGCGTGGCGGTCGCCAGCCGAACGGCCACGCCGAGCAGCACCACGCCGGTGACCTGCTCGATCCGCGCCTTGACGCTCGGTCGCCGCAGCCACCGGCCGAGCCGGTCGACGGCGGCGACGTACAGCCCGAACCAGGCCAGGTAGATCAGCGCGAAGACCGCGGACAGCACCAGCGCCTGGCCACGCGGTGAGCCGGTGTCGGTCGACAGGAACTGCGGCAGGAAGGTCACGAAGAAGAGCGCGACCTTGGGGTTGAGCGCGTTCGACAGGAAGCCCTGCCCCAGGTAGGCGGCCGGGTGGTGCGCGGTCGCCGGCGTCTGCTCCTCCTCGACCGCGCGCCGGGAGCGGGTTGCGGAGCGCAGCATCTGGACGGCCAGCCAGACCAGGTAGCACGCGCCGACGATCTTGAGGGCGGTGAACGCAGTGGCCGAGGCGACCAGGAGCGCCGAGAGCCCGACGGCCGCGGCCGTCGCGTGCACGGTCAACCCGGCGACGCCGCCCACCATGGTCATCAGCCCGCCGCGACGGCCGCCGACCAGAGCGTTGCGGGTGATCAGGGCCTGGTCCGGTCCGGGCATCATGATCAGCACCAGGGCCGCGAGTGCGAAGGGTGTCATCTCCATGAACCCCAGCCTGGTGCCGATCTACTCATAGGTCTAATGTCAATAGTTCGAGGCACTCATGCATAGACTCTATGGATGGTTACGCTCGTCCAGCTGCGCGTCATCGATGCCGTCCGGCGACACGGATCCGTCACCCTGGCCGCCAAGGAGCTGAGCTACACCCAGCCCTCCCTGAGCCACCACCTGGCCCGGCTGGAGGCCCAGACCGGCGCCAAGCTGCTCCAGAAGGTCGGTCGCGGCATCCGCCTGACCGAGGCGGGGCGCCTGCTGGCGGACCGCGCCGCGGAGATCATCGGCAGGGTCGACGCCGCCTCCGCAGAGCTCTCGACCCTGGTCGGTCTGGACGCGGGCCACGTCAGGCTGGCCGGCTTCGGCTCGGTGATGAGCTCGCTGGTCCCCGGGGCCGCGGAGATCCTGGCCCGGGAGCACCCCGGCCTCTCGCTCGGGCTCACCGACACCCACCCCGAGGAGGCGCTGCAGCTGCTGCGGGCCGGGCACATCGAGGTCGCCCTGATCTTCCGCTACGACGAGACCGCACCCGAGGAGGACGGCGTCCGCCTGCTGCACCTCCTCGACGACCCCCTCCACCTGCTCACGACCGGCGGCGGCACCACCCTCGCCGCGCACCGGGACTCCCCGTGGGTGGCGGGCTGCGAGCGCTGCCGCAGCCACCTGGTGGAGATGTGTGAGCGCGCCGGCTTCACTCCGCGCCTCGCCTCCACCACCGACGACATGGTGGTCATGCAGAGCCTGGTGGCCGCGGGGATGGGCGTCACGACCATCCCGGGGCTGGCGCTGCGCGCGCACCGGCACCCGGCGATCGACGCCACACGGCTCG
>DASTDJ010000004.1:0-2936 GCA_035710425.1 Nocardioides sp.
CACCGTCGACCGGACCGCCTTGGCGCGGTTGGTGGAGTCGCCGCGCGCCGCCGCGCGGATCACCGTGATGATCGACGACGCCGCCCACCTCGACGTGGTCGACTCGGTGCGCGCCTCCCATGCGGTCCCGGTGCGGGTCGCCATCGACATCGACGCCGGGTTGCGGATGGGCCGACAGCATGTCGGGCCCAAGCGCTCGCCGCTGTACGACGCCGCGGGGGTCGTCGCGCTGGCCAGGTGCGTCCAGGCCCGGCCCGGCTTCCGGCTCGTGGGTGCGATGACCTACGAGGGTCAGGTCGCCGGGGTCCAGGACGACGTACCGTCCCAGCGCGCGCGTTCGGTGGTCGTGCGCAGGCTCAAGTCGCTGTCGCTGACCCAGCTGGAGGTACGCCGCCGGGAGATCGCCGAGGCCCTCCGGGAGGTGGCCGACCTGGAGTTCTGGAACGCCGGCGGGTCGGGGTCGGTCGAGGAGACCGTTGCGGACCCCGTGGTCACCGAGGTCGCGGCCGGCTCCGGTCTGCTGGCGCCCACGCTCTTCGACCACTACCAGTCGTTCCGGCCGCGGCCCGCAGCGTTCTTCGGCATGCCGGTCGTCCGCCGGCCCTCGGCGCAGGTCGCGACCGTCCACGGCGGCGGCTTCGTGGCCTCCGGTCCGGCCGGTGCCGACCGGCTGCCCACGCCGTGGGCGCCACCCGGCCTGCACCTGACGGGCCTCGAGGGCGCCGGGGAGGTGCAGACGCCCCTGACCGGTCCGGCGGCCGCGCTGCTGTCGATCGGCGACCTGGTGTGGTTCCGGCACGCCAAGTCCGGCGAGCCGTTCGAGCACACCGACCGGGTGCACCTGCTCCAGGGCGAGCGGTTCGTCGACACGGTGCCGACCTACCGCGGCCATGGCTGTGTCTTCTGAGCGTGTCGATCGGGTCCTCGACCTCGCGCGGTCCCGGCCGCCCACGCTGGCCGCTGGCCGACTGATCTGCATCGACGGGCCCGCGGGTGCCGGGAAGACCACCCTGGCGGCCGAGCTCTCAGCCCGTGCCTCCGCGTCGGTGGTCCACATGGACGAGCTGTACGACGGCTGGGACGGCCTCCCCGTCGTCGACGCGCAGCTGGAGACGCTGCTCCGACCGCTCGCCGAGGGCGACCCAGGCAGCTACCGGCGCTACGACTGGCACCTCGGTGCGTTCGCCGAGACGGTATGGGTCCCCCCGGCCGACCTCCTGTTGATCGAGGGCGTCGGCTCCGGGTCGTCGACGTTCGAGGAGCTCGTGACGGTGCTCGTCTGGGCGGACGCGCCGCACGACCTCCGGAAGCAGCGCGGGATCGAGCGCGACGGCGAGTCGTTCGCGCCGTACTGGGACGCCTGGGCGCGCGCGGAGGACGAGGTCTTCGCCCGGGAGCGCACCAGGGACCGGGCGGACCTGGTCATCGAGACGAGCTAAGCCGCGTCAGGCGGGTGGTCGACCAGGGCGCGGAGCTCGCGGACCGCGACCTTGGCCCGGGCGCCGTCGGAGCCCTGGATGCCCATCGCCGCCACGGTGTTGCCGTCGGCCAGGTCGAGGGTGACCCACGGCGCGCCGGGCGGCAGCCGGACCGCGATCACCTCGGCCCACTCGTAGTCGCGGCGGCGGTAGCCGTTGACCACGATGAGCCGGTCGGCCCGAGCGACCACGCGCGAACGAACCAGCGCGAACAGCGCGCCCAGCATCACCGCACCGAGCACGATCACCGTGCCCCTCTGGAACGGCGTGATCGCGTCGCGGGTCTCGGCGTCGAAGGTGAACCACAGGACCACTGCCATCACGACGAGCACCCCGCCCGCGACGGCGCCGGCGATCCGCGGCCCGAGCGGTCGCCAGGTGTGCGGCAGCTGCAGGGGTGCGGGTGCGGTGCTCACAGCCGACAGGCGTGGATGTCGGTGAGGATGATGCCCTTCGCCCCCAGGTCCCACAGGTCGTCCATGAGCCGCTGGGCTCCGTCCCGCCGGACCATCGCCCGCACGGCCACCCACCCCTCCCGGTGCAGCGGGGAGATCGTCGGACCCTCGATGCCGGGCGTCAGCGCCACCGCGTCGTTGACCCGGGCGGCCTCGATGTCGTAGTCCATCATCACGTAGCTGCGCGCCACCAGCACGCCGTCGAGGCGCCGCTTGAACACCTCGAAGCCCTCGGGGACGGCACCGGTGCGGGTGATCAGCACGGCCTCGGACTCGAGGAGGGCCTCGCCGAACGTCTCGAGTCCCGCCTGGCGCAGGGTGCTCCCGGTCTCCACCACGTCGGCGATCACGTCGGCCACGCCGAGCTGGATGCTGGTCTCGACGGCGCCGTCGAGACGGGTCACGGTGGCGTCGATGCCGCGCTCCTCCAGGAACGTCCGGACGATGCCGGTGTACGACGTGGCGATGCGCGTGCCGGCGAGCTGGCTCAGGTCGGTGTACTTCCCCACCGGGCCGGCGAACCGGAAGGTGCTCCGCCCGAACTCCAGGGACCGCACCTCCTCGGCCTTGGCACCGGAGTCGAGCAGCAGGTCGCGGCCGGTGACGCCGACGTCGAGGGTGCCCTCGCCGACGTACAGCGCGATGTCGCGGGGCCGGAGGTAGAAGAACTCGACGCCGTTGTCGGCGTCGACGAGCCGCAGCTCCTTGGAGTCGGACCGCTGGCGGTAGCCGGACTCGCGCAGGATCTCCACGGCGGACTGGGACAGCGACCCCTTGTTGGGGATCGCGATGCGCAACAGGGACATGTCCGGGTACCTCACAGGTGGGCGTAGACGTCGTCGAGCTCGATGCCGCGAGCCAACATCAGGACCTGGGCGTGGTAGAGCAGCTGGCTGATCTCCTCCGCCGCCCGGTCCTTGCCCTCGTGCTCGGCGGCCATCCAGGACTCGGCGGCCTCCTCGACCAGCTTCTTGCCGATGGCATGCACGCCGGCGTCCAGCGC
>DASTDJ010000005.1:0-13647 GCA_035710425.1 Nocardioides sp.
AGCCGCCGAGTGCGCCGGCGACGTCGATGCGCTCGGTCACCTCGGGGCCGGTCAGCACTCGTGAGGGACCCGCCGGTGGGTGCTCCCGCAACCGGGCGAGCTGGGCGGGCGTGCGTGCCACGAACAGGACGCCGCTGCGGACGATGTCGGCCTCGATGCCCTCCTCGCCGCAGATCGTGATCACCTCGTCGACGGTGGCGCGCAGGGCCGTCGCCAGCCGAGCGAGGCCGGCCTCGCCGTACGGACCTTTGGCGTACGTCGCGTGCTTGCCGGGCAGCTCCGCGGACAGCCAGCCGCCGTTGCGGCCGGACGCGCCGAAGCCGACGAACTCCGCCTCGAGGATGACGATGCGGAGGGAGGGGTCGGCCTTCGCGAGGTAGTAGGCGGTCCACAGGCCGGTGAGCCCCCCGCCGACGATGCAGACGTCGCACTCGAGGTCGCCGGGGAGCGGCGGGCCCGGCTCGGGCCGGCCGATCTGGGAGTACCAGAACGACACCCCGCCGTTGGGGACGCCTGCGGTCTCGAGGAGTGCCACGGTTCATCTTCCAACGAGCCTCGAGTGGATTCTTGACTGGTTCCAGAAAAGGGTGAAGACTCCGAGACGTGACGGCGACCTCGGACCTCGAGCAGATGCTCCGTGGTGCCGACCTGCGCGTCACCCGGCCCCGGGTGGCGGTGCTGAACGCCGTACACGCCCATCCGCATGCCGACACGGACTCCGTGATCGGGGCGGTGCGCAGGGAGCTCCCCAGCGTCTCCCACCAGGCCGTCTACGACGTGCTCCGGGCCCTCACCACCGCCGGCCTGGTGCGCCGCATCCAGCCCTCGGGCTCGGTGGCGCGCTACGAGGCGCGCGTCGGTGACAACCACCACCACGTCGTGTGCCGTTCCTGCGGCGACATCGCCGACGTCGACTGTGCCGTCGGCGAGGCGCCGTGCCTCCACGCGTCGGACGACAGCGGCTTCGCGATCGACGAGGCCGAGGTCATCTACTGGGGTCTGTGCCCCGCCTGCTCCACCCGGTCCTGACCACCGCGTCACCATCGAGAACATCGAAAGGTTGCACATGAGCGAGAGCGAGAACCCGGTCATCGAGTCCCCCACTCCGGAGGGGCACCGACCGAGGACGAACAAGGACTGGTGGCCCGATCAGCTCGACCTGACGGTCCTGGCGAAGCACGGCCGACGGTCCAACCCCCTGGACGCGGACTTCGACTACAAGAAGGAGTTCGCCAAGCTCGACGTCGAGGCGCTCAAGGCCGACATCGCCCAGGTCCTGCGCACCTCGCAGGACTGGTGGCCGGCCGACTTCGGCCACTACGGCGGCCTGATGATCCGGATGAGCTGGCACGCCGCCGGCACCTACCGGACGGAGGACGGCCGTGGCGGCGCCGGCGAGGGTCACCAGCGGTTCGCGCCGCTCAACAGCTGGCCGGACAACGCCAACCTCGACAAGGCCCGGCGCCTGCTGTGGCCGGTGAAGCAGAAGTACGGCCAGAAGATCTCGTGGGCCGACCTGCTCGTCCTGGCCGGCAACGTCGCGCTCGAGGACATGGGCTTCGAGACGTTCGGCTTCGGGTTCGGACGCGAGGACGTCTGGGAGCCCGAGGAGATCTTCTGGGGTCCCGAGGACAGCTGGCTGGGTGACGAGCGCTACAGCGGTGAGCGCGACCTGTCCGGTCCGCTCGGCGCCGTACAGATGGGCCTCATCTACGTGAACCCGGAGGGTCCCAACGGCAACCCCGACCCGGTGGCCGCGGCTCGCGACATCCGGGAGACCTTCAGCCGGATGGCGATGAACGACGAGGAGACGGTGGCGCTGATCGCCGGCGGCCACACGTTCGGCAAGACCCACGGCGCGGGTGACGCCGACCTGGTCGGCCCGGAGCCCGAGGGCTGCCCGGTCATCTCCCAGGGCCTCGGCTGGCGCAGCCAGCACGGCACCGGCAAGGGCGCCGACGCCATCACGTCGGGCCTCGAGGTGACCTGGACCGACAAGCCGACCCAGTGGAGCAACCGGTTCTTCGAGATCCTGTTCGGCCACGAGTGGGAGCTGACCGAGAGCCCGGCCGGCGCGAAGCAGTGGGTGGCCAAGGACGGCGAGGAGATCATCCCCGACGCCTTCGACCCGGCAAAGAAGCACCGGCCGACGATGCTCACGACCGACCTGTCGCTGCGGTTCGACCCGGAGTACGAGAAGATCTCGCGCCGGTTCCTCGAGAACCCCGACGAGTTCCGTCTCGCCTTCGCGAAGGCCTGGTACAAGCTGCTCCACCGCGACATGGGCCCGATCGACCGCTACCTCGGCCCGTGGGTCGCCGACTCGCAGCTGTGGCAGGACCCCGTACCGGCCGTCGACCATGAGCTGGTCGACGACGCCGATGTCGCGGCGCTCAAGCAGCAGCTGCTCGAGTCGGGCCTGTCGGTCTCCCAGCTCGCCGGTACGGCGTGGGCCTCCGCGGCCACGTTCCGCGGCACCGACATGCGCGGTGGGGCCAACGGCGCCCGGATCCGCCTCGAGCCGCAGCGCGGATGGGCGGTCAACGCCGAGGCCGTCGCCTCGCTGGAGACGCTCGAGCGGGTGCAGCAGGAGTTCAACGCGAAGGGTGGCAAGCAGATCTCGCTGGCCGACCTGATCGTGCTCGGTGGCTGCGCGG
Source organism: Nocardioides sp. (assembly GCA_035710425.1). GTDB lineage: Bacteria > Actinomycetota > Actinomycetes > Propionibacteriales > Nocardioidaceae > Nocardioides. The sequence continues at coordinate 2,658 of DASTDJ010000005.1, forward strand.
CCGTCGAGCAGGCCGCGCGTAACGCCGGTGTCGAGGTCACGGTGCCGTTCCGGCCGGGCCGCACCGACGCCACGCAGGAGCAGACCGACGTCGACTCGTTCGGCGTGCTCGAGCCGAGGGCCGACGGGTTCCGCAACTACCTGCGCGACGGTGAGAAGCTGCAGCCCGAGACGCTGCTGCTCGACCGTGCCTACATGCTGAACCTCTCCGCCCCGGAGATGACGGTGCTGGTGGGCGGCATGCGGGCGCTCGGCACCAACGTCGGCGGGACGACGCACGGCGTACTCACCGACCGGACCGAGGCGCTGACGAACGACTTCTTCGTCAACCTGCTCGCCGCCGGCACGGAGTGGAAGGCCTCCGAGTCGACCGAGAACGTCTACGACATCCGCGACGCCGCGACGGGTCAGGTCAAGTGGACCGCAACCGCGGTCGACCTGGTGTTCGGCTCCAACTCGGTGCTCCGGTCGCTCGCCGAGGTCTATGCGTCCGACGACGCGAAGGACAAGTTCGTCAAGGACTTCGTCGCGGCGTGGGTCAAGGTCATGGAGAACGACCGCTTCGACCTCCACTGATCACCTGAACAGACGATGCCCCGCGGCCGCCCGGCCGCGGGGCATCGCTCACTTCGGCTGCAGCGACACCCGCAGGAACCGGGGCCGGTAGATCCGCGGGTCGTCCTCGACGGCCTGGAAGTCGGTGTTGTTCTGGCTGTAGCTGACCACCACCGTGCCGGGCTCGGGCAGCAGCTCCGGGTGCGCGAGCGGCAGGTAGCGAAGGGTGCCCGTGGCGGCGTCGGACGGGATCTGGGCGGCGACCTCGAGCACCTCGAACGGCCCGGTCGGCGATGGTGCTCGCCACAGCGTCAGGTCGGTGCCGAGCACCTCGTCGCGCTTGCTGACGGCGTACCAGCTCTTGCCCTGCTTGAAGACGCTGAGAGTCTGCGAGACACCACCCTGGTTCGGGATCAGGACGGCCGCCTTCGCGGCGTCGGGCTGCCACGACCGCCCGTCCCAGTACCGCCAGGCATCCGTCCGCAGCACGTCGGACGGCCGGACCCGCGCCACGCGCAGCGAGAAGCCGCCCACCGTCGCATCGGCGGGCCGCGCGGTGCCGTAGACGTAGACCCACGGCGCCTCGTACGCCGTCGCCGCGCCCCACATCGGACGTGACGGGTCCGCCATGTCCCGACCGATGTCGACCTGGTCGACCAGCTGCGGGGTCTGCCCTCGGGGCACCACGAAGGTCGCCAGGGAGGGCCCGAGGATCTCGAAGGCGAACACACCGGCGTCCTTGTCGTCGGTGCTGCGCACGCGCTGCGCGGAGATGCCGATCAGGTCGAACGTCTCGAACTCGATCCGGACCACCGACATCGGCCAGTAGCCGACGCCGTCGGAGCGGTTGGGGATGATCGCGCCGCCGTCCTCGGGCAACACCACCTGGCCGCACCGCTTCGACACGACGAGCATGGAGTTGCGAACGAACTTGTCGCCCTGGAAGTCGTCGTTGCGCAGCGTGTCTCCGAAGACGAACAGCTGTCGGCCGTCCTGCAGCTGGGTGCTCGCGCCGACGTCGCCACCGGCGAACGCGGGAGACCCGCGCACCGTCCGGGCGAACTTGTCCAGCTGCTCGACGGTGTCGATCTCACCGCCCATGTCGAGGCACTCGCTCGAGGACTCGCCAGCATCCGCTGATGCGGGTGCCTCGTCGTCGGTGGCTCGCCACAGGACCACGCCGAAGACGAGAGCGGCGAGCAGGACCAACACCACCCCGAGCACCCGCGATCGTCGCGCCGCCATGAAGCATTGTGCACCAGAGCGCGCGACGCCCCCCGACCCGACGAGGGTCGAGGGGGCGCCCGCTGGCTGCCGCCCTGTTGTCAGGCGGCCTCCGACGCCAGCTCCGGCTCCGGCTCGACCACCGGCTCCGGCTCGTCGGCGGTACGGCGACGAGGCATCAGCGCGAGGAGCGCGACCAGCGCACCGGCGATCGAGACCGCGGCTCCGAACACCAGCCCGGGCCGGAAGCCGTCGAGCACGTCTGCCGGGGTGGCGGCGCCCTCGGTGCCGGAGGTGATGATCGCGGTGGTCACGGCCAGCACGATCGCGGCGCCCACCTGCATCGAGGTCTGGAGCACACCGGCCGCCAGGCCCTGCTCCTCGTCGTCGACGCCGGCGGTCGCCTGGATGTTGATGGCGGGGAACCCGATCCAGCCGACACCGATCAGCAGCAACGCCGGCAGCAGCATCGTGACGTACGACGGCGACGTGTCGAGCCGCAGGAACATCAGGTAGCCGACGGCCATCACGGCCATCGTGACGCCGATGATCCGGGTGGTGCCGAACCGGTTGACCAGCTTGTCGGAGAACACCGACGACGCGGCGACCATCAGGCCGACGGGCAGCAGCGCGAGTGCCAGCCTCAGCGGCGACCAGCCGAGCGTGTCCTGCAGGTAGAGCGTCACGATGAACTGCCAGCTGAAGTAGGAGCCGGCCACGGCCACGATGGCCAGGCTGGCCCGGACCAGCGTGGGCTTGCGCAGGATGCCGAGCCGGATGAGCGGGTGCTTGACCCGGCTCTCAGTGAAGACGAAGGCGGCGACCAGCGCGGCCACCAGCACGAAGGAGCCGATGGTGCGGGCCGTGGCCCACCCGACGTCCGGCGCGGTCACGACGGTGTAGACGAGGAGCAGCATCGCCGCGGTGGAGAGCGCCGCGCCCGCGAGGTCGTGCCCGCCCTCTTCGGCGGGCTTGTCCTTGGGCAGCAGCACGTAGGCGGCCACCAGGGCGGCCAGCGCGATCGGCACCGGCAGCAGGAACGTCCAGCGCCAGCCGACACCCGTCATCAGGCCGCCGAAGAGCAGGCCGGAGGAGTAGCCGCCGGCGCCGAACACGGTGTAGATCGACAGCGCCTTGTTGCGCCCGGGACCCTCCGCGAAGTTGGTGGTGATGATCGAGAGCCCGGTCGGTGCGGTGAACGCCGCGGCCAGGCCCTTGATGAACCGGGTGATGATCAGCAGCGGTCCGCTGCTGACCAGTCCGCCGGCGAGCGAGGCGAGCGCGAAGACCGCCAGTGCGATCAGGAAGACCTTGCGTCGGCCGAAGAGGTCGGCGGTGCGTCCCCCGAGCAGCAGCAGGCCGCCGTACCCGAGGACGTAGCCGCTGACCAGCCACTGCAGGGAGGACGTGGTCAGGTCGAGCTCGGCGCCGATCGAGGGCAGGGCCACACCGATCATCGAGACGTCGAGGCCGTCGAGGAAGAGAACGATGCAGAGGGTGATCAGCATCGCCCAGACGCGGGGGCTCCACTTCGTGGAGCTCGTGGTGGCGGGAGCAGTCCGAGTGGTTGGAGAAGTCACTCGCCGTACAATTCCATGCGCGTGCATTGAATGCAAGCACAATTAATGTGTTTGCATCAACGGTCAGCGGGAGCTATCCTGCGCACATGGGTCGAGCGGGTCTGGTCGACGAGTGGCGGGCACTGCTCGAGCGCCACGCCGTCGTCACCGGCGCTCTCGAGAAGGCGCTGCAGGAGCAGCACTCCATCGGGCTGAGCGAGTTCGAGGCCCTCGACCGGCTGGTCGACTCCCAGTGCGACAACTACCGGATGAACGACCTCTCCCGTGACATCCACCTGAGCCAGAGCGCGCTGTCCCGGGCGGTCGCCCGGCTGGAGCGTGACGGGCTGGTCAAGCGCAGCATGTGCGCCGACGATCGCCGGGGTGTGTTCGTCTGCCTCACGACGAAGGGCAAGCGGGTCTACGAGCAGGCCGAGCCGACGCACCGGGCCGTGCTCCGCGATGCGTGGGGCACCGACGCCTGACCCTGCTCGGCCGCCGGATCTTCGCTCTGTTCAAACGGTCCGGCACGGGAGTAGCCTGTCGGTCGACGACGCGTATCACGAAACTAGGTAGCACGATGCGCAACAAAGACCGCGAGGCGGTACGCCGCCTCCTGGAGCACGCCCGCTACGAGGTGCTGCCCACCGCGACCATCGAGGCGAAGGTCGTGGGGTCCGTCCCCACGGACATCCCGATCACGATCACCGCGTCACCGTCGATGGGCCTCGAGCGCACCGTCGAGCTGGCCGAGAGCCTGACCTCGCAGGGGTACGACGTGGTGCCGCACCTGGCCGCGCGGATGGTGAGCGGCCGGACGGAGCTGACCGAGCTGGTCGAGCGGCTCACCGCCGCCGGGGTCACCAACGTGTTCGTGCCGGGCGGCGACGCGCAGACCGTCGGTGACTATCCCGACGCGCTCAGCATGCTCGAGGACCTCACCGCGATGGGTAGTCCCTTCAAGGACGTGGGCGTTGCCGGCTACCCCGAGAGCCACCCGACGATCAACGACGACCTGACGATCCAGTCGATGTGGGACAAGCGCAAGCACGCGACGTACGTCGTCAGCAACCTGACGTTCGACCCCGGGGTCGTGAAGGACTGGGTGCACCGGATGCGGCTGCGCGGCATCAACCTGCCGCTGCTGCTCGGGCTGCCCGGTCCCGTCGACCGGACCAAGCTGCTCGGGATGGCCACCAAGATCGGCGTCGGCGACTCGACGAGGTTCCTGTCGAAGCAGAAGGGGCTGATGACCCGCCTCGTCGCGCCCGGTGGCTTCACGGGCGAGAGCTTCCTGACCAAGTGCGCGCCGTCGGTCGGCGAGCCCGAGGCCAGGGTCGACGGCCTGCACGTCTACACGTTCAACCAGATCGCGGAGACCGAGGCGTGGCGCCAGGACTGGTTGCGCCGGCTCAACTCCTGAGCGTTCGACGAGTAGGGAGGCGTCTCAGGGTGTGGGGCCGAACGTGGCGGGGAACCGGAGGCCCATGCTTTTCCTTCTGTGGATCATCGCCGTCATCCTGGTCATCGCCGGGATCTTCCAGCTCTTCAAGGGCCAGATGCTCTGGGGCATCGTCCTGATCGTCGTGGGGTTCCTCGTCGGACCGGGCGGCTACAGCGTCTTCAGCTAGCGCCGGGCTAGCGGACCAGATCGGCCAGGGCTCGCTCGAGCCCGTCGTGCCCGGTCTCGACGACGGTCAGCGGCAGCCCGAGCATCGCCGCGGCCTCGTCGGCGAGCCGGCGTAGGTCGGCATCGGGCTGCTGGGCAAGCCAGACGACCCGTGTGTAGGCGCCGAAGTAGTCGTCGCGCAGCTCGGGGTGGCGGTCCAGGCCGAGCTCCCGCACCACGGTGCGGGGGAACGAGCGCACCAGGAAGTCGGTGAGCACGTAGGTGCCGGGCTGCTCCTCGAAGAATCGGGCGAGCTGCTCGGGGCCGGCGAACACGTCGTAGCAGTGCAGGCCGGGCAACCGTGCGAGGCCGAGCTCGCGACACACCTCGTCGAGGGCGCCGTAGGTGCCGCAGTCGGCGTAGCCGATGACGACGCGGACGCCGGCGACCTGCAGGCTGGTCGCCAGGTTGCGGACCTCGTCGGCGATCAGGTGGGGCTGGTTGTGCAGCAGCGGCGGCAGCGGATGGACGTCGACCGGCCAGCCGTGCGCGGCCACCAGCTCCTGGGCCGGTTGAGACAGCGCGCCGCAGGCGATCAGCGCGACGCGGTGGTCTCGAGGCTCGCAAGCTCGCGCCTCAACCACCGTTGAACGCGAGCTGCTCGACGAAACGGTCGTTGAAGTCGGGGCGATCGCTGAGCTCGACATACTCCACCTCCTCCAGCAGCGCGTTGGCGCCGGCGCGCTCGCGCACCGACAGCAGGGCCATCTTGGCCCCCTCACCGGCGACGTTGCCAGCAGAGACGATGCGCAGCACCGGCAGCTTCGGGACCAGCCCGATCCGGACCGCCGCAGCGGGGGAGAGGTAGGAGCCGAACGACCCGGCGAGCAGCACCTGCTGCACATCGTCGTGCTGGAGGCCGAGCTGCTCGAGCAGCAGCGTCCAGCCGGTGGAGATCGCGGCCTTCGCGAACTGCAGCTCGCGCACGTCGCGCTGCGAGAGGTAGACGGTCTCGGAGACCTCGGCGTCCGGGTGCGGCGAGTGCAGCACGAACACCCGCTCCTCACCGACGCGGGTCAGCCGGTCGGCGAGCGCGGGCACCTTCTCCGCGGCCACATGGTCCGGCACGAACCGACCCGAGGAGTCGAGCAGGCCGACCCGCACCAGCTCGGCGACCACGTCGACCAGCCCCGAGCCGCAGAGGCCGCGCGGCTCGACGTCGCCGATCACGCCGAGCTCCACCGGGTGGTCGGAGTCGCCCAGCTTCACGACCTCGATCGCGCCGTCGGCCGCGCGCATGCCGCAGCGGATCGCGCCGCCCTCGAACGCCGGCCCGGCCGGCGCTGCCGTCGCCAGGACCGTGTCGCCGTCGGAGAGCACGATCTCGCAGTTGGTGCCGACGTCGACGAACAGCCGGGTGCGCTTGTCCCGGTCCATGCCGGTGGCCAGCATCCCCGCGACGATGTCGCCGCCGACGTACGCACCGAGCGAGGGGAAGATGGCGGCCCGCGCCCGTGGGTGTACGGCGAGCCCGAGCTCGCTCGCCAGGACCGACGGCGGCGTCGCGGTCGTCATCACGAACGGCGCCACCCCGAGCGGCTCCGGGTCGATGCCGAGCGCGAGCGCGGTCATCGTCGCGTTGCCCGCGAGGGCCACCTCGTAGACGTGGGCCGGGTCGACCTCGGCCTCCTTGCACACCTGGTCGGTGAGCTCCTGCAGGGTGGCCGCGGCCGCCTCCTGCAGCCGGCCGAGGGTCTCGGGGTCGATCATGGTGGCGCTGATCCGGGTGATTACGTCGCCGCCGTAGGGCTGCTGCTTGTTGAGCATCGACGCGACCGCGACCGGGGTGCCGGTCTCGACGTCGAGGAGCGTGGCCACGACGGTGGTGGTGCCGAGATCGAAGGCGACGGCGTACCGCACCGTCGAGGTGTTGCCGGGCTCGACGTCGATCAGGTCCTCGTCGACGACCACCGCGGTCACCTTGAAGTCGGCCTCGCGCAGCACCTTCGGCAGCCGGCGGAGTACGGCGAGGTCGCAGGCGGGCTCGAGGTCGTCGATCGCGTCGAGCAGCCGGACCAGGTCGGAGCGCTGGTCGGCCAGGGTCGGCTCGTCGAGCTCGACGTAGCGCTTCTGGACCGCAGGCCTGAGGATCACCTGCCGCCCGACGCCCACGGTGGCCGCCTTGGGCCGCGTCGTCAGCGGAGGTACGTCGACAGCGAGGTTGCTCGTGGCCTGGGCCAGGCAGGCGAGCCGCCAGCCCGCCCCCAGCTGGGCCGGGGTGAACGTGCGCTCGTCGTGCCGGCTGATGGGGCCGGCCGGCGAGACCCGCACCTTGCACTTGTGGCAGGTGCCGTGGCCGCCGCACGTGGAGTCGATGGCGATGCCGTTCCACGACGCCGAGTCGAAGACGGTGACGCCGGGCGGGACCCGCACGGTCCGGGCGGCGGGCGGCCCGTCCTTGGCCTCGACCTTGAAGCTCAGGTCGACGCGGCCGGTGCCGTCGTGGGTCTGCTCCCCGCCACCGGCCGGCGCGAGGAGTCCCTCGCGGGCCAGCTCGGGGAAGTCAGAGGTCACGTGTTCTGCTTGGCCCGGTGGGCGGCGATCCAGGCCATCCCCCACTCGTCGTTGCCCAGCAGCAGGTCGGCGGCGCGCACCGACTCGACGATCTGTGGCGTGCGCGCGTCCATGATCGCGCTGGTGAGGCCGGCGGTCATCGCCATCGGCAGGAACGTGGCGCCCAGCGCGTGGCGGGACGGCATGCCGAAGGAGACGTTGGAGGCGCCGCAGGTCATGTTGAGGTCGAACTCGTCGCGGATCCGGCGCATCGTCTCGACGGTCGCCACGCAGTTGGTGGTGTCGGCGCCGATCGGCATCGCCAGCGGGTCGATCACGATGTCCTCCATCGCGATGCCGTACTCGGTGGTCGCGACGTTGACGATCTTCTTCACCAGGTCGAGCCGCTTGTCCGGCTCCATCGGGATCTCGTCCTCGTCGTTCGGCAGCGCGATGACGGCGGCGTCGTACTTCTTGACCAGGGGGAGGATCTGCTCCATCCGCTCGTCCTCGGCGGTGATCGAGTTGACCAGCGCCCGCCCCTGGTAGACCGCGAGCCCGGCCTCGAGCGCCTCGACGACCGAGGAGTCGATGCAGATCGGCAGGTCGGTGAGGCCCTGGATCATGGTGATCGCCTTGGCCAGCAGGTCGGCCTCGTCGACCAGCGGCACGCCCATGTTGACGTCGAGCACGTCGGCGCCGCCCTCGACCTGGGCCTTCACGTCGCGCTCGATCGCGGACATGTCGCCGGCCTTGAGCTGGTCCTGGAAGATCCGGCGGCCGGTGGGGTTGATCCGCTCACCGATCACGCAGAACGGCTTGTCCCGCCCGATGGTGACCTCGCGGCTGGCCGAGCGGATCGTCGTGTGCCTCATGCCGGCACCATCGCCCGGCGCTTGTTGAGCAGGTCCTTGGCCCGCTTGACGCAGGCCGAGGCGTCCGCGGCGTATCCGTCGGCGCCGACCGCGTCGGCGTACTCCTGGGTGACCGGGGCGCCGCCGACCATCACGATCACCGAGTCGCGGAGCCCGGCCTTCTGCAGGGCGTTCATGTTGGCCTTGAACATCGGCATCGTGGTGGTGAGGAAGGCCGAGAACCCCACGATGTCGGGCTGGTGCTCGTTGATCGCCTCGACGAACTTCTCCGGCGCCACCTGGACGCCGAGGTCGATCACCTCGAAGCCGGCGCCCTCGAGCATGATGTTGACGAGGTTCTTGCCGATGTCGTGGACGTCGCCCTTGACCGTGCCCATCAGGAACTTCCCGACGGTCTCGACCCCGGTCTCGGCGAGCAGCGGTCGCAGCACCTCCATCGCCCCGGCCATCGCGCGCCCGGCGATCAGCATCTCCGGCACGAAGAAGTCGCCACGCTCGAAACGAGCGCCGACCTCCTCCAGCGACGGGATCAGCGCATCGAAGAGCAGGGACTGTGGCTCCATGCTCATGCCCAGCGCCTCATGGGTGAGCTCGAGGACGCGCGGGCCGTTGCCCACCAGCGTCTCGTCGTAGAGGCCCTGCAGGATCTCCTCGGGTGTCATGCCACGCCCTCATTTCTCGTTCGGCGGCGCAGCAGCCGGGACAGCTGCTCCGCTCGGTCGTTCAACAGTCGGCCGACCTCGTCGCGCCGGTCCACCAGTCGCGGGCTGGGACCCGAGATGCCCACGGCCGCCACGACCTCTCCGCCACTTCCACGCACCGGTGCGGCCACACCGGTGAGCCCGATCTCGAGCTCGTCGATGGTGCTGGAGTACCCCCGGCGTCGATCCTGCTCGAGCTGGCGTCGCAGCTCGTGGCGGTCGGTGATCGTCACGGGTGTGAGCGGCTCCAGCTCCCCGATCGGCAGGTCGAGCACGCCGTACGCGAGCAACACCTTGCCGAGCGCCGAGCAGTGGGCCGGGACGTCGACCTCGGTCCAGTCGCGGGTGCCGAGGAGGTACGTCGAGTCCACCTGCGCGACCTGCACCACCCGGTCGCCGCGCGCCACCGAGAGGTTCACGGTCTCGCCGGTGTCGGCGCCGACCTTCTCGAGCGTCGGGGTGGCCAGCCGGACCAGCTCGTCCCAGGGGTCGTGGCGGGTCGCGTACAGCCAGAACAGCGGGCCGGCGACGTAGGTGCCGGCGTCGTTGCGCTCCAACAGCTCGGTGCGTTCCAGTGCCGTGAGCAGGCGCGAGGTCGTCGACTTCGGCAGCCCGCACTCGTCCTGCAGCTCGCCGAAGGACAGCGGCTCGTCGGCGCGCACGACCGTGGCGACCAGCAGCGCGGCGCGGTCGATCGCCTGGGTGCCGGTGTTCGCGCTGGCCACGGTGCTCCTTCGTTGTGGACGAGGCGGATGACAGTGTTCCATGATGTGGAACCAGTGTCCCACAACATGAGGCTAGGATGCCGAAGAGGTGAGGTCAAGGAGGCCCGATGTTCCACAACCGGATGCCGCGCTACGAGATCCTGTCCGAGGACGCGATGGCGACCCTGGACAAGGGCTGGCGGCGGCTGATGACCGAGATCGGCGTGGAGTTCATGGACCAGCGCGCGCTGGACCTGTTCGCGAAGGCCGGGCAGAAGGTCGAGGACAACACGGTCTTCCTCGATCCCGACTTCGTGCTCGCGCAGGTCGCCAAGGCGCCCTCCGAGTTCGACGTCCAGGCCCGCAACCCCGAGCACTCGATCCACATCGGCGGTGACTCGATGGCGTTCGGCGCGGTCTACGGCCCGCCGTTCGTGCGGCAGGGCGACGTGCGCCGCGACGCGACCATGGACGACTTCCGCAACTTCACCAAGCTCGCGCAGTCGTTCCCGGTGCTCGACTCGGCGGGCGGTGTCATCTGCGAGCCCAACGACACGCCGCTCGACAGCCGGCACCTCGACATGACCTACGCGCTGCAGACGCTGACCGACAAGGTCTACATGGGCAACGTGGTGTCGGGCGTCAACGCGGCGGACACCATCGCGATGGGCTCGATCCTGTTCGGCGGGCGGGAGAAGATCGAGGAGACGCCGGCGTCGATCTCGCTGATCAACTGCAACTCGCCGCTGCGCTGGGACGACCGGATGCTCGAGGCGCAGTTCGAGTACACCTCGGCGGCGCAGCCCGTCGTGCTGACGCCGTTCATCCTGATGGGCGCGATGTCGCCGGTCACCATCCCGGCGGCGCTGGTGCAGCAGATCACCGAGGCGCTGTCGGGCATCGCGCTGTCGCAGCTGATCCGGCCGGGGGCGCCGGTGATCTTCGGGTCGTTCCTCTCCAACATCGACATGCAGTCGGGCTCGCCGACCTTCGGCACCCCCGAGTCGGGCATCGGACTGCTGTGCACCGGCCAGATCGCCCGGCACTTCGGGCTGCCGTTCCGCACCGGCGGCGGGCTGACCTCGTCGCAGGTCCCCGACGCGCAGGCGGGCTACGAGGCGCTGATGACGATGCTGCCGACCTTCCTGGCCGGCGCCAACTGGGTGATGCACTCCGCTGGCTGGCTCGAGGGCGGGCTGGTCGCGGGCTAC
>DASTDJ010000006.1:0-2206 GCA_035710425.1 Nocardioides sp.
TCTACGACGCCGAGGACCTGGTGCAGGACGAGGCCCTCGGGTTCCAGGTCGTGACCGGAGACGCCCTCGACGAGCTCGGCGTGGCGGGAGTCCTGGAGCGAATCCGCCGGCGGGTCGGCACCGCCCCGCTCTACGTGTCGGTCGACATCGACGTCCTCGACCCGGCCTTCGCGCCGGGCACGGGCACCCCGGAGGCCGGCGGGCTCAGCTCTCGCGAGCTGCTGCAGATCCTGCGCGGGCTGTCCGGCCTCACCATCGTCGGCGCCGACGTGGTCGAGGTGTCGCCGGCGTACGACCACGCGGAGGTGACCGGCATCGCCGCCGCGCACGTGGCCTACGAGCTGATCTCCGTCATGGCACCGGTGGACGCCGGTCGCTGACGCGCCTCAGACGGCCTTGATCAGGTTGTCGCCGAGGTTGATCGCGAGCTGCGCGAGCCGGCCGTGGTCGTGGAGCCGGCGGGTCACGTACGCGACGGCATGGTCGTTGGTGAAGGACCAGTAGCCCGCCGAGCCCCCGAGGCCGCCCATGCCGGCGAAGAAGTCGGTGCGGAACATGCCCAGCGTCCAGTTCACCCGCTCCTGGACGGTCTCGTCGAGACCCGTCACCTGGGTGGTGATGAAGGCGGTGTGCAGCTCCTCGCCGAGCAGCTCGCGGAGCGGACCCTCCTCGGCGGTCAGCCCGGAGTAGAAGCCGGCCAGGGCGCGGGCCGAGGTGTGCAGGTTGATCGCGGCGAAGCTCGACTGGCGGAACTCCGTGGAGTTGATCCGCTCCATGTCCATCGCTCCGTGGGGCAGCGCGAGGCTCCGGTCGTACGTCGGGCAGACCTCGACCAGCATCTGCGCGGCACCGCCGGGCAGCCCGTGCTCGAGCTCGGCGACGCGGGGGAGATCAGGCGTCGGTACGCCGAACCAAGCGTCCATCCCGAGAGCCGGCCGGGCGATGTCGTTGAACCAGCGCGACAGCGGCTGCCCGGTCGCGGCGCGGAGCACGCCGTCGATCAGGTGACCGTAGGTCAGGGCGTGCTCGGCGATCACCGTGCCGGGCTCGGTCTCGGGTGCGGCCTTGGCCAGCGTCTCGCGCAGCCCGTCCTCGTCGAGCAGGTCGACGGACGCCGCACTCGGCGGGAAGGCCGGCTGCCCGGCTCGGTGGGTGAGGATGTGGCGCAGCGTCGTGCGCTCCTTGCCCGAGGCGGCGTAGTCGGTCCAGTACGTGCTCACCGGCTCGTCGAGCGACAGCTCGCCCGCCGCGACCGCGGTCAGCGCCGCGAGGGCCGCGAAGGGCTTCGAGGTCGAGTAGGTGTGCACCAGGGTGTCCGGCTGCCACGGCTGCGTGAGGGCGGCATCGCTCCAGCCGGCGCAGAGGTTGACGACCTCCTCGCCGCCCGACCAGACGGAGAGGCCGGCGCCCGTCTCGTGGCCGTCGCCGACCAGCGTGGCGAGAATCCCCTCGAGCGCTTCGTACCCGTGGCCGGCATGTCCGGTGACTGTCATGGTGGAACTCTCCTTGCCTCTGGCGCCAGGGTCGGCCTGTATGTAATCTAATTACATCTGGCTCTCAAATGGAAGGGACATCCGTGCAGAACCACGCATCCGGCCAGGAGGCCGACGTCGAGCAGCTGCTCAAGCTGCACCGCGACTGGTACTTCTCGAACTACAACATCAACATCCCCCTGATGCGGACGGTCTTCCCGCCCGGCAAGGAGGACTTCCTGATGTTCAACCTCAACGACCACCCCTACTTCGGCGTGGACGAGCTCGAGGCGCTGTGGTCCTTCTACGCGCGCACCGACCGGTGGGGGAAGTGCGAGGACTACATCATTCGTGTCGACGTCGACGGCGACATGGGCTACATCGTCTCCGAGGGCATCTACCCCTCATGGGTGATCAAGGACGACGACGGCAACCCTCTCGACGAGGAGATCGACGCGACCTTCCTCTACCGCTCGACCGAGGTCTACAAGCGCGACGACGGCGAGGGCGGCAAGGAGTGGAAGATGTGGCACTTCCACTGCTCGACGCGACCCGACGACGACGAGATCCCGCCGCCGAAGACCGCCCAGGACACCTCGCGGGCGCGGGGGCTCGGCAACACGCCGTACAGCAAGGGCACGCTGGTCGAGTTCTGATCGTCGGCCGCCGGCGTGATCGACTGCGATCTCCTGTTGACCGGTGGCGCCGTCGTCACGCTCGACGACGACCACCGG
>DASTDJ010000007.1:0-12017 GCA_035710425.1 Nocardioides sp.
GACGAGACCCTCGACTTCGACCCGATCGGCTCCGACACCGTGGCCGAGAAGAGCCGGTTCGCGCGCCGTCTGCTCCAGGAGCTGCGGTGGGGCATCGACCTCACCCGCCAGGTCCGCAGGACCCGGCCCGACGTGGTCCTGGTGTCCAACGCCCAGATCCCGACGCTCATCCTCTTCTCCTTCGCCATGGCCGTGCTGCGGGTCCCGTGGGTGCTGTGGCACCAGGACGTCTACGCCGTGGCGGTGCGCTCCTTCGCCGGCGACAAGCTCGGGGCGGGCTTCCGGCTCGTGGCCCGGGCGTTCGAGGTCGGTGAGCGCTGGTGCGCCCGGCGCGCGGCCGGGATCGTCGCGATCGCGCCGTCGTTCGTGCCGGTGCACGAGGCCTGGGGCACCGCCGACAAGACGACGGTCATCCCCAACTGGGCGCCGCTGGACGAGATCGTCCCGGTCGACCGCAAGAACGACTGGGCGGTGGAGAACCAGCTCGACGACACGCTGACCCTGCTCTACTCCGGCACCCTCGGCCTCAAGCACAACCCCGCGCTGCTCGTCGCGCTCGCCGGCGAGGTCCGCGACCGCGGCAAGGACGTCCGGCTGGTCGTGGTCAACGAGGGCCCGGCGACCGAGGTCCTGCGGGCCGAGGCCGAGCGCCTCGAGGTCCCCCTGACGCTGCTCCCCTTCCAGCCCTACGACCGGCTGCCCGAGGTGCTCGGCAGCGGCGACGTCCTGGTGGTGCTGCTCGAGCAGCAGGCGGGTGCCTTCTCGGTGCCCTCGAAGACCCTTTCCTACCTCTGCGCGGGTCGGCCGATCCTCGGCCTGATGCCCTCGGAGAACCTCGCCGCCCAGCTGATCGACCAGGTCGGCGGCTACGTCGCGGCTCCCCTCGAGGGCTCGGTCCCCGAGGCGGCGCACTGGGCCGCCGACGTGCTCGGCGACGCGGAGCGGCGGCTGGTGCTCGGCGAGGCCGCGCGCGACCTGGCCGAGCGCGAGTTCGCCCTCGCGGAGTGCACGGACCGGTTCGAGACGATCCTCACCGGGTGCAGCCGGTGAGCGCCGTGGCGACGGAGCGGGCGACAGCGGTCGCCACCGTCGTGCTGGGCCCCAAGACCCGCCTCGGCGCCGCACTGCTCGCCACCGCCACCGTCAACACGTACGCCGTCGCCCGCGACGACCAGGACCAGGCCGCGCTGGCCTCGTGCGGAGCCACCGTGATCGGCGCCGAGGCCTCCGGCCCGCTGCTGGGCGGCACCCAGCCGACCGCGCTGCGGATCCACGTCTGCGCCCTCGGCCCGGTGCACCCCGAGACCGCACAGCCCGGCGCGGACGCTGCCAACGTCGATCGCGACCTCACCGTCGTCGCGCGGCTGCTCGACGAGGCGGCGGGTCGCGACGTCCACGTCGTACTGGTCTCGAGCGTGCTGGCCCTGGCGCCCGCAGCCGACCGTACCTACTACGCCGGCTGGAAGAACGTCGTCGAGGAGGAGCTGGTGGCCCTGGTCGCCGAGCACTCGTCGGCCCGCCTGTCGGTGCTCTACCCGGGGCGGTTGATGACCGCCGAGGAGCGGCGCCGTCCGTGGCACCGCATGCACACCACGTTCGAGCGGTTGGCTGCTCGCATGAGCCAGGCGGGTGACGGTCCGGGGCGCTCCCGCCTCGTCGGGCTCGACGCCCGCGCCTGGCTCCTGGCTCGCAGCTTCTCGCTGCTGGCCACCACCTTCTCGGGTTCGCGCAGTACTCGCCGGCGTCATGGGGTCGCCGGCGCGACTGAAACGACTGAAAGGTACGGAATCCGATGACGAGGAAGCGCGCGCTGGATCTCCTGCTGTCCGTGCTGGGAGCCATCGCCTGGGTGCCCGTGGTCCTGGTGGCCGCGTCCGTCATCCTGGTGAGCTCCGGACGGCCGGTCTTCTATCGGTCCAGCAGACGCGTCTCCACCGGCACCCTGATGCGGGTCGTCAAGTTCCGCACCATGGTCAAGAACGCCGACAAGATCGCCAACCGCGACACCCTGCCGGTCACCAGCGTGCGGTTCCTGAACATCCCGCCCGACTCGCCGCTGTACACGCGCGCCGGCCGGCTCCTGGAGCGCTGCGGCATCACCGAGCTGCCCCAGTTCGTGCACGTGCTGAGCGGCCGGATGAGCATCGTCGGCAACCGACCCCTCCCCGACAACGTCATGGACTGCCTGCGCGAGGAGTACTCCTACGCCGACGAGCGGTTCCTCACTCCGGCCGGCCTGACCGGGCCGGCCCAGCTGGTCGGCCGCGACGCGCTCACCGACGACGAGCGGCTCCGCCTCGAGAGCGCCTACTGCCGGGCCTGCGTGCACTCCTACTCGCTGTGGCTCGACCTCTCGATCCTGCTCTACACGGTGCTGATCGTGGTCGGCATCAAGAAGTCCCTCGACTACCAGGGTGTGCTCGACCTGATCGAGCGTCGCTCGCGGAAGACCAAGCTGGTCGAGCCGGAGCCGATCCACGTGGAGCACGAGGCCAGCGGCCTCGTGGTCGAGTAGGCCGTCAGACCACGCTGGCGCGTCGCCGACTCGGCGACGGGTCAGTGTGCATTGCGCACGAAGAGCCCGTCGCACTGGAGCATCTGCCCGGTGCGCCCCGCGAAGCCCGGCTCCATGATGTGCAGCCGGAACCCGTGGTCCCGCATGGACGCGTAGTGGTCGTCGAAGAGGCTCTGCCCCTCGTAGAGCTCCACCATCGACAGCTCGAGCTGGATGGCGGCGAACTCGTCGACGTGGTCGCCGGCGCCGGCCAGCACCTCGTCCTCGAAGCCCTGCGTGTCGATCTTCAGCAGCGCACGCGAGGGGACCACCGAGTGCTCCTTCACCAGGTCGCGCACGGTGGTCACGTCGACGGTCTCGGTGCTGATGTACTCCGAGCCGGGGGCGTTGCTCAGGTGCGCGTCGGTCATCGTGCGCACCGATGACGAGAAGGAGTTGGCGGCGACGTTGATCGTCGTGGTGCCGGGCTCGCTGCCGACCGCCGTCCGCAACGGCGTCCACCGGTGGTCGCGCTTGGCCCGGCCGGCGAGCTCACGGTAGGCGCCGGTGAGCGGCTCGCAGCTGATGATCCGGCCCTGGAACCCGGCTCGGCGGACCATCGAGGCGTACTGGCCGACGTTGGCGCCGATGTCGAGGATCGTGTCGATCTCGTAGGTGTCGAGGGTTCGGGCCAGTCGATGCGTGTAGGGGTCACGGGACAGGTCGAGGTCGACCCGGTGCAGCACGCCGCGCACCATCAGCTTGGCGCGCTCGCGGACCCGGTTGGCAAGCGTCTGGTCGGTGACCCGGCCGGCCCCTGGTGCGTCGCCCATCAGGCCGTCCGCGACAGCCACATGACACCGAGCCCGGCGCGGGTGCCCGGCTCGTGGCGTCCCGGGGTGATGCCGACCGAGGCGAAGAAGTCGGTGAGCTCCTCGAGGCTGTGGCCCTCGACCGGGTGGTACTCCATGACGACCTTGCGGACGTCGGACCACGAGGCCGGGTCGCTGCGCAGGATGATGTCGTACTCCGCGCCCTCGACGTCCATCTTGACGATCTGGACCTGGCCGCCGGCGTCCTTGACGGCCTCGTCGAACGTCGTCGACGGGACGGTGACCTCGTCGCCGAGGCCCTCCGGCGCGGTGAGCCCGTTGTGGCCGCTGGCGTCGCCGCTGTCGACGAAGGTGAACGTGCCGACCTCGCCTGCCATCGCACAGCCGTGGACGGTGATCCGCGAGCCGAGGTCGTTGGCCTCGACGTTGCGGGAGACGTAGCCCGCGCTGGTGGGCGAGGCCTCGTAGACATGGATCCGGGCCTCGGGCAGGGCGCGGGACATCGCCAGCGAGAAGGAGCCGATCTGGCCGCCGACGTCCAGGACCGCGGCGTCCTTGTCGACGCCGGCGGTCAGCTCGTCGAGCCGGTAGGCGTCGTCGGCGAAGATCTCGTAGAGCGGGAACCGGGCGCCGTCGGCGTTCGGCGTCACGACGGTCAGGCCGTTGCGCATCCGGTAGGTGACCTCGTCGGGCCGCCACTTGGTCTCGGCCAGGGCGAGGTCGAGGAACACCCGCGGGAAGTTGCGGTACGTCGTCACCGTCTGGCGGACGCGCTTGCCGAAGTGGGAGACACCGCGGTCGGTCTTCATGAGGTTGCTCCTGATCTCGTTCCAGGTCGGAGGGGTGTCGGTGCGATCGTCGGAGTCGGGTCGGGCTTGGTCCGCAGGCGCTCGAACTCGACCATCGCGACGACGCTGAGGGCGACGACGGTCCAGATGCTGCGGTCGTAGAGGCTCGGCACGGTCGCGCCGAATCCGATGTAGCCCCAGACGGGGTAGCAGAGCCGGCGCAGCTCACCCTTGCCCAGGATCGGGCGGGCGAAGGAGTAGAGCACCACGAGATAGCCGGCCAACCCGATGACGCCGATGGCGACGGCGACCTCGAGGAAGTTGTTGTGGATGTCGAACAGGTCGACCAGACCGTCGCCCTGGATCGGATTGGCGAAGAACCGGTCGAGCCCCTGGTCGAGGCCCAGGGTCCGGGCCGAGTTGGACTGGCTGGACCCGCCGCCTCCGGCGAGGCGGTCGATCGCCGAGCCCGAACCTGCGAGATCGGCGATGATCGGCAGCGCCACGAAGACGAGCGCGGCGAACGCCGCCATCACGAAGCCGGTGAGGGCCGACCGTTCGACGAACGGGATCATCAGCACCAGCACCGCGACGACCACGATCGCCGCGCGACTGCCGCTCAGGTAGACGGTGGCGGCACAGACCGTGGCGGAGGCGAGGATCGCGGTGGACCAGAGCCACGACTTCCCGAAGTGCCGGTAGGCGAGGTAGATCAGCAGCGCCAGGGCGAGCATGCCGCCCTCGGCGAAGTAGTTGGGGTGCGTCGCCATGCCGGCGTGCCGGCCCTGGGCGACGTAGCCCTTGGCGTAGCCGAGCGCGAAGCTGAACATCTGGCCGAGCACGAACGAGCCTGCGAGGAGGTCGATGACCATCAGCCGGGGGCCCCACATCGCGAACGCGATGGGCATGCCGAGCATCACGACCATCCAGAACAGCAGCGCGATGTAGCTGTCCTTGGGGGCCACGGATCCCGCCGAGGAGATCAGGCCGGCGGTCAGCACCATCATCACGCCGACCCAGTAGGTGATCGGGAGCTTGAGCTTGCCCTCCAGGATCCGCGGCAGCAGCAGCGCGAACCCGAGCAGGACCAGCCCGTCGGTGGCCGTGACCGGCGACTCGAGGCTGGGCGACGCTCCCTTGTACCAGGGCGCGGTGAAGAAGCCGCCCATCAGCAGCAGGACGCCGGTGCGCTCGGGTCCGAGGACGGACACCACGCAGACGAAGCCGGCGACGCCCACCGCGACGTACGTGAAGATCATGTCGTCGCGCGTGGCCAGGAAGACCAGCACCGCCGCCAGGCCGACCGCACCGAGGTAGACCGCCGCCGGCTCCATGCGGGAGGCGACACCCGTGCGGGGGCGCAAGGCGGGTCTGAGGGCCACGGGAAACTTTCTTCGGTCGACGGTAGGCGCATCCCGCGCCGACCACGGCAGTGTAGGTCCGCCTGACGGGCGGCGCAGAGGATTGTCTGCCGTCTCAACGAGCGGGGAGCACGCGGGCTACTTGCTCCTTCGTGGGAACGCCGCTCGCGCGCCCGAGCTCGCGTCCGTGGGCGTCGAGGACGAGCGTCGTCGGGGTGCGCAGCACCCCCAGTCGGCGTACGACGTCGAGGTGGTGCTCGGCATCGACGTCGATGTGGGTGATGCCGGGCGTGGCGTCGGCGACGTCGGCCAGAACCCGTCGC
Organism: Nocardioides sp.; assembly: GCA_035710425.1. GTDB lineage: Bacteria > Actinomycetota > Actinomycetes > Propionibacteriales > Nocardioidaceae > Nocardioides. The sequence goes on from DASTDJ010000007.1 coordinate 5,800, forward strand.
GTGGCCCGGCACGGCGCGCAGAACGCCGAGGAGAACTGCAGCAGCGTGGCGCGCGGGCCGAGCTGCTCCTGCCAGGGCGTGCCGGCGACGGCACTCGTCGCCTCGGGCTCGGCCGGCTCCGGCGAGGGTGCGTCGGCGCCCTTCACGCGGTGGGTGCCGCGGAACCGTCCGTCGGTCGCCGCTCGGTAGGCGCCGAACGCGAGCGCCACCACGACCGCGACCAGGGCGACCCAGACCCCCATGCTCATCGGCCTACCCGCCCGCGAAGGGCGGGAGGAACTCGACCGACGACCCAGGCGGCACGCGTACGTCGTCCGGCTCCGCCGACGCCACCGGCCGGTCGCCCACCAGCACCGAGCAGGCGTGCAGTACCTCGGCGAGCCGCGAACCGGGGTGCAGGCCGATCGCCCGGGTCATCACCTCGGTCAGCGAGATCTCGCCGTCGACGGGCAGCCGATCGGCCTCGACGCCGGCCGCGGAGCGGGCGGAGGCCCAGTAGCGGACCGTGATGACCTCGGTCTCACTCTCGGCCGAAGGTGCCGGGGTGGCGCTCATGATTCGTTATTCTTGCGTGCCAGGACAACTGGCCGGAGCCCACCGTCGCGTTTCGGTCCCCACCCGATGGTGAGGAGACCAGCCACCATGAGCAGCCTGCTCCTCCTGACGAGCGCCCTGCAGCCGTCCGCCGAGGTGCTGCCGGCGCTGGCACTGCTCGGGCACTCCGTCCGGATCCTGCCCGCGGAGGGCAGCGCGCTGCTCGAGGCTCCCGACTCCGACCTGATCCTGGTCGACGGTCGGCAGGACCTCGCCGGTGCCCGCGACCTGTGCCGGTTGATCCGGACCACTGGCTCCGGCGTTCCGGTGCTGGTCATCCTCACCGAGGGGGGCCTGGCGGTGGTGAGCCACGACTGGGGCATCGACGACGTGCTGCTGCACACCTGCGGCCCCGCCGAGCTGGAGGCCCGGATCAAGCTGGCGATCGGCAGGCTCGCCGCCGAGCGCGAGTCGGCCGACCCCGACGCCCATGTGATCCGCACCGGCGAGGTCGTGGTCGACGAGGCGACGTACACCGCCAAGATCAGCGGCCGCCCGCTCGACCTGACGTTCAAGGAGTTCGAGCTCCTCAAGTTCCTCGCCCAGCACCCCGGCCGGGTCTTCACCCGCGAGCAGCTGCTGCAGGAGGTGTGGGGCTACGACTACTTCGGCGGCACCCGCACCGTCGACGTCCACGTCCGCCGGCTGCGGGCCAAGCTCGGCCCCGAGAACGAGACCCTGATCGGCACCGTCCGCAACGTCGGCTACCGCTTCGTGCTCCCGGCGAAGGAACAGGAGAGCCGCTCCGACGCCGCGCGCGTCGACGAGCAGCGGAGGCAGGACGCGTAGGGCGCGCGAAGCGCGCCAGGACGTCCGGCTCCGGGCACTGGCTAACCTGGCGGCGTGTCCGACGCCCTGACCGTCATCGACGCCGTACGCCGGTCATGCCGGGCCTCCGACGGCAACGACCCCCTGGACGAGGCAGCGGCGCTCCACCTCAAGCACCGCGGCCTCGAGGGCGCCCAGGTGTGGCTCGCCGAGGACCAGGGTTTCGCGCTGGGCCGCGGCACCGAGGTCGACCTGGCTGTCGCGCCCGACGCGCGCGGCCGCGGCCTCGGCGGTGAGCTGGCGGCGCAGGCCTTCGCCGGCACCGGAGTGGTGACGGCCTGGTCGCACGGCGACCACCCCGCCGCGCGCGTGCTCGCCGAGCGGCACGGTCTGTCGCGCGAGCGTGAGCTGTGGGTGATGCGCCGCTCGTCGCAGGTGCCGCTGCCGGACCTGGTGCTGCCCGCCGGCCTGCGGATCCGGTCCTACCGGCCGAGCGACGACGGCGACCTGCTCCGGGTCAACGCGGCAGCCTTCTCGGAGCACCCCGAGCAGGGCGACCTGGACGCCGCGGGCCTGGCCGAGCGGATGGCCGAGCCGTGGTTCGACCCCGAGGGACTGCTGCTCGCGGAGGACGCCGACGGGGCGGTCGTGGGGTTCCACTGGACCAAGCGGCACGACGCCCAACAGGGCGAGGTCTACGTCGTCGGCATCGATCCGGCCGCGCAGGGACGCGGCCTCGGCCGGCTGCTCACGCTCGCCGGACTGCACCACCTGGTGGCCGCCGGAGTGGGCGAGGTGCTGCTGTACGTCGCCTCCGACAACCTCCCCGCCGTGCACGTCTACAGCGGGCTCGGTTTCGCCCATCACGAGCGGGATACGCACGTGCAGTACCAGCGACTGACTTCCGACCCGGGGGCGTCGCCACGTAGGTAACATCCGCCACATGACCTCGTCCACCGACGACGAGACCGGTGCCGAGCCCAGCCGACACCGGTCCGGCGAACATCGGATCTCCCGATGGCGCCGTCGGCACGAGGAGGATGAGGTCGCCGAGCTCGACCCGACCGAAGTGGCGGCGTTGATGCAGCGCGCAGCCGAGGCCGACCGGGAGCCGGTGACCGCCGCGCGGGAGGCGCTGCAACGGGCCGACGTCGACGACACCGCGATCCGCCGGGTCATCTCCGACGCGCTCGAGGTCGGCCTCGCCGACCCGAGCCCGGTCGACGACCGGCGGCACCTGCTCCCGCGCCGGCGCAGCGACGGCGACCGCCCCGCCGCGCCGCTGCCGGACGAGGGCGAGTCGCGGCGGCACGAGGCCCACGCCGACCTGGAGGCGCGGCTCGTCGCGGCCGAGGAGCGGGCGGAGGAGTACGCCGCCAAGCTGCGGCACGCGCGCGAGGACCTCGCCGCGGCCGAGGAGCGGGCCAACGCGCTGTCCGCCGAGCTCGCCACCCACGACGCGGAGCACGACCAGCGGGCGCACGGCCTGATCGCGGAGCGGGACGGCATCGAGGAGCGCGTGCGTGCCCTCAGCCAGTCGGTCGACAGCGCCGCCGAGGAGCGCGCGCGGCTCGAGCAGGTCGTCGCCGACCAGGCGCGGATCATCGACGAGACCCACGCCGAACGGGCGCGGGCGCAGCAGCAGAGCGACCAGTACGCCGAGCAGCTGCGGCAGCTCCAGGCCGAGCTGGAGCTGGCGGAGCAGCGCTCCCACACCCTCGCCACCGAGACCGCCGCGCGGGCGACCGAGCACTCCGAGCGGGTGCGGGCGCTCGTCGCGGAGCGCGAGGCCGCCGAGGAGCGCGCGCGGTCGTTCGCGGAGCAGGCGTCCGCCGCGGTGGGGTCCCAGGACGTCGACAGCGAGCGGGCGACCCGCGAGCGTGAGGCCCTGGAGAAGGCCCTCGCCCAGGCCGTGCGGCTCGCCGACGAGGCGCGCACGGCCCGCGCGAAGGCCGAGGCCGAGGTGGCGGCGTACGCCGCCCGGCTGGAGCAGCAGGCCGGCGCCCAGGTCGCCGCCGCCCCCGACGACGCCGCGGCGGCGCTGGCGGAGTCGCTGGCCGCGGCCGAGGAGCGGATCCGGCAGCTCACCGAGGACGCCGCCGAGCGCAACGCCCTCCACAGCGAGCGCATCGACGCGCTGCTCGCCGACGTCCAGGCGGCCGAGAGCACGGCGGAGGAGGCGCGGCGCGTCGCGCAGCACGCCGAGGCCCGGATGTTCGAGGCGCAGGCCGAGGCGCAGATGAGCACCGAGGAGCGCACCTCCGCGCTGTCGGAGGCGCAGCAGGCACTGGCCGACGCGCACACGCTGGCGAGCGAGCAGTCCAGGGCCCGGGCCGCGGCCGAGGCCCGGATCGCCGCCCTGGAGCGCCAGCTCGACGAGGCGCACGTGCTGCCGGTCTACGCACCGGTCGACCCGTTGGGCGGGGCGCCGGTCGAGGACGAGCCCGAGCCGGAGCCGGAGCCGGAGGAGGACACCGGCGAGGCGGACGCGCTGTGGTTCGCGAACGAGCCGGACCAGGAGATGGTCGAGCCGGAGCTCCTGGAGGACCTGGTCGAGCCCGACCCCGAGCCCGAGCCGGAGGTCGAGGAGCCGGCGGTCGAGCTCGACGAGATCGAGGTCGTCGAGGAGCCGGAGATCGTCGAGGAGCCGGAGCCCGAACCGGAGCCGGAACCTGCGGTCGACCTCGAGCCGGAGCCGGAGCTCGAACCGGAGCCGGAGCCCGAGCCCGTACCGGCGATCAGCACCCCCGCCCGCGCCGCGGCCACGTCGTACGACGCGAAGCGGGGCGCGGGCCTACTCGGACCCGCGGCCGGCGTGGTCGCGCTGGGCTGCGCCGCCGCGGTCGGCTGGATGGCCTACCAGGCCACGGTGCTCGATCACCTGATCCTGAGCCTGGTGCTCACCGTGATCGCGCTGCTCGGGCTGGCGATCGCGCTGCGGCAGCGTTCGCGGTCGTCCGAGGTCCACCTGGAGAAGGGCACCCTGCGGCTGCGGCACGGCGACCAGCACCACACGTTCTACCTCACCAGCACGAGCACCCAGCTGCAGATGACCGGCAACCCGGGCGACAAGGACTGGAAGGTGCAGGTGCTGCGTCGGGGCATGGCTCCGGTGACCATCGACCACAAGGATGTCGACCCGGCGGCGTTCACCGAGACGCTCCGGCATTGGCGCTCGGATCTCTGACCCTGCGGGTATTCAAGACTGTTCCCGCGCGCGGGCGCGCGTAGGTAGCATCGGACCTCTGTCGGGGTGTGAGCGACGCGCGCCCACGCCCCTCCGCCTGCAACCGAAATCAGGGTTCTAAGACCGATGACTGCTCCCTCTCCCTACTCCGGTGCCACCGACCAGGCCGTCAAGCTCCGCCGGGACGCCGAGCTCGCGGCCGCCGAGCAGGCCGCCGAAAGGCTCGTGGCCGAGGAGGTGGCCCGCGAGGCGATCCAGGCCCGCGCCGAGGCTGACCGGCTCGCGAAGGAGTACGCCGACGCCGCGGCCACCGCGCACCAGGCGCGTGAGGAGGCGGAGCGGGCCGCCGAGACCTCGGCCCGGCAGCGGCAGCAGTCCGAGGAGCTGGCCGATCGCGCCACCCGTGCCCGGGAGGCCGCCGAGCGCGCGGCCCGCGAGCACGTGACACTGGCCGAGACCGAGTCGTCCAAGCGCGAGTCGGCCGAGCGTCACGCCTCCGAGCTCGCCGAGCGCGTCGTCGCCACCCTCACCGAGCGCGAGGCCGCCGAGGAGGCCGCCGGCAAGGCGGCGATGCTCGCCGAGGAGGCCCAGCTGGCCCGGGCCGACGCCGAGCGCGCGGCCCGCGACCACGCCCAGATCGCCGAGAAGGCGCTGTCCGAGCGCGCCGCCGCCGAGGAGCGGGCGCTGGAGCTGGCCGAGCAGGCGGCCAAGGCCGCCGACGAGTACGCCGCGCTGGTGCGCGAGGCCGAGCAGGAGCGCGAGGCGCTCGAGCGGACCGCACGGGAGCAGACCAAGGCTCGCCTGGAGGCCGAGGAGGAGACCGCCCGGCACGCGCAGCTGGCCCAGGAGGCCCACACCCTGGCCGCCGAAGCCGAGGAGCGGGCCCGGCAGGCCGCCGAGGCCGCGGCCGCGCAGGCCGACGAGCACGCCGCCTTCGCCCGGGTCGCCCTCGACGACCGCCGCGCCGCCGAGAACGCCGCCGCGGTCGCCGCCGAGGCCCGCCGTGCGGCCGACGAGGCCGCCGCCCAGCAGGCCGCGCTCGCCGAGCAGGCGTTCCTGGAGCGCGCCCAGGCCGAGGACCGCGCCCGCGAGGTGGCCGACTCCGCCACCGAGAAGGCCGACGAGTACGCCACCTTCGTCCGCGAGGCGGAGGAGGAGCGGCAGCGCGCCCAGTCCGAGGCTCTCGCCCAGGCGAAGGCCCGCCAGGAGGCCGAGCAGGACGCGCAGCGGCACGCCGAGGCCGCCCGCGCCGCCCACGAGGCCGCGACGACGGCCGAGGAGCGGGCCCGCCAGGCCGCCGACGAGGCCCGGCAGCAGGCACAGGAGCACGCCGTCTTCGCCGCCGGCGCACTCGACGAGCGGCGCGCCGCCGAGCAGGCCGCCATCGAGCACACCGAGGCCCGCCGGGTCGCCGACGAGATGGCTGCCCAGCAGGCCTCCCTCGCACAGGAGGCGTTCCTGGAGCGCACCCGCGCCGAGGACCGCGCCCGCGAGATCTCCGAGGCCGCGACGGCTGCCGCCGACGAGTACGCCGCGTTCGTGGCCGCCGCCGAGCAGGAGCGCAGCACCCTCCAGAGCGCCGCGCTCGAGCAGACCCGCGCGCGCACGCTGGCGGAGAAGTCCGCCGGTCGGCACGCGAAGCTCGCCGAGGAGGCGCACCAGGCCGCCG
>DASTDJ010000008.1:0-12983 GCA_035710425.1 Nocardioides sp.
CAAGCCGCCGAACCCGACCGAGATCCTGCAGTCGCGGGTCACCCACGACCTGCTCAAGCAGCTGCGCGACGAGTACGACATGGTGATCATCGACGCCGACCTGCGCCGCCCGCGCGTCGCCGGCCTGCTGGGACTCGACGCCGCCGTCGGCCTGACCACCATCCTGGTCGGCAAGACGGAGGTGCAGGACGCGATCCAGGTGCACGAGCCGAGCGGGCTGCACTTCCTCGCCAGCGGCGCCAAGCCGCCGAACCCGACCGAGATCCTGCAGTCGCGGGTCACCCACGACCTGATCCGCGAGCTGTGCGACTCCTACGACATGGTCATCATCGACGGTCCGCCGCTGCTCCCCGTCGCCGACGCCGCGGTGCTCTCCACGATCGCCGACGGCGTGATCCTCGTGGTCCAGCACGGCAAGACCACGCGCGACGCGGTCAAGGACGCGATCACCCGGCTCGAGCAGGTCGGTGGCCGGCTGTTCGGCATCGCGGTCAACATGATCCCGAAGCGGGCCACGGGCGGTTACTACTATTACTACTACGAGGAGAGCGCCCCGACCCGTCGCCAGACGCGGGCCGCGAAGACCTCCAAGGCTCCGAAGGAGCCGGAGGACAAGGCTCCGCCGCAGGCGTCATGAGCGAGCCGCTCCCCCTGCCGCTCCGGGTGCTGGTCAAGGGCGCCTCGACCGTGCACACCGTCTCCTGGATGGGCGGGCCGCGGCGCGACTTCGCCTACCCGCGCGCCACCGAGGCGCAGCTGTACGCCGCCGGGGTGCCCGCCGAGGTCCGCTGCACGGCGATGGCCTCGCAGCGCGTCAAGACCGCGCTCAAGAACTGGGAGGTCGAGACGTTCAGCTGGTCACCCGACGTGGTGGTGCTGAACTACGGGCACTTCGAGACCGTGCACTTCCTCCTGCCCCAGCGGCTGGAGCGGCACGCGCACAGCATGGCCGACCGTCCCGGACCGATCCGTACGCCGTACCGCATCGTGCTGCGGAAGTTCTGGAAGCTGCTCGCCCGGATCCAGCAGCAGCTCGACCGCCGGCTGCCCTCGACGATGCTGCGCAACCGCCCGCGCCGCGTGGAGAACGACCTGGTCCGGCTGATCGAGCGGATCCAGATGATCGGCAGCCCGCTGGTGCTGGTCATGGAGCTCACCCCGCCGGGCGCCCCGTTCCGCAACTGGTTCCCGGGCATGGGTGAGCGCATGGAGGTCATGAACCAGGCGCTGAGGGAGGTCGTCCGTCGTACCGACAAGCCCAACGTGCGGTTCTTCGAGACCAACACCGTCCTCGCGCCGCTGATGCAGGGCGACGAGGAGGTCAACCCCGACGGCGGCCACTACACCCCGGAGGCACACCGCGCCATCGCGGAGCGGCTGGCCGAGGAGATCCTCGAGTTCGCCCGTCAGGAGGGGCTGACCAAGGCGGAGCTGCCCGACGACCCGGCTCACAGGATCACCGCCGTCCCCGACTAGGAGTGTGCTGACGATGGCGGTGGCGAGGCACGCGCCTCTGCGGGTGCTGGTGAAGGGGTCCTCCCCCGCCAACTGGGTGTCGTTCATGGGCGGGGCGCCCACCGACTTCACCTATCCGCGCGTCGTCGAGCGCGAGCTCCTGCTGACCGGCCGGCCGGTGATGGTGCGCAACCTCGCGGCGACCTCGGAGCGGGTCAAGACCGGCATCAAGAACTGGGAGCGCCAGGTCTTCGCGTGGTCCCCGGACGTGGTGGTCCTCAACTACGGCCTCTTCGAGGCGGTGCACCTCTTCCTCCCGCAGCCGCTGGAGCGCCACGTCAACAGCCTGCGCGGACGTCCGGGGGCGGTCCGTGACACCTACCGCCGCTTCGCACTGCGGCCCACCTGGAAGACGCTGGCCGTCGCCCAGCAGAAGGCCGACGCGCGGGTCCCGGCGGCCGTCTTCAAGCGTCGGGCGGCGCGGTTCGCGGACGACCTGGAGCGGCTCGTGCGCCGGATCCGCTTCATCAGCAGCCCGCTGGTGCTGCTCCCGGAGATCCCCGGTCCCGGTGAGCGGTGGGCCACCTGGTTCCCCCACATCGGTGAGCGGATCACCATGGTCAACGATGCGATGGCCGAGGTCGTGAGCCGGGTCGACAGCGACACCGTCCGGCTCTTCGACACCGGCGCCGCACTGGCCCCGCTGGTCGCGACCGGGCACGACATCGTGCCCGACGGCGGCCACTACACACCCGAGGCGCACGACGCCATCGGGCGAGCCATGGCCCGGGAGATCGCGACCTGGTGCGACGAGCACGTCCCGCTGTCCGGCTGACCCGAACGCGAGCTCAGGACTGGAGTGGCTCCGCCTCGGCGGCCGCCCGCGCGTCGATCCCGGTCGCCTCCGAGCGGTAGACCGCCACCCCCAGGACCAGGCATCCGGCGGCGCCGACGCACAGCATGGTCACGCTCGCCCCGACCAGGCTGTCGGCAGCGGCCGCCAGGACGATGCCGACGACCACGAGAGGGGTCAGCGCCAGCTCGGTCACCGAGGCCAGCTTGCCGCGGTCGCGCCCTTGCAGCACGGCGATCAGCACCCGCCGGAACCCGAGGAACCCGCTGGCGAGGAGCATCCACCGGGCGCACTCGGTGGCGTCGAGGAACTCCGGCCCGAACGTCACCCGGATGATCGGTACGAGCGCCGCCTCGAGGACGGCCACGACCAGGCCCAGCAGGACCACGGTGGTCAGCAGCCACCGGCGTACGAACCTGGCCTCGGCCTCCGGGTTCGACTGGAGCGAGCTGATGTGCGGCAGCGACACCTGGGCCAGGCAGATCGCGAAGATGTTGGTCAGCCCGCCCAGCGCGAACGCGACCGAGTAGAGGCCGAGCTGGGCGTTCCCGAGCAGCGAGCCGACCAGCATCCGGTCGATCGCGAGTCCGTCGATGGGGCCGACGCTGCCGATGTGCGTGTGCCGCGCCAGGCGGTTCAGCTCGGTGGGATCCAGCCGGTCCTCGGGCCGGTTGGTCGCCGGCGCCAGGCCCCGGAGCCGGGCGACGAGCACGAGCCCGGTGCAGAGGATGTTGACCGACAGCAGCTCCACCGGGCTCCAGTCGGCGTCCATCGCGGTGGCCACGGCGTAGACCGCCACCACGAGCGCCTGGGGCAGCACGCCGGTCAGCGCGATGTGCACCGGGTTGGCGCGTTCGCCCAGCATCGCGCCGATCAGGATCCGTTGGGCCATCAGCTGCACGGCCATCAGCACCACGGCGGCAGCGAGTGCGTACTTGGTGGAGCCCGACGTGTCCCACTCCAGGAACAGCAGGTAGGCGCCGGCGATGGCCGCGGCGAGCAGGCCCCAGGGTGCCCACTTCCGGGGCATCCGGCGCAGGCCGTCACGGGCGGTGACGCGGCGCTCGGCCAGCTGCTTGGTGATCGCGTTGGGCAGGCTGCCGCCGAGCGTCAGCTGCGACGCGGTGGCGGCCAGTACGGCGACCAGGACCACCTGTCCGCGACCCTCGACGCCGAGCATCCGGGCCGCGAGGACCCCGCTGATCGTGGTGAGCAGCTGGGTGAGGATGCCGGCCACCGCGATGATCCACCACGGAGCAACGGCCTCTTCACGGGCGTCGAGTCGATCGCCGTCCTCGTCGCCGTCTGCCACAAGGCAGGAGCATAAGTCAGTCGATGCGGTCGGCTCCGGGAATCCCAGGAGCCGACGATCGGGCGGTCAGACCACCCGCTGCAACCACAGAGAGGACGGCGGGTTCGGGTCGTCGGTCACGGCGACGTACCCCGGGAAGCGGTCCTTCAGGAACGCCTCGTCCTGGTGCCGGATCATCGGCACCGAGAGCAGCACCTCGAAGCTGGAGTTGAAGGCCAGGAACGCCTGCACCACCATCGCCTCGTTCCAGTAGACCGGCCAGCGCTCCCCGAAGAGCCAGGTGTCGGCGGGGTACGGCACGTTGAACGGGAACGGCACGTCGTGGATGTGCACCAGCACGCCGGGCTTCACCCGGGGCAGCACCTCCAGGAACAGGTAGGCCACGTCGCTGTCGACCTTCAGCGCGTGCGAGGAGTCGATGAACAGGACGTCGCCGGCCCCCAGCGACTCGAAGACCTCCAACGGGGTGTCCTGGACGAACCCCTCCACCAGGTCGAAGTCGGGCAGCGTGCGCAGCGCCTCGAACGGGTAGGGCTCCACGCAGGTGAGGTGGAGCGGCGAACCCTCCTCGGCGTTGCGGGCAGCGGCCAGCGATGCGTAGTACGTCGAGAGCCCCGACCCCACCTCGAGGTACCGGCGCGGCTTGTAGTCGCGCAGGAAGTAGTAGAGCGTCCGCGCGTCGAACTCCGGGTAGCCGGGCCCGAAGCCGCGGCGGGTGTTGTCGACGTAGTCGCCGGCGACCTCGCGGAACTCCTCCTCCCACTGCTCGGCCAGCACCCCGAGCCGCTTGCGCATCGCTCCGGTGTCGATCTCGACGCCGGTGAGTGAGCTCGGCCGGTCCCAGCGTTCGCGGGTCTTCTCGAGCTCGTCGATCACCGGCAGCGTGGAGTAGTAGTCGGCACGCTTCGCGATGTTGAGGCCCAGCCGGGCGAAGAGAGCGTGGACCGCTCGGATCCGGCCCCGGCGGACCCGGAACACCAGCCGGTCCAGCCCGTCGACGAGCGAGAGCGGCAGGATGCGGGCGAGTCGTTGGCGCAGGTTGACGGGCGGCGCATCAACAGGCGTCGGCATGCAGGACTCCTTGCGGTGACGTGACCCAAGGACCCTCCCCATTGCCAGGTCCCGAGTGCTGAATACCGGGGTGAGTATGCCGGAGCGCGCCCCGATCGGGGCGCAGAATGTCTCGTCAGCCGGTCAGGCCACCGTCGATGACCAGCACCTGTCCGGTGAGGTAGTCGTTGCGCGGATCGGTGAGGAACTGGCACGCGCGGGCGATGTCGTCCGGCTCGCCGAGCCGTCCGGCCGGCGTACGGCGGACGATCTGCTGGAGCTGGGCCTCGTCGAGGCCGTGGCTCATCTCGGTGCGCAGGTAGCCGGGGGCGATCGCGTTGACGCGAATGCCGCGCGAGCCGAGCTCACGTGCCAGGGCCCGGGTCATCCCCTCCTGCGCGGCCTTGGTGGCGCTGTAGACGGCCAGCCCGCGGTAGCCCGAGCGGCCGACGATCGAGGAGATGTTGACGATGTTGCCGCTGCGGCGGGCGAGCATCCGGCGGCTGACCAGCCGGGACATGTAGAGCGTGCCCTTGAGGTTGAGGTCGACGACGGTGTCGATGTCCTCGTCGGTCGCCATCCCGAGGATGCCGTCGCGGGCGACGCCGGCGTTGTTGATCAGTACGTCGACGTGGTCCCACCTGTCGATGACGGCCTTCACGAATCGCTCGCAGTCGGCGGAGCGGGAGAGGTCGGCAGGCTCGAACAGGAACCGGTCGGGCTCCTCCTGCTGCCACTTCTCCACCTCGGGTGTGATGCTGCGCGAGCAGGTGGCGACCAGGTCGCCGGAGTCGAGGTAGGACTGCACGATCCCGGCACCGAGGCCGCGACTGCCCCCGGTGATGATGACGACGCGGGGCTCACTGCTCACCGGTGGTTCTCCTCACGATCTTGCTGCCGGCCATAGCGACCTGGTCGACGAAACGGATGCTGCGGGGGCGCGACGCGGAGGGCAGGTCGGCGCAGGCCTGCCGGATGGCCGTCTCCACCGCGGCCCGGTCGGCGCCGGGTACGGCGACCACCTCGAGCGCCACGATCTGCCCGGTCATCGGGTTGGAACGGCCGTAGACGCGGGCCACGCCGACCCCATCGACGGCGCTGACCCGCTCCTCGATCGTGAGCGGGTGCACCTTCACCCCGCCGACGTTGATGATCTCCGAGGACCGGCCGAGGAAGAGGATCCGGTCGCCGTCGAGCTCCACCAGGTCGCCGGTCGCGCGCCACGCGTCGGGGTCGACCGGCGGCTCGCCGTAGTAGCCGAGCATCCCGGTGCGCGAGCGGATCCACAGCTCGCCGTCGACGATCTTCATCGCCACGTCGGCGTCGTCGCCGCGGTCGAGCACCTCGGCCGATAGGCCGGCACGGCGGTCGCGCATCGACCCCGTCGAGCCGAACTCGGACGCGGCGTAGACCTGCGAGATGCGGGCGTCGGGGAACGTCTTCTCGAGATCGCCGAGCAGCGGGCCCGGGATCGCCTCGCCGCCCAGGGTGATCTGCTTCAGCGCCGGCGCCGGGCCGCCGTCACTGCGCAGCTCGGCGAGGACGAACCGCCAGAACGTCGGGGTGGCGCTCGCGTGGGTGACGCCGAGCTCGCGCATCGCGCGCAGCCCCTCGCGCGGTCGGCGCGGTGCGGGCGCGACGAGCGTGGCGCCGGCCGCGAAGACGTGCAGCAGGATCTGCAGGCCGGCGAACTGGTGGATGCCGTAGGCCAGCAGCCACCGGTGGTCGCGCTCCGGCTTGATCCGCGCGGTGCCGCGCAGCAGCCGGCTCCAGTCGTGTCGCACCCCGCGCGGCGTGCCGGTGGTGCCGGTCGTCTGCACCAGGTGGGGCCGGGGCGCGTCGGGCGCCGGTCCGTCGTACGGCGTTGCGTCGGCGCCGGACGTCCACTCCTCCGGACGCACGACGCGGCCGGCCTCGAGGTCGTCGCGGGTCGTCACGACGAGGTCGTGGTCGAACCGGTCGAGCAGCCGCTCGATCTCCTCCGGCTCCGAGGGCGGGTAGAGGCAGGCCTCCGCGCCGGCCGCCGATGCGGCCGCCATGAGCGCGACGACCGGCTCGGCCTCGTGCTCCGCGACCGCGAAGCGGGAGATCCCCTCGCGGCTCAGTGCGGCCGCGGCGTTCTCCGCGGCGCGCACCAGCTCGCCGTAGCTCACCGTCCGTTCATGGGTGAGGATCGCCGCTCGCCGGGGATCCTCTTCCGCGACGCGACGGAGCAGCTCGATCAAGCGTCGACTCGAACCTCGTCGTAGAACCCGAGGATGTCGCGCAGCGTCTGGGGCATCTCGTCGGAGGTGAACGGGTCGGACCCGACCTCGTCCTCCAGCAGCGCGGACAGCTCGGCGGCCTCCAGCGAGTCCAGCCCGACCCCGTCGGCGTAGAGCGGGGTGTCGAGCTCGAGCTCGGGAGCCTCTGGCTTGACGCGCGCGACGAAGCCGCGAACGGTCTGCTCGGCCAGCTGTTGCGGACTGCCCACGATGTCTCCTTGATGACGGAAGTGCGGGCAAAGGCTAACGCAACCGGAACGACCCCAAGCCCGAATCTCGCCGGTAGGGTTCCGGCCCGTGAGCTCACACATGACGCCTCCCGCGCGCGGCAACTTCCGGGAGCGCGTGAAGACCCGGCTGCGCGCCAAGGTCCGCGCCTGGATCACCGGACACCAGATCGTGCACTGGGACGAAGGCGACGAGCGCCTCACCTGGGAGCACACGTCGTACCCCATCGTCCGCACCATGCGCGCCTACCCGGGCGAGCCCGGCGAGATGCACATCGGGAAGTACACCGGCTTCCACTACACCGCCCTCCTGATCCCCGGGGGCCTGCACCACACCGACTGGGTCGGCACCCTGCACGCGCACGTCGACGAGAAGGGCGACTGGGTCTTCCACGACGGTTCGGTGTTCAGCAAGGGGCCGATCAACATCGGCAACGACTGCTACGTCGGCTACGAGGCGATCATCACCTCCGGCGTCACCGTGGGTGACGGCGCCGTCATCGCGGCCCGCGCCGTGATCACCAAGGACGTCGAGCCCTACGCGATCATGGCGGGCAACCCCGCCCGGCTGGTGCGGCACCGGTTCGACGAGCCCACCCGCGAAGGCCTGTTGCGGATCAAGTGGTGGGACTGGTCCGACGCGAAGGTCGCGGCGCACCGCGACCAGATCAGCTCGCCGAACGTGAAGGAGTTCGTCGAGGGTCACGACCCCGAGCTGGGCGAGCCGTCGTGCGACCTCTGCCGCTCAGGCGTCTAGCACCTCGATCGACCCGGGGATGACGCCCTCACGTACGGCGACCTTGCGCGCCGGCATCCCGAACATCACGGCGTAGTCGGGGGCATCGGCGAGCAGCACGGAGTTGGCGCCCACCTGGGCGTGCATGCCGACCGTGACCGGGCCGACCAGGACCGCGTTGGCCAGCACGATCGCGCCGTCGCAGATCACCGGGTAGCCGTCCTCGTCGGCCGGGGCGTCCGGCTGCTTCACGCCCGCCGTGACCCCGCCGCCGAACGAGACGTTGGCGCCGATCTTGAGTCCGTTGCCGATCACCACGCCGTTGGGGTGGGCCATCATCAGACCCGGCCCGATGTCCATGCCGGGCACGAAGTCGGCGCTCACCAGGATCATCCCGATGGTGCGCAGCAGGTACGCCGCCCGCACCCTGCCCTTGCGCATCTGCATCTGCTGCGCGCGCAGGATCACCGAGGCGATCATCCCGGGGTTCGACAGGCAGCGCATCGCGACGCCGGGCCAGGACGGCTTCTCGCGCGGGCGGTAGCGGGCCAGGTCCGAGAACACCAGGTCGCGGAAGCCGAGACCTTCGGACGTCGTCAGCGTGGACATGCGAGTGCGTTTCTCCTACGAGTCGGTGGGACCGGCCACGGCGCCGTCGCCCGGACGTTATCTTGCCGTGTCGCTCGTGACGCGTGAGAGGAACTACGGATGTCGAGGCTGAGCTCAGTGGTCATGCGGGGTCTCGCCCGTCGCGGCCTGGCGTTGCAGCGACACCCGGGATGGCGACGGCAGCGGGTGATGGCCGAGCACGGCGTCGACGTGGTCCTCGACGTGGGTGCGGCCCGGGGTGGCTACGCCCAGGAGCTGCGGGAGTTCGGGTACGCCGGCCGGATCGTGTCGTTCGAGCCGATCGCCGCGGCGTACTCCGACCTGACGGCTGCCTCGTCCGGCGACCCGAAGTGGAGCTGCGTGCAGGCCGCACTCGGCAGCACCGCCGGGAAGCAGACGATCAACATCGCCTCCAACAGCGACAGCAGCTCCCTGCTCCCGATGGCCGAGGAGCACCGCTCGGCCGCGCCCCACGTCGACTACGTCGGCGAGGAGGAGATCACCGTCGCCCGCCTCGACGACGTCGCGCCCGAGCATCTCGCCTCTGCCTCGCGGCCGTTCCTGAAGATCGACACCCAGGGCTTCGAGCGCGAGGTCCTGGCCGGCGGCGCCGAGACGCTCGCGACGTGCGTCGGGCTCCAGCTCGAGCTGTCGTTCGTGCCGCTCTACTCGGGCGGGATGCTCGTCGACGAGGCGATCTCGTTCGCCTACGACCACGGCTTCCGGATGGTCGCCGTCGCGCAGGGTTTCACCAACCCCAGCGGCGCGATGCTGCAGGCCGACGGGGTGTTCGTCCGGGCTTAGCTCCCGGTGGTTTTCGAGGTTCGTCGCTGGCGCTCCTCGCACCTCAACCACCGTCAGCCGTCGGTGGTTGAGGTGCGAAGGCCGTCAAGGCCTGAGCCTCGACACCACCGGCCCCGGCTAGCGGCCGAGGAGGCGGGCGACGTCCTCGCGGTCGGCGTCGACCATCAGGCCGGCGAGCTCGAGGGCGTGCGTCTTCGCCTCCCAGCCCAGCTCTGCCTTCGCCTTGGACGCGTCGCCGATCAGCGCATCGACCTCGGCCGGCCGCTCGAAGCTCTCGTTGTGCTTGACGTGGTCGCGCCAGTCCATGCCGGCGTGCCTGAACGCCGCCTCGCAGAACTCCCGCACGCTGTGCCCGCTCCCGGTGGCGAGCACGTAGTCGGTGGGCTCGTCGGCCTGCAGCATCCGCCACATGCCCTCGACGTACTCCGGCGCGTAGCCCCAGTCGCGGACGGCGTCGAGGTTGCCCAGCTCGACGTGGTCCTGGAGGCCGGCCTCGATCGAGGCGACCGCCTTGGTGATCTTGCGGGTCACGAAGTTCTCGCCGCGGCGCGGTGACTCGTGGTTGAACAGGATCCCGGAGACCCCGAACAGGCCGTAGGCCTCGCGGTAGTTCACCGTCACCCAGTGGGCCTGCAGCTTCGAGGCGCCGTACGGCGACCGCGGGTGGAACTTCGACTCCTCGCTCTGCGGCGGTGGGGTGGAGCCGAACATCTCGGAGGTCGAGGCCTGGTAGAAGCGGCACTCGAGGCGCGCGGCGTGGATCGCCTCCAGCAGCCGCAGGGTTCCGATCGCGTTGGTCGAGGCGGTGTAGTCCGGCATCTCGAAGGACACCTTGACGTGGCTCATCGCGCCCAGGTTGTAGACCTCGTGCGGCTCGATCTTGCGGACCAGGTTGACCAGGCTGACCCCGTCGGTGAGGTCGCCGTAGTGGAGGTGCAGCCGTCCGTTGTCGTGGAGGTGGTCGATCCGGCTGCGGTTGAGCAGGGAGGAGCGCCGGACCAGGCCGTGCACCTCGTAGTCCTTGTCGAGCAGCAGCTCGGCCAGGTAGGAACCGTCCTGGCCGGTGATGCCGGTGACGAACGCGCGTTTCACGACCGCGAGCCTAGATCAAGGCGATAAGACGGCGTACGGCCGCGCGCGTGACGAAACACCGCACGCCTCGTTTCCTCCTGCAGACAAGTTGGGACACAAGCGAGGGGGTAGCCGTGGCCGCGAACACGGTCGATGTAGTGGTGGCCGGAGGCGGTGGCTTCATCGGCGGCCACCTGGTGGCCGATCTGCTGAAGCAGGGCAAGTCCGTCCGCTCGGTGGACGTCAAGCCGCAGTCCGAGTGGTACCAGGTGCACGACGACGCGCAGAACGTCGTCGCCGACCTGTCGCTCCTCGAGCACGCCATGGAGAACACCGCCGGCGCCGGCGAGGTCTTCATGCTCGCCGCCGACATGGGCGGGATGGGCTTCATCGAGAACAACAAGGCCCTCTGCATGCTCACCGTGCTGACCAGCACCCACATGCTGCAGGCGGCCCAGCACCACGGGGTCGAGCGCTACTTCTACTCCTCGTCGGCGTGCGTCTACGCCGCCGACAAGCAGACCGACACCGACATCACCGCCCTCAAGGAGGCCGACGCCTACCCGGCGATGCCCGAGGACGGCTACGGCTGGGAGAAGCTCTTCACCGAGCGGATGTGCCGGCACTTCACGGAGGACTTCGGCCTGATCACCCGGGTCGCTCGCTACCACAACGTCTACGGCCCCGAGGGCACGTGGGACGGCGGCCGCGAGAAGGCCCCGGCCGCGGTGTGCCGCAAGATCGCGACCGCCGCGATCACCGGCAAGCACGAGATCGAGATCTGGGGCGACGGCGAGCAGACCCGCAGCTTCATGTACATCGACGACTGCGTGCAGGGCTCGCAGATGATCATGAACGGCGACAGCGGCGAGCCCGTCAACCTGGGCAGCTCCGAGCTGGTGTCCATCAACCAGCTGGTCGACATCGTCGAGGGCATCGCCGGCATCCGGTGCGAGCGGCAGTACAAGCTGGATGCGCCCCAAGGCGTGCGCGGCCGCAACTCCGACAACACGCAGATCATGGAGACCTACGGCTGGGAGCCGTCCATCTCGCTCGCCGACGGCCTCGCGGAGACCTACGCCTGGGTCTACGACCAGGTCAAGCGCGCTCAGGGTTGAGAGGTCCGTCCCCGCCGGGGGCAGTGCGGCCGAGGATCAGGGAACATCCCGATGCGGTCGCTTGCCCCCGGCTGGCACGCTCACCCCATGCTCCCCCGCAGGATCGTCCGGCACCGGTTGATCCTCTTCCTCGGCTGCCTCCTCGTGGCGACCGGCCTGACCGCCTGTGACGACGAGGGTCCCGGGACCGACACCGGCTTCGAGTACGCCGCCCTCGGCGACTCGTTCACCGCGGCCCCGAAGATCCCCAACTCCAGCACCGACGGCTGCTTCCGCTCCGACCGGAACTACCCGCACCGGGTGGCCGAGCGGCTCGATGACGCGCAGCTGCTCGACGTGAGCTGCGGTGGTGCGACGGCGGCCGACATCATCCAGTCGCAGGACCAGGGCGACCGCGTCCAGCCGCCGCAGATCGAGGTCGTCTCGGCGGACACCGACCTGGTGACCGTGGGCATGGGCGTCAACGACGGGGACTTCTCCTTCCGCGCCGCCTACGAGTGCCTGCAGTTCGCGCAGAACGACCCTCGCGGCTCGCCGTGCACGGACGCGAACGCGAAGGCGCTCCCCGACGTCTTCGAGCGGATCCAGGAGCGGCTCGAGGGCGTCTACGAGGCGATCGCCCAGCGGGCGCCGGACGCCCGGATCCTCGCCATCGGCTACCCCCGGCTGCTCCCCGAGTCCGGCGCCTGCCCGGACCGGCTGCCGCTGGCGAAGGGCGACGTCGACTTCGTCCGCGACGCCTTCGAGCAGCTCAACGAGACGATCGAGGCAGCGGCGAGCGCGACCGGCGTCGAGTACGTCGACGTGGCGGCCGCCGGCGCCGAGCACGACATCTGCGCCGAGGAGCCGTGGATCAACGGCCGCAAGGAGGACCGTCGTACGAAGGCGGCGCCGTACCACCCGACGCCTGCGGAGCAGGCGGCCGTCGCGGACCTCATCGTCGACCTGCTCTGAGGCGCGTCATCCCCCATGCCGGGGATTTTGAAACACGTTCCTTAAATACGCCGTGACGTATCCCATGCTCCTTCGTTTGCCTCTCCGACTGGCTGGGACACAAGCCGAAGGGGAAAACGGTGGTGGGTATGGCGCGCGTCGCGGAGGCCGAGACCGGCCACGCAGCGGAGGCGCAGGCCCACGCTGACCTGCCGAAACACGCGTTCGGGTCGTGCTCGATCTGCACCCGCCGGCTGCTCTCGGCTTCGCAGCAGACCAGTGCCGGCACCGGTGCCCCGCACCCGAGGGCCGCACTCCCCACCCGCTTCCTGGTCCAGACCAGCCCCGTCGTCGACCGCGTGGACGGCGGCCGCTGACGATGCGTGTTCTCGTCCATGACCACAGTGGTCACCCGTTCCAGGCCCAGCTCAGCAGGGAGCTCGCGCGCCGCGGCCACACCGTCACGCACTCCTACTGCGCGGCCTACGTCTCCGGCAAGGGCCACCTGGTCGCCGGACCGGACGAGACCCTCGACTTCGACCCGATCGGCT
>DASTDJ010000009.1:0-11811 GCA_035710425.1 Nocardioides sp.
GTGCTGGGGGTGCTCGGCATGACGAGCGAGGTGGTGCGCCACGACGCCTACGTCGAGGGTTGCCTGGATGACGCCGACCTGGTGATCGTCGGGCCCGGCCCGGGTGACCCGCGCGACGGCGCCGACCCGAAGATCGCGACCATGCGCGCGGCGGTCGCGCGGCTGCTCGAGCGGGAGCAGCCGTTCCTGGCGGTGTGCCTGGGCCACCAGGCGCTCTGCCACCACCTCGGGCTCGACCTCGGCTACAAGGACATCGTCTTCCAGGGCACCCAGTCGCCGGTGACGCTGGGCGGGCGCACGGAGCGGGTCGGCTTCTACAACACGTTCGTCGGGCGGCTGCCCGGCGCGGACGCCGCGCTGCCCCCGGGCGTGAGCGTGGAGACCGATCCGGAGACGGGCGACGTCAACGCGCTGGCCGGGCCGCACTACCGCGGCCTGCAGTTCCACGCCGAGTCGATCCTCACCCAGCGCGGCTACGACCTGGTGCACGACATGGTGTGCGACCTGCTCTTTGACTAGGAACTGCTCCTGGCAAGGCAACCAAATGCCTGCGCGGAGCGTCTTCATGTTTGACCATTGGGGTCAACGTGGGGAGCGGGATGCGACGGTCACGAGTGGCGCTTGCGACGGCTGTGACTGTTGTTGCCGTGGGTGCCCTGGTGGCCTGCCAGGGACAGTCATCGCGCTCGTCGCCCCCCGAGGCGAAGCGGCTGCCGCCGGCACCGCACGTCGCGCCCGCGAGGATCGACCCGCACGACCCCAGCATCGTGCTCGTGCTGATGGACGACTTCAGCCTCGAGCTCCTGGAGACCATGCGCAACGCGCAGCGGATGCGCGAGACGGGCGCGTCGTACCCGCACTCGTACGTCGTGGACTCGCTGTGCTGCGTCTCCCGGGCCAGCATCTTCACCGGGCAGTACCCCCACCAGACCGGGGTGCTGACGAACACCGCGAATACGCCCAACCCGGTCGGGCCGATCGGCGGCTGGGAGGCGTTCGAGGCCAACGGCAACGCCGAGCGTTCGGTCAACGTCCGGCTGCAGCAGGCCGGCTACACGACGGGGTTCATCGGGAAG
The DNA here is from genome assembly GCA_035710425.1 of Nocardioides sp. Classification (GTDB taxonomy): domain Bacteria; phylum Actinomycetota; class Actinomycetes; order Propionibacteriales; family Nocardioidaceae; genus Nocardioides. The sequence goes on from DASTDJ010000009.1 coordinate 1,077, forward strand.
TACCTCAACGAGTACGCCTACGTCCCCGGCGGTGAGCTGCCCGACCCGCCGCCCGGTTGGACGGAGTGGGAGGTGATCTTCGGGTCGGCCTACGACGGCTGGGACTTCGAGAGCACCTACGTCGAGGACGGCCTCGTGCACGCGCGCGACCACCTCGCGCCGCCGGCCTCCGCCGGGCCGCGCACCAAGGACGAGGCGTACGTCGGCACCGTCACCGACGAGCTCGCGCTGGAGTTCATCCGCGAGCACCGGGACGAACGGGCGCCGTACTTCCTGGAGGTCGCGACCTACGGACCGCACTCGCGGGTCGGGCCGCGACCGCACTACCCGCGTGACCCCGGCTTCCCTCCTGCCTTCCGTGACCGGAAGGGCGACGGCGACTGCGGGCCGGTGCCGTGTGCGTCGCTGGGCCTGGACGACCTGCCCGGCTTCGGCGACCCGGTCGACGACAACGCGCCGCGCCGGGCCGACGGGTCGGAGGCACCGGCCTGGCGCACCAACACTCCCACCCTGACCGCCGAGCGGGCCGAGGCCGACCTGCGCGCGCGGGCGCAGATGGTGCAGTCGATCGACCGGATGCTGGGCCGGATCCTCGACGCCGTCGACGACAACACGTTCGTCGTGCTGACCTCCGACAACGGCTTCCACCTCGGGCAGCACGGGCTGGACGCGGGCAAGGGCACGCCGTACGACTCCGACGCGCACGTGCCGCTGATGGTCGTGGGCCCGGGCGTCGAGCCGGGGGAGCGGGCGGCGCTGACGACGAACCTCGACCTCGCGCCGACGCTCGAGGACCTCGCCGGGCTGCGACCCGCGGCCTACCGCTCCGGCAGGTCACTGCTCCCGAGCCTGGCGGACCCCGCCGCATCGACCCGCGACCTCGTCTTCTTCGAGCACACCTTCGCGCCGTCGCTCGGCGCCGATCCCGACAAGGCCTACGCGGGCGGCACGATGGACCTGATCCCGTCGTACGTCGCCGTACGCAGCCGCAACGCCCTGCTGGTGCGGCTGGACCTCGACCCGTCGTGGGACGGCGTCGAGGAGGCCTGGGAGTTCTACGACTACTCCGAGGTCGGTTGGGAGCGGACCAACGAGTACGCCGAGCCGGCGCACGCCCGCACCATCGCCCGGCTGAAACGTGCGCTCGAGGCGTTCGACAGGTGCGCGACGTTCGTCGGCGACGACCCCCTCCCGCCACGCTGCCGCGGGATCGACCGGGGGGTCGGGCACTAGCGGGGCACTAGGTTGTGCAGGTGGGCGTTCCGGACGTGGTCGTGGTCGACCACCACGACTCCTACACCTGGAACCTCGTCCACCTGGTCGCCGCCGTCACCGGCGAGCTGCCGACGGTGGTGCAGCACGACGAGGTGAGCGCGAAGGCGGTGCTCCGGCACTCGCACGTGCTGCTCTCGCCGGGCCCGGGGCACCCTGCGGACGAGGCGGACTTCTCCGTCGGTCGCGAGGTGCTGAGCGCCGGCACCCGGCCGGTCCTGGGCGTGTGTCTCGGCATGCAGGGGCTGGTCCTCGCCTACGGCGGCACGGTCGACCGGGTGCCACCCGCCCACGGGGAGGTGGCCGAGGTGACGCACGACGGGCGGGGCGTGTTCACAGGTGTGCCGCAGGGATTCGCGGCGGTGCGCTACCACTCGCTGGCGGCGGTCGTCGTGCCCGACGAGCTGGAGGTGTCCGCCACCGCCGGCTCGGTCGTGATGGCGGTCCGCCACCGCACCCTGCCGCTCGAGGGCGTGCAGTTCCACCCCGAGTCGATCCTCTCCGAGCACGGCCGCGCGCTCGTCTCCAACTGGCTCGGTGCGGCGTGAGCGAGAGCACCGACCCGGTCGAGTTCTTCGCCGACGTCGCGGCCCGGCACCGTCGGTGCTTCTGGCTCGACGGCGGCGGCGCGCGCGAGTGGTCCGGGCGGCGCTCCATCATCGGCTGGCTGGACGAGTTCGACGTGTCGCTGACCTACGACGCCCGGCGCGGCGCGGTGACCCGGCACTCCGTCGGGTCGTCCGTGGAGGTCGGCTCCGACGTGTTCGCCGTGCTCGAGGACGAGCTCGCGGCGGGGTCGGAGACGGACCAGTGGTTCGGCTACTTCGGGTACGCCGCCCGGCCCGACCTGCCCGCGTCCGTGGGCTCGGCGATGCCGGACGCCATCTGGATGCGGGCCCGCAACGTGCGGCTGTTCGAGCACGAGCCGGTCGCGACCTCCGTGGTCTCGAAGCTCGTCGCCGGCACTTCTCGCACGTCGACCACCGACCTGCCGCCGTGGTCCTACGCCGACCCGTACGCCCGGGTCCAGGACCACCTGCTCGCCGGCAACTCCTACGAGGTGAACCTGACCTACCGGCTCGAGCAGGAGAGCCCTCTCACCCCGGTCGAGGCCTATCTGCGGCTGCGCGAGCTCAACCCCGCGCCCTACGCCGGCTTCCTGCAGCACGACCTGCCGGGCGCCCGTGGGTGGTTGCTCAGCTCCTCGCCGGAGCGGTACGCACTGGTCACCGAGGACCGCACGCTCGAGACCAAGCCGATCAAGGGAACCACCCCGCGCGCCGCCGACCCGGACGAGGACGAGCGGCAGCGGCACGAGCTCGCGACCCACCCGAAGTTCCGGGCCGAGAACCTGATGATCGTCGACCTGCTCCGCAACGACCTCTCGATGGTCTGCGAGGCGGGCACGGTCGAGGTGCCGGTGCTGATGGAGGTCGAGTCGTACCAGTCGGTGCACCAGCTGGTGTCGACGGTGCGAGGCCGGCTCCGCGACGACGTGACCACGCCGGCGGCGCTGCGCGCGCTGTTCCCCGCCGGCTCGATGACCGGTGCGCCCAAGCTGCGCACCATGGAGATCATCGAGGAGGTCGAGGACGGGCCGCGCGGTCCCTACGCCGGCGCGTTCGGATGGGTCTCCGGCAACGGCTGCGCCGATCTCGGCGTGGTGATCCGCTCACTGACCACGACCGGCGACGGCCGCTACACGCTCGGCACGGGCGGCGGGATCACCGTGCAGTCCGACTCCTCCGAGGAGTACGCCGAGTCGCGCTGGAAGGCCGAGCGCCTCCTCCGCGCCCTCGACGTCAGCTGACGCCGGCCCCCTGCGCGTGCGCGGAGAGCTCGCCGAGCGCCCAGTTCACCGCGTCGACGACCTGGCGGCGATCGTAGGGCTTCGGGTCGATCGCGTCGACGGTCTGGATCAGGTCGCCGTTCTGCACGAAGCCGCTGACGTAGAGCTGCTGCGCGTCGGAGTCGACGACGAGCCGGGTGTCGTCGGCGCCCTGCACCTTCGGGGAGGAGACCTGCGCGGTCTCCGAGCGGCCCATCGTCTCCCAGGCCGCGTCCAGGCCCTCGGGGAACAGCACGTAGTTGGCGTCCACGACCGGGTCGCCCTCGGTCTTCGGCGCGAAGGAGCACGACGGGGAGGTGGGCGTGCCGGCGTCCTCGGTCGCCGAGACGCCGAACGCCCGGTTGACGCCCTTCGCGTCCAGCGCGTCGCACGGGTTCCACAACGCCTCGGTCGGCGTCGGCGCGGCAGGTGGCGGCCCGTCGTCGTCGCCGCAACCGGCGACCAGGAGTGGCAGCGCGAGGGCGATCACCCACGCCGCCGTACGGCGGTCACTCATCCGGGACCCCGCGCCCCGGCAGGGTGAGGATCAGCCGGGTGCCGCCCGCGGGGGAGCTGGCGACCTCGACCTGCCCCGCGTGCCGCTCGGCGACCTGCGCCACGATCGACAGGCCGAGCCCGGAGCCGGGCATGGTGCGCGACTCCGCGGCCCGCCAGAAGCGCTCGAACACGTGCGGCCGGTCCTCCTCCTTGATGCCCGGGCCCTCGTCGTCCACCGTCAGGACCCCGTCGGCGAGCCGGACGGTGACGGTGCCGTCGGTCGGGCTCCACTTGGCGGCGTTGTCGAGCACGTTGGTGATCGCTCGCTCCAGCGCCGTCGACTCGCCCACCAGCCACCACGACGAGGACTCCACGTCGAACGTCACGCCGGGTGCTCGACGGCGGACCCGCGCCAAGGCGTGGTCGAGCACCTCGCTGACCTCGATGGTCTCCACCACCGGGCTCAGCGGCTCGGCCCGGGACAGCTCGGTGAGGTCGCCGATCAGCGTGGTCAGCTCGTCGATCTGGGCGCGGATGTCGCCCAGCAGCTCGCCCCGCGCCTGCGGGTCGAGGCTCGGTCCGTCGTCGGAGTCGATCTGGGTCAGCAGGTCGATGTTGGTGCGCAACGACGTGAGCGGGGTGCGCAGCTCGTGGCCGGCGTCCGCGACCAGCCGTCGCTGCCGCTCGCGGGACGCGTCGAGAGCCACCAGCATCTGGTTGAACGCCGCGCTCAGCCGGGCCACCTCGTCGTCGCCCTCGATCGGGATCGGGCGGAGCTGCTCGGTGCGGGCGATCCCCTCCACCGCGGTGGTCAGGTTGCGCACCGGGCGCAGGCCGTTGCGGGCCACCGCCCACCCGGCGATGCCGGCCACCAGCACCCCGAGCCCGCCGAAGAGCAGGGTGACGAAGCCGAGCCGGGACAGCAGTCGGTCGCGCTCGTCCAGTGACTGCACCATCACCAGGGCCGTGCCGTCGCTGCGGGCCGTCGGTACGGCGACCACGCGGAACTGCTCACCGCCGAACGTGGCGGTGCGCAGGCTCTGCGAGGCGTCGCCGCGCGCGACCGAGAGCTCCGGGGCGCCGAGCTGCAGGTCGCCCTGCCGTTCGGTGCCGAGGGCGACGGCGAAGTTGTCGGCGCGCAGCAGCGCGATCCGCACGTCGGCCGAGCCCAGGGCCTCGACCGGGAACTCGACGTTCGCGGCCTGCTCGAGGAAGTCGTACTCCGCCGCCGACCGGGCCCGGTCGACCAGCTGGTCGTCGAGGCTGTCCTGCAGCTGCTTGCGCACCGTGACGTAGGCACCGACCGACACCAGCAGGACGGCGAAGCCGACCGCCATGGTCGTGAGCAGGGTGACCCGACTCGCCAGTGAGCGCCGGTAGTGCCAGCCGTACCGGTCGGCCTCGTCCTCGACGTCGTCGGCGACCGCCGTGTTCATGACTCCTTGAGGACGTAGCCGACCCCACGCACCGTGTGGATCAGCCGCGACTCGTCCGCGGCCTCGGTCTTGCGGCGCAGGTAGCCGACGTAGACCTCGAGCGAGTTGGCCGTGGTCGGGAAGTCGTAACCCCAGACCTCCTCGAGGATGAACGCCCGGTCCAGCACCCGCCGCGGCCGGCGCAGGAACATCTCCAGCAGCGTGAACTCGGTGCGGGTCAGCTCGATCGGCCGTCCGTCGCGGGTCACCTCGCGGGTGGCGAGGTTCATGGTGAGCCCCCCGAAGGAGAGGACCTCCTCCTCGTCGTCGGCGAGCGGGACGGCGCGTCGCAGCAGCGCGCGCAGCCGGGCCAGCAGCTCCTGCAGCGCGAACGGCTTGGTGAGGTAGTCGTCGGCTCCCGCGTCCAGCCCGTCGACCCGGTCGCCGACCGCGTCGCGGGCGGTCAGCACGATGATCGGCACGTCGTTGCCCGCCGAGCGCAGCGCGCGGGTCGCCTCCAGCCCGTCGAGGCGCGGCATCATCACGTCCATCACCACGACGTCGGGGCTCACCCCGCCGATCCCGGCGAGCGCCTCGGCGCCGTCGACGGCCAGGTGGACGTCGTACCCGTTGAACTCCAGCGACCGTCGCAGCGACTCACGCACCGCGCGGTCGTCATCGACGATGAGCACGCGCGGCTTGGGCAGGGAGGTCGACACGGGCCCAACTTTGCCAGGCCCGTCTGAGTCCGCGCTGAGAACGCGCGCTAGAGGTACTTGGCGGCGGTGGTGGCGGCGCGGGAGCCGTAGCCGCCCCCGAACAGGCAGGCGTGCACGAGCAGCGGGAACAGCTGGTGCAGCCCGACCCGCTCCTCCCAGCCGTCGGCGAGCGGCGCCGCCTCGCAGTAGGCGTCGATCACCCGTGGCAGGTGCGGCAGCCCGAACATCGCCAGCATCGCCAGGTCGACCTCGCGGTGCCCGGCGTACGCCGCCGGGTCGATCACCGACACCCGGGCCACCGCCGGGGTGCCGCCAGTGGGGTCCTGTCCCCACAGGACGTTGCCGTTCCAGAGGTCGCCGTGCAGCCGGGCCGGAGGCTCCTCGGGGACCAGGTCGGCCAGCCGCGGGACCACCGACTCGACGGTCTCCGCCTCGTCGTCGGCGATCGCTCCGCGGTCGCGGGCCAGCTTGAGGTAGGGGAGGATCCGCCGGGTCGCGTAGAACTCGGCCCACGTCGGGGCGGTCTTGTTGGGCATCGGCAGCTTGCCGATGAACCCGTCCTGGTCCAGGCCGTACGCCGGCGCGCCGGCCGCGTGGGTGGCCGCGAGCGCGCGGCCGAAGCCGGCGGCGGCGTCGACGCCGTTCTTGCCCGGCTCGACCCAGGCGATCACCAGGCACTCCCGATCGACGCCGAGGACGTCGGGCACGTGCACCCCGCCGTCGACCTCGGCGAGCCACCGAAGCCCGGCGGCCTCGCGCTCGAAGAAGCCCTCGGGGGCGTGCGGCAGCGTCTTCATCAGCGCGGTGGTGCCGTTGCTGAGCCGGAGCTTGGTCGCGGTCGCGATGTCACCGCCCGCCAGCGGGGCCGTGGCGATCACCGATGCGTCGAGCAGCTCCTCCGCCTTGCGGGCGACCAGCGGCTGACGGGTCACGGCGCGTCGGCCCCGTCGCCGAGCCTGCGGCGCAGGGCCTCGACGATCTCCGCGCTGGTGCGCTCGACCATCGTCAGAACCTCCTCGAAGCCGCTGTCCCCACCGTAGTACGGGTCGGGCACGTCGCTCCCGGGTTCGACAGGATCGAAGTCGCGGAACATCATCACCCGGTCGTCGCCGGCCACGTCGCTGCGGTTCTGCGCGTCCATGGCCAGCAGCACGTCGTACTCCTCCAGCCACGAGTCGGCGAACTGCTGGGCCCGGTGCCGGCTCGGGTCGTAGCCCGCCGCGGCGAGGGTGGCCGCCGCCCGGCGGTCCATCGGGTCGCCGATGTGCCAGTCGCCGGTGCCGCAGCTGGCCACCTCGACCCGGTCGTCGAGCCCCGCCTCGGCCACCCGCTCGGACAGCACCACCTCGGCCATCGGCGACCGGCAGATGTTGCCGAGGCAGACGACCCCGATCCGGTAGCGGTCCCGACCCCGCGCGGGCGGCAGGTCCGTCACCGTTCCTCCCGCGACTCCAAGATGGCGTCGAGGATCCAGGTCACCACCGTGATCACGATCGCGCCGCCCACGGCGGGCCAGAAGCCGGTCACCTCGAACCCGATGTCGAGCAGGTCGGCCAGCCAGCTGGTGAGCAGCAGCATCAAGGCGTTGATCACCAGGAGGAACAGCCCGAGCGTCAGGATGATGAAGGGGATCGACAGGATCGTGAGGATCGGCCGCACGAACGAGTTGATGATGCTGAGGATCAGCGCGACCAGCAGCAGCGGCAGGATCTTCTCCTGCACCTCGTCCCAGCCCGCGGTCGGTCCGTCGAACCGGATCCCGTCGATCAGCCAGGCGGCAACGGCGAGCGCGACCGCCGTGACGACCACGCGTATGAGGAAGCCCATGGCGTCATAGTTGCAGGGCGTCGATGATCGATGTCTCCGCATCGGCCAGATGCCGGTCCAGGAAGACCGACGCGCCGTCGATGTCGCCGTCCTCGAGCAGCCGCACCAGGGCGGCGTGGGAGTCGGCCTGGTCGTGGGCGTTGCGCCGGATCCGCTCCACCTGCGCGAGCGCGAGCCGCAGCTCCACGGCCAGGGTCTCGGCCATCGCGACGAGGCGCTCGCTGCCGGTCAGTCCCACCAGCGAGACGTGGAAGGCGAGGTGTCGCTCGTTGAGCTCCTGGTAGGTCGCGTCCGCGTGCACCGCAGCGATGTAGGCCTCGAGGGTCGACCGCACCCGGCCGCGCTCCTCGTCGGTCGCGTCCGGCCAGCGGCGTACGCCGGATCCCTCGAGTACCCGCCGGGCCCGGCAGACGTCGCGCACCGAGCCGGCCTCGGGCGCCGCGATGCTCACCCCGCGGTTGGGCTCGCGGGTCGCCAGGCCCTCGGCGACCAGCATCGTCAACGCCTCGCGCACGGTGGGCCGGGAGACGCCCAGCGACTCGGTCAGCGCCACCTCTCGCAAGGGGGTGCCGCTCTCCAGCTCGCCGTCGAAAACCGCCCGGCGCAGCTCGTCGGCCACCCGTTCGACCGTGGAGTGTGGCTCCTCCAGATGGAGGGTTCCGAACCGGACTGCCCGTTCTGGCATGCGCCCCATTGTGCCCCGGCTTGTCAGACAGCCCCGCGACCTGCACACTTCGGTTGTCAGATTGTCAGACAATCGGGAGGTGAACGGATGAACCCGTCGCGCCAGGCTCTGGAGTGGGGCCACCACTACGTCATGGTCGAGCCGAAGCATTTCCGCGTCGACTACGCGATCAACCCGTTCATGGATCCCGCGGTCCAGCCCGACCCGGCCCGGGCGATGGACCAGTGGCACGCACTGGTGGCGACGCTGCGCGAGCTGGGCGCCCGGGTCGACGTGATCGAGCAGCGTCCGGACGCCCCCGACATGGTCTACGCCATGAACCTCGGGCTCGGGCTCGCCGGCCCGACCGGTCCGCGCGTGGTGCTGTCGCACATGCGCTACCCCCAGCGCCGGATGGAGACCCCCACCGCCGCGTCGTGGTTCGCCGAGCAGGGCTGGGCCACGTCGTACGTCGGCCGCGACGGCGTCGGCGCCCACCTCGAGGCCGGCGACGCGTTCGCGTTCGGCGGCGACCTGGTGGTCGGCTTCGGCCCGCGCACCGAGGAGCTCGCGCTGAAGCACCTCGCGACCGACCTGGGCGTCCGGGTCCGGGGGCTGCGGATCGAGCACCCCGGGATGTACCACCTCGACCTGGCCTTCTGCCCGCTCGACGACCGCCGCGCGCTGGTCTGCCCCGAGGCGCTGGACGCCCCGTCCGCGGCGGCACTGCTCGACCTGGTGCCCGAGCCGCTGGTGCTCACCGAGGAGGAGGCGCTGACGACGTTCTGCGCCAACTCGGTGGTCGTCGGCTCGACCGTGGTGATGCCCGGCTGCCCCGACCGGGTCCGCGCGCAGCTCGAGGAGTGGGGCTTCGAGGTCGTCGTGGTCGACGTGTCGGAGTTCCACCTCGGCGGCGGCTCGATCCGGTGCCTCACCAACCCTGTCGACGTCACCCTCGGCCGCGACCTCCTGCCCCGTCGTACCTCCGAGGTCCTCGTGCCCTTCGGTGTTTGAGGCTCCTCGCACCTCGCCCGACGTCGGGCGGATTTGCGCCGGGAAGTCGGGTCCGGAAGCCTCGATCGGGTGTTCCCGGTCGGCGGCGTGGAGGTCATGCTCGCGGGCGCCGTCGTGTCGGCGGGCCTGTGCGTGCTGCTCGCGACCCTGCTGCAGCTCCGCTACGGATGGGTCACCGCGGGGGCCGTCGCCGGGCTGATCTGGTCGGTGATCGTGATCGGCCTGATCACGTTGATCCCGGCCAACGGGGCGCCCGGCATCGTTCCTGCCGAGGGTCGGCTGGATACCTGCTCCTACGACATCGGTGGCCCGGCGCCGGAGGGGTTCTGGATCTTCTCCGGCGGCCAGCGGCTGCTCAACACCGTCGTGTTCATCCCCAGCGGCGCGCTTCTCGTGCTGGCCGCCGCGCGCTGGCGCTCGGCGTGGGTGACCGTGCCGCTCGGGCTGGCCCTGCTGGCGGCGTACTCCGCCGCCATCGAGAAGACCCAGCTCGAGCTGGCCCGGATCGACCGTGCGTGCGATGTCACCGACATCATCGACAACGTCACCGGCGCCGTCATCGGCGTCGGCATCGGCATCGTCCTCGCGCTGGTGCTGCGCCCCTGGCGCCGATGAGTTCCGACCGCTGACCGGGTCGGCATCCCCATGCGCACTCTCGCGATCACCCAGAACATCACCCTCGACGGCTCGATCGAGATGCTCGGCGACTGGTTCGACCCCGACGACCAGGACCCCGGGCTGATCGAGGAGACGCGGCTGCAGTCGGAGAAGGAGGACGCGCTGCTGCTCGGTCGGCAGACGTTCGAGGACTTCCGTGGCTACTGGCCACACCAGACCGACGACCAGACCGGCATCACGGATGAGCTCAACCAGGTGCACAAGTACGTCGTCTCCTCGACCATGACCGACCCCGAGTGGCAGAACTCCACCGTCCTCTCGGGCGACTGGGCCGCGCAGGTGCGGGAGATGAAGCAGCAGGAGGGCGGCGAGATCGGCGTGACCGGCAGCATCACGCTCACCCACGCCCTGATCGAGGCCGGCCTCGTGGACGAGCTCCGGCTGTTCGTCTACCCCGTCGTGCAGGGCCGTGGCAGGCGGTTGTTCCCCGACGGCTACGAGGTGTCTCGGCTCGAGCTCCTGGAGGCCAGGCAGTTCGACAACGGGGTCGGCTACCTGCGCTACGCCCTGTGAGACAGCGGGGCTAGCCTGCGCGCATGGCCCACCCTCAGCCACGCGCCCACGTCGCCGGCATCCCCGCCTACGTCCCCGGCCGGCCGCCCACCCCGCGGCCCGGGATGACGACCTACAAGCTCTCGTCCAACGAGAACCCCTACCCGCCGCTGCCCGGCGTCGTCGAGGCGGCGAACGCCGCGGTCGCGTCGATGAACCGCTACCCCGACATGGGCAACGCCGCGCTGTACGACGCGCTGGCCGCGCGGCTCGACGTACCGACCGACCACCTGGCCGCCGCCACCGGCTCGGTCGCGCTCGTCTACCA
>DASTDJ010000010.1:0-2789 GCA_035710425.1 Nocardioides sp.
CATGATCTCGAGCGCGAGTCCGGACCCGTGCGCGTGGACCACGCCGGGCTGCACCATCAGCGCCTCGCCGGGCTGCAGGACGACGTCGTTGAGGAACAGGGAGACGAGCACGCCCGGGTCGTCGGGGTAGCGGTCGGCCAGCTGGCCCAGGATCTCGAGCACCCGCGCCGCCTCGGGGTCGGCGTAGCGCACCCGGGCGCGGGCCGCGCTCACCTCGGCGATGAGCACCTGCACCTCGCTGCCCGACAGCGCGAGCGTGTCTTCGACCACCGCCCGCAGGCAGGCGGCCGGCTCGCCGTCCTCCAGCCGCCTCGCGACGGCATCGGCCCACGGGACGCCCAGCATCCGCAGCAGCTCGGCGGTGTGGGAGACCTCGCGGAAGCCCGCGAGCGTCTCGAACGGCGTCAGCGCGAACACCAGCTCCGGCTTGTGCCACGGGTCGGGGTAGCTGCGGTCGGGGGAGTCGAGCGACAGCCCGGCTGCCTCCTCACGGGCGTGGCCGCGACGAGCCTGCTCGCTGCTCGGGTGCACCTGCAGCGACAGCACCTGGTCGACCGCGAGCACCTTCGTCAGGAACGGGAGCCGGCCCCCGAACCGCTCGGCGATCTCAGGCCCGAGCGTCGCGTCGGGTCGGGCACCGATCTCCTCGTCGAGCCGGCGGCCGTCGGGCAGCCGTGACGGATCCATGGTGTGGGCGCCGACCCACAGCTCGGCCTCGGGCTCGCCGCTGGGCTCCCGGTCGAGGAACGTGGCCAACGCAGTGGTGGAACCCCACGCGTAGTCGCGGACCGGGTTGTCGAGGAGGTGCATGGCGCTGTGGTCAGTCCGCGTCGTCGCGGGGGGCGCCGTGGGTTCGGACGTACTCCGGATCCTCGAGCTCGGCGACCGTGGGGGCGCCGAACATCGGCAGCCCCTGCTCCTTGCGCAGCAGCCCCCAGATCAGCGGGACCAGTACGACCATCGCCAGGCCGATGCCACCGATCAGCATGGGGTGGGTCTCCTCGACGCCCAGCGGCGCCCAGCCGGCCTTGTCGAGCAGGGCCACGCCCGACATCGTCAGCACCACGACGATGCCGCGGCGGATGATCGACTGCGGGACCCGGGGGGCCAGCGAGCTGCCGATGATGGTGCCGGGCACCGAGCCGATGATGAGGGGGATGGTGAGGCCCCAGTCGAGGCCGTTGTTGACCACGATGTTGGAGATCGCGGCCGCGAGCACCAGCGGCACGGCCTGCACCAGGTCGGTGCCGACCAGCTTCACGGCGGACAGCCCGGGGTAGAGCATCAGCAGCGCGACCATGATCACCGACCCGGACCCCACGCTGGTGATGCCGACGAGCAGCCCGCCCAGGGCGCCCACCAGAAGGGTCGGGACGGGCCGGATCTTCGGGTCCGGGTCGCCCTGCGGCCCGCCCGCGCGGATCCGGCGCAGGTTGATGTAGAGCCGCAGCGCATACGTCGTGGCGGCCAGCAGCAGCGCGAACCCGATGGCCAGCTTGAGCGCGTCGTCGATGTCGTCGGGATCGACCACGGCGTGCACGAGGTAGGGCCCCGCCAGCGCCATCGGCACCGATCCGATGATCAGCCACTTGGCGAGCGCCAGGTTGGGCGACCCTTCCCGGGAGTGCACGATCGCGCCGCCGGTCTTGTAGACAGCGGCCGCGGTGAGGTCGGCGGTGACGATGCTGGCCGTGTGGCCGACGCCGAGGAAGATCAGCGCCGGCGTCATCAGGGCGCCACCGCCCATGCCGGTCAGCCCCACGACGATGCCGACGAAGAAGCCGGCCGCGAGGATCGGAGCGAAGTCGCCGCCGAAGAGGTCGTTCATGCCTGGATCCTCTCGGTGCCCGCGAGGGCGGGGACGACGATGCGCAGCAGCTCGTCGATCTGTTCTGCGGCCTCTTCCGCGGCCTTGGCCCCGCGACCATACGGGTCGCGTACGTCGAAGCGCGGTTCGGAGGCGCCCCGGCGGTCGCCGAGGGCGCGGAGCAGGTCGGGGCCGGTCAAGGTCTCCGGGGAGTTGCGCACCACCTCGGCCACCTGGCCGAGCGTGAAGACCTTGCGGAACGCCGCGGCGTGGTCGTCGAGGATGAACGCGCGGTGCGACGCCTCGGCGGTGATGACCAGGTCGGCGTCCTCGATCAGCTCGGCGGTCAGGGGCCGGCTCAGGAACTTCTCGGCGCTCAGCCCACGTTCGGTCAGCGCGCCGCCCATCACGGTGTCCATGGGGTACTCCGTGAAACCGTGCGTGCCGGCGCTGGAGAACTCGATCGGCGCGTCCGGGCCGGCCAGCTCGCGGGCGGTGATCTCCATGTACGGCGAGCGGCAGATGTTCGCCGTACACACGAAGAGGACGTTGAGCGGCCGCGGCTTGCGCGGCCCCGTGGTCGCGGGGGTCGACCTCCGCGCACCTTGGACCTCGACCGCCTGGGGGTCGGAGAGGTCGAGGTAGCCGGCCTCCCGAAGGCCCGCGATCACGTCGTCGAGGGCGTCCTCGATGCTGCGGCCGGTGGTGTCGACGCGGACGTCGGCGTCCGCCGGCTCTTCGTACGGCGAGGAGATGCCGGTGAACTCAGGGATCTCGCCGCGTCGCGCCTTGGCGTAGAGGCCCTTGCGGTCGCGTCGTTCGCACTCCGCCAACGGGGTCGCGACGTGGACCAGGAAGAACGCGCCCCCGGCGTCCTCGACCATCTGCCTCACCTGCGCCCTGGTCTCGGCGAACGGCGCGATCGGGCTGCAGACGGCGAGGCCGTGGTGGCGGGAGATCTCCGCGGCCACCCAGCCGATCC
>DASTDJ010000011.1:0-9483 GCA_035710425.1 Nocardioides sp.
AGATCCCGTACCTCCAGGTGACCCACGAGAAGCTCGCCGCGCCTCGCAAGCTCGTCCTGTCCGTGCATCGCGAGCTCACAACGCTCGGCTACGACGGACCACCTCCCGTGTTCAGCGACCGTTGGCGGTCGCTGTTCCGGACGATCCGTGAGGTCGTGGGGTCGCGGGACGAGTGGCTGAAGGCGTACGCGCGGGGAGCGGTGAGCTAGGGGCGCTTCGTCCACCACAACCGACCACAGCTCACCGCCCACCCAGCCCCGCGTGATCCCCGCCACCGACGCTTGCAACTAGTTGCATAGGCACGCCACACTGCTCCGCATGGCCCTGGAACACGCGCTGCTGGTGGCGCTGAGCGAGCGACCGGCGTCGGGGCTGGAGCTGGCGAAGCGGTTCAGCCGGTCGATCGGGTTCTTCTGGCACGCCACCCACCAGCAGATCTACCGCACCCTCGCCCGGATGGACGCCGACGGCTGGGTGCGCGCGACCGAGGTGCCGCAGCAGGGCCGCCCCGACAAGAGGGTCTACGCCGTGTCGCCGGCCGGCCGCGAGGTGCTCGCCGCCTGGCTGGCCGAGCCCACCCCCACCCAGGCGCTGCGCAGCGAGCTCGCCGTGAAGCTCCGCGGGGCCAGCTTCGGCGACCGGGCGGCGGTGCTCGACGTCGTCCGGGCCAACCTCGCCGACCACCACGTACGGCTCGACCACTACCAGCAGCTGATGAAGCGCGACTACCCCGAGCCGAGCGCCCTGGAGGGCCTCGACCTCGACCACTACCTCGTGCTGCGCGGCGGGATCCTGATGGAGGAGACCTGGATCGCGTGGCTCACCGAGTACCTGGAGGCCCACCGGTGACCCCCTACCCACGGCTCCTCGAGCCGATCACGATCGGCAGCCTCACGCTGCGCAACCGGCTCGTCATGGGGTCGATGCACACCGGCCTGGAGGACAGCCCGCGCCACCTCGACGAGCTGGTGGCGTACTTCGCCGAGCGCGCCCGCGGCGGCGTGGGCCTGATCATCACCGGCGGCTACTCCCCCAACCGGCGCGGCTGGCTCAAGCCGTTCGCCTCGGAGATGAGCACCCGGCTGCAGGCGATGCGGCACCGCGAGATCACCGGCGCGGTCCACGACGAGGGCGGCGCGATCGCACTGCAGGTGCTGCACGCCGGCCGCTACGGCTACCACCCGTTCAGCGTGAGCGCGTCCAGCACGAAGAGCCCGATCACGCCGTTCCGCCCCAGGGCACTGTCGACCAAGGGCGTCGACCGCACCGCCACCGACTTCGCCCGGGCCGTCGCGCTCGCGAAGAAGGCGGGGTACGACGCGGTCGAGATCATGGGCTCCGAGGGCTACCTCATCAACCAGTTCCTCGCCGCCCGCACCAACGACCGCACCGACCGGTGGGGTGGCTCGGCCGCGAACCGGATGCGCTTCCCGCTCGAGATCGTCCGCCGCAGCCGCGAGCTGGTCGGGGCCGACTTCCCGATCGTCTACCGGATCTCGCTGCTCGACCTGGTCGAGGACGGGCAGACCTGGGACGAGGTCGTCGAGCTCGCGCACGGGCTCGAGGAGGCAGGGGTCACCGTGCTCAACACCGGCATCGGCTGGCACGAGGCCCGGGTGCCGACGATCATCACCCAGGTGCCGCGCGGCGCCTGGCGCGAGGCGACCGCCCGGCTGAAGGCCGAGGTGTCCGTGCCGGTCTGCGCGTCCAACCGGATCAGCACCCCCGAGCTCGCCGAGGAGATCCTGGACGCTGGCGAGGCCGACCTCGTCTCGATGGCCAGGCCGCTGCTCGCCGACCCCGACTTCTTCAACAAGGCCGCGGCCGGCCGCGCCGACGAGATCAACACCTGCATCGCCTGCAACCAGGCCTGCCTCGACCACGTGTTCAAGAACAAGATGGCGTCCTGCCTGGTCAACCCGCGCGCCTGCCGCGAGACCACCCTCGTGCTCGGCCCGACCCGTCGTACGGCGTCCGTCGCAGTCGTCGGCGCCGGCCCCGCCGGGCTCGCGGCGGCGGTCTCCGCGGCCGAGCGCGGCTTCGCCGTCACCCTCTTCGAGAAGGCCGACGAGATCGGCGGTCAGTTCCGGCTGGCGATGCAGGTGCCCGGCAAGGAGGACTTCGCCGAGACGCTGCGCTACTACACCCGGCGGATGGAGGTCCTCGACGTCGAGGTGCGACTCGGCACCGAGGCCACCCACGACGACCTCGCCGAGTTCGACGAGGTCATCGTCGCGACGGGCGTCACGCCGCGAATGCCGGAGCTGGACGGCATCGACCACCCCAAGGTGGCGACGTACGCCGACGTGCTGGCCGGCCGGGTGGTCCCCGGCGCGAAGGTCGCGGTGATCGGCGCGGGCGGCATCGGTGTCGACGTCAGCCACTGGCTCACCCACGACCCGCAGGACACCGCCGAGGACTGGAAGGCGCACTGGGGCGTCGGCGACCCGAGCCTGCACCCCGGCGGGCTCACCGAGCGCAAGCCGCGCACCCCGGTCCGCGAGGTGACGCTGGTGCAGCGCAAGACCACGCCGGTCGGCATCGGCCTCGGCAAGACCTCCGGCTGGGCGCACCGCGCCGTCCTCAAGCAGGCGGGCGTCGAGCAGGTGAGCGGCGCGACGTACGTGCGCATCGACGACGACGGCCTGCACCTCGATGTCGACGGCGAGCCGCGGGTGCTCGAGGTCGACCACGTCGTCGTGTGCGCGGGGCAGGAGTCGGTGCGCGACCTCGAGGCCGAGGGCCGCTACGTCATCGGCGGTGCCGACGTGGCCGCCGAGCTGGACGCCAAGCGAGCCATCGAGCAGGGCACCAGAGTCGTCGCCAGTCTTTGACCTCCGTAGAGGAGATTCTCAGGTAGGCGGCGGAAGATTCACCCATGCTCCAGTTCCGCTTCGCTGCCGAGACCGACACCGGCCTGGTGCGCGACCACAACGAGGACTCGGCGTTCGCCGGTCCGTACCTGCTCGCCGTCGCCGACGGCGTGGGCGGCAACGCGGCCGGTGAGGTCGCCTCCGCCACGACGACGTACGTCGTCAGCGCGATGTCGCTGGCCCACCCGGGCACCCACCCGCTGTCCCTGCTGCAGACTTCCATCGAGGACGCCCGCGGTCAGGTGCACGCCGGGGTCGAGGCGGACCCGACGCGGTACGGCATGGCCACCACGCTCACCGCGATCCTCACCGACGGGCGCCGGTTCGGGCTCGCCCACGTCGGCGACTCGCGCGCCTACCTGCTGCGCGACGGCGGTCTGGTCCCGCTCACGACCGACCACACCCTCGTCCAGGCCATGGTCGACACCGGACGGATCACCGCCGAGGAGGCCGCCGAGTCGCCGATGCGCAACGTGGTGCTCCAGGCCATCGACGCCGAGTCGGTACCCACCCCGGACCTGATCTGGCTCGACCTGCGAGCCGGCGACCGGCTGCTGCTGTGCTCCGACGGTCTGTCCGACCTGGTGGACGACGGCGAGATCCTCCGGCTGCTGTCCACCGAGGCGCGGTCGATCGCCGCGACCGGACTGGTGCAGGCCGCGCTCGACGCCGGCGGCCGCGACAACGTCACCTGCGTGGTCGGCGACGTGGTCGACGCCGAGCCGGTCGTCGGCACCGGATTGATGATCGGCGCCGCCCGCGACCTCCACAACGTGGTCGACCCCGCGCACGTGCGGCCGGTCCGCTCCGCCTGACCACGCGGAGGTAGCGTCGCGACCGTGATCCGCGACCTCACCGACGCCGAAGCCCGCATCGCCCTCCCCTGCAAGTGGGGTGAGGTCGACCCTGACGTGATCCCGGCCTGGGTGGCCGAGATGGACTACGCGCTGGCGCCGCCGATCGTCGAGGCGCTGCACGCGGCGGTCGACGCCAACCTGGGCGGTTACCCGAGCTTCGACATCGGCGGCGAGCTCGGTACGGCGTACGCCGGCTTCGCCGACCGGCACTTCGGCCACCGCGTCGACCCCGGGCACGTGATCCCGGTCGTCGACGTGACCTCGGGAGTCCGGTTCGCGCTCGACGTGCTCTCCGAGCGGGCCCCGATGGTGATGCCCGGCCCGGCGTACGCACCGCAGCTCGCGATCGCCCAGATCACCGGGCGCGAACGGGTCGACCTCCTCGTCGACCCCGACGCAGACCGCGCCGAGCTCGACCTCGACCAGCTGGACGCGCTGTTCGCCGACGGCGCCCGCACCCTGCTGCTGACCCAGCCGCACAACCCGTGGGGGCGCGTGTTCACGCGTGCGGAGCTGGAGGGTGTCCGCGACGTCGTGGTCCGGCACGGCGCTCGGGTGATCAGCGACGAGATCCACGCATCGTTGGTGCTGCCCGGAGCCGAGCACGTGCCCTACCTGTCGCTGGAGGGCACGGCCGACCACACCGTCGCCGTCGTCGCCACGTCGAAGGCGTTCAACACCGCCGGCCTGCGCTGTGCCCAGCTCGTGGTGCCCGACCCGGCCGCCCGCGAGCGGCTGCTCGCGGCACCGACGGCGCTCAACGACTCGTGGTCGTCGCTCGGCGCGGTGGCCGCGGTCGCGGCGTACAACGAGGGCGACGAGTGGCTGGCGGCGCTGATCGAGCGGCTCGACGCCCAGCGACGGCTGCTCGCCGACCTCCTGGCCACCCACCTGCCGCTGGCGCGGATGCGGCCGCTGGAGGCGACGTATCTCGTCTGGATCGACGTCCGCGCCTACGGCCACGCCGACCCGGCCGCGGTCGCCCTCAGCCAGGGCCGGGTGCGGGTCGCGCCGGGCCACGACTACCAGACCGGCCTCGAGGGCCACATCCGGCTCAACGTCGCGACCTCGCCCGAACGCCTGACCGAGATCATTCACCGACTCGCCACCGCGCTGACCGCCGCCGCAGCCTAGGCTCCTCCCCGTGAACATCACGGTGATCGGGTGCGGCTATCTCGGTGCCACCCATGCGGCCTCCATGGCCGAGCTGGGCCATGACGTCCTGGGCGTGGAGATCGACCCGGACAAGCGGGCCCTGCTCGCCGCGGGCAAGGTGCCGTTCTTCGAGCCCGGTCTCGAGGACCTGCTCGCCCGCCAGGTGGCCGCCGGCAGGCTGCGGTTCACCGACTCCTACGAGGAGGCCGGGGCCTTCGCCGACCTGCACTTCGTGTGCGTCGGCACCCCCCAGCTCGCGTCGAGCATGGGCGCCGACGTGAGCTACGTCGACGCCGCGGTCGGCTCGCTGGCGCCGCACCTCACCCGGCCGTCGTACGTCGTCGGCAAGTCCACGGTCCCGGTCGGCACCGCCGCCCGCCTCGCCGAGCACCTGTGCGCGAACGCACCGGCCGGCGACGACGCCGAGCTGGTGTGGAACCCGGAGTTCCTGCGCGAGGGCTACGCGGTCGAGGACACCCTGCGCCCGGACCGCATCGTGGTGGGCGTCGGGTCCGAGCGCGCCGAGAAGGCGATGCGTGAGTTCTACGCGCCGATCACCGACACCGGCATCCCGATCGTGGTCACCGACTACGCGACCGCCGAGCTGGTCAAGGTGTCCGCCAACGCGTTTCTTGCCACCAAGATCTCGTTCATCAACGCCGTGGGCGAGGTCTGCGAGGCGGCGGGCGCCGACGTGGTCGACCTCGCCGACGCGATCGGCCACGACAACCGGATCGGGCGCCGGTTCCTCAACGCCGGCGTGGGCTTCGGCGGCGGCTGCCTGCCCAAGGACATCCGCGCGTTCGTGCACCGCGCGGGCGAGCTCGGCGTCGAGGACGCGATGTCGTTCCTGCGCCAGGTCGACGACATCAACCAGCGGCAGCGGCAGCGGGTCACCCAGATGGCCGAGGAGATCGTCGGCGGCTCGGTCGCCGGGACCCGGATCTGCGTCTGGGGAGCGGCGTTCAAGCCCGACAGCGACGACGTGCGCGACTCCCCCGCTCTCGCGATCGCCGGCAACCTGCACCTGATGGGCGCGCAGGTCTGTGTCTACGACCCGAAGGCCGGCACGACGGCGAAGGCGCGCTTCCCCACGCTGTCGTACGCCGGCTCCGCCGCCGAGGCCGCGCAGGGTGCCGACCTGATCCTGCACCTCACGGAGTGGCCGGAGTTCCGCACCCTCGACCTCGACGAGCTCGGCGCTGCGGTCGCCCACCGACGACTGATCGACGGCCGCAACGTCCTCGACCTCGCCGCCTGGCGATCCGCCGGGTGGGAAGCACGCGGCATCGGCCGCCGCTGACGCGCCTCAGTCGTTCTCCGGTCCGCGCCACAGGACCTGGCCATCGGAGCCGCTGCCGGCCCTGACGACGAGGTGGCCCTCGGTGTGATCGTCGGCGTCCGGCTCGGGATCCGTGACGTTGTGGTCGGGACGCTCGCTACTGCTGCCCATGTGTGCTCCTCGGAGGGAAGGTCCGCTCAAGCCCCACGCCGCGGACTTCGAGGCAGCCTAGGGTTCCGATCGGCTCCGGGATGACGGTTTCGATATATGGCCCATCAGCCGGCTCGGCCGGAATCCCTCGTACGTCGCGGCCACCCTGTCGGGATCGAGCAGGTAGTCGAGGTCGACCTGCCAGGTGTGCCCGGACGACGTACGGCGGAGCAGGTAGCCGAGACCGTGGGTGCGGTAGATCGCGCCGCCGGCGGCCAGGACGGCCTCGAGCAGCTGGGCGTCGACGTACTTGCGCACCGGGCGGAACCCGCCCACCTCGCGGAGCACGGAACGGTCGACCATCATCGTGCCGCCGGCGACGAACGTGGCGTAGCGCTCGCTGGGGTGGCCGCGGCGGACCGTGAGGTCGCGCTCCTCGAGGTAGTGGAACTCCGGCGGCATCCCCACCAGGTCGGCGCCGCTGTAGGCGCGGGCACGGAGGAGGTCGGCGACGGCGTCGGGGGCGTACCAGTCGTCGTCGTCCATCTTGAGGATCACGTCGCCGTCGGCGGCGCGGGCGGCCGCGTCGAGCACCTCGCCGAAGATCGTGTCCTCGGGCTGAGGGGTGATCCGAAGGGTGGTGTCCGGGCCGAGCCGGTCGCGCACCGTGCCTTCGTCGACGGCGAAGCCGTGCGGCGCGAGCACCAGCTCGAGGGCGTCGACGCCCCGCTGGCGGGCGACCTGGTCGACCGCGAACTCGAGCATGTCGGGGCGACGGGTGGCGAGGACGATGCTGACGGCGGGCTGTCCGGTGGGGGCGTAGACGTCGAGGGCGGCCCGGCGCAGCACCAGGCTGTGCTCCTCCCTCGCGAGCGGGTCGGCCAGGTCGACCGGCGCGGTGATCGCGGCGGCGACCTCCTCCCCCAGCGCCTCCGCGGGGGCCGTGGCGGCCGTGACCGGGATGCCGGCCATCGCCAGGCCGGCGACGGCGCGGACAGTCGCGTCGTCCCACGACCCCACCCGGACTCCCGCCGCCGGTCGGAGCTCGTCGACCAGTCGCTCGGTGGCGCCTTCGCGGAGGTCGAGGGTCGCCGCGTCCACCACCGGCTCGGTCGCGGTCGGGTCGAAGCCGATCGGGTTGAGGATCCGCGGGTCGAGGCGGTGGGGCGGTGAGCCAGGACCGGTTCGGGGCTGTGGGACCGGTCCTGAGTCACCGCTCCCCCCGTGAACGGCCTGCCTCCCCAGCTCACCGAGCACGGCCGCCACGTCGACGTCAGCGGCGAAGCGGAGCACGGTCAGCCAGCCACCCGCGGCCGGCCGCGCCCGCTGTCGGGTGAGGCGGGGCCAGGTCGGCGGCGGTACCACCGTGACCGGCCCGGGGGCGTGCTCGACGAACACCGCGACCGCACGCGCAACCACACCGTCCGGCGCCACCAGGCCCCGCAGACCCAACCGGTCGCGCACCACGACCGCGACCCGGGCATGTCGACCCGGAGCGGCGCCGGGCTCGAGGAGCATGCCGTCCGGCGCCTTGCCGAGGAACTTCCGGACCTGATCCGGGACCACGCTCAGACCTCCAGCCGGCCCCCGCGGCCCACCAGGGGACGCGGCTGCCGCGCCAGCCAGGAGTCGGTGACGTAGTCGATGACGTGGACGCCGGAGGGCGCCTCGATCCGCTCCAGCCCGAGCACCTCGTCGCCGAGGCCGTCGGTCAGGGCGCGGTAGACCTCGCGCTCGCGGCGCTTGCGCGAGACCCGCGGCGCGTCGAACTCCGCCTCCTCCGACCAGTGTGCGAACTCGTCGCTGTCGAGCCACTTGAGCTCCACGCACAGTCCCTCGGGCGCGATGATCCGCTCCGACGTCGACGGGAACTCACGCACCTCCCACTCGAACGCCTTCACGAACGTGAACTCCGGCCCCATCGGGTAGACCCACGGCTCGAGGAACCGGAACCCCAGGTCGATCCAGGCCACCGCCTCGCTCTCGATCCACAACGGGTGCCGCGGGATCGCCACCACCGCGCCGGAGTCCTCCAGCTGCCAGGACAGGTCGGCGAGCAGCTCGACGCCCTCGCGGCCGAGCACCATGTCGCCGTCCCACTTCATCGAGTACGCCGTGCGCACGTGCGCGAACGACCAGTTGTAGAAGTGGGTCAGCGAGTGCACCGAGTCCGGCGGGGTGGCGAGGTGCTCGGCGCCGGCCCGGCTGACCTTCCAGGGGTACGTCGTGCCGGTGTAGCGGTCCGCAGCGCCGCACTCCTCCGCGATCCGCTGCGCCACCTCGGGCGTCCCGTCGTCGGAGCCGTTGTCGACGAGCACGACGCGCTGCACCGCCTCGAGCATCCGGGGCAGCACCCACGGCAGGTTGCGGGCCTCGTTCTTGACCCGGAACACGCAGGTGAGGCCGGACTTGAGCTTGCCGTCGTGCCAGGGCCAGGTGACGTCGTAGGCCGGGTCGCCCTCGAGGCAGCGGATGTCGGGCTCCACAGAACCCGTCATCGACCCAGTGCGCGCTTGAGGCCGCGGCGCACCTTCGGCGGCACCATGCCGCGCACGCCGACGCCGCGGTCGCCCGGTCTGAGTGTGTCCGGCGCCGGCTTCTGGGCCAGGCCGTCACGGTGCGCGGCGAGGGCCGACGACGAGGCGATCGCCTCGGCCTCGTCGTACATCTCGCCGTAGGCGGTCCGCAGCTCGTCGAGCCGGTCGTGGAGGTCAGGGGTGTCGCCGCCCTCGTCGGCGAGCTTGTCGAGGTGCTGCGAGGTCTCCTCGGCGAGCTCGCGCAGGCGCGGCGACACCTCGAGGTCGTCCCAGGTGAGCTGCACCCGGCGCAGGTCGGGGTCGATGAAGTCGTGCACCGCGCGGATCTCGTTGGCGGTCGCGCCCTCGATCGCCTCGATGCCGAACTCGCGCCCGATCCGGTGCACCGGGATGGTCCAGTCGCGCAGCATGTCGGCGTACCGGACGAACACGCGCTGCGAGCCGCGGGTCGCCCGCTCGGTGTGCAGCATCATGTTGACCCAGGCCGCCGTGCGCTGCACCTCGCCGAACTTCGAGGTGTAGTAGCGCTGCTTGCTGCCGACCACCTCGGTGACCGGGCGCAGCATGGTGACGTAGGACGGCGAGGCCTCGCAGCGCAGCGCCGCCGAGCGCCACAGCCCGACGAACCA
>DASTDJ010000012.1:0-3316 GCA_035710425.1 Nocardioides sp.
GCCCATCACGCTGGCGACCTGCGGGATGCCGCGACCCGAGAGGTTGGCCTGGTTGAAGAAGATCCGGCCGAAGTGCTCGCGGTCGGGGAAGACCTCGTCCTGCATCGGCAGGAACGCACCGCCGGAGTCGACGAGGTAGACGCACGGCAGCCGGTTGTCGGCCGCGACCGCCTGCGCGCGCAGGTGCTTCTTCACGGTGATCGGAAAGTAGGTGCCGCCCTTGACGGTGGCGTCGTTGGCGACCACGACGCACTCGCGGCCGCTGATCCGCCCGAGGCCGGTGACGATCCCCGCGGACGGCACGGTGTCGGGTCCTTCGGGGTCGCCGTACATCCCGGTCGCGGCGAGCGGGCTGAGCTCGAGGAACGGGCTGCCGGGATCGAGCAGCCGGTCGACCCGGTCGCGCACGAGCAGCTTGCCGCGGTCGGTGTGCTTGGTGCGCGCGGCCTCGCTGCCGCCGAGCCGGGCAGTGGCGAGGCGCTCGCGCAGGTCGGCGACGAGCTCCCTGAGATCCTGGGTCACCGCACTAGGTTAGCGATCGTTAACCGCGCTGGCCAACAGCCAGTCGAGCGCACGCAGGTACGACGCCCGGATCTCGTCCGGCGGCACCGGCCCGCCGGCCGGGGCGAAGGCCGCGAAACCCACCGTCGTGACGATCAGCACGCGCAGGGTCTCCTCGGCGTCCGCGGCCTCCACACCGGCTCGGGCGAGGGCTTCGAGGGTGACCTCGCCGAGGCGCACGGCATGGTCGCCGCGCGCGCCCTGGCGGGCCAGGAAGTGCGGCATCAGGTCGGTGTGCTCGAGCAGCACGTCGAACGACGCGGTCATGATCGACCGGACGGCGGCCAGCGGGTCGCGGTGCACCGACACCTCGTCGGGCACGGTCACCTCGCCCAGCACGTCGTCGAGCACCAGGTCGACGAGCTCGGTCTTGTCCCCGACGTGGCTGTAGAGCGCGTTGGGCGCGACGCCGAGGTGGCGAGCCAGGCCGCGCATGGTGAGCCCGGCGTACCCTGCGTCGGTCAGCACGGAGCGGGCCGCGGCCACGACGGCCGCGCGGTCGAGCCCGGCGCGCTGGCCGGGTCCACGGGCGGTGGGCATGGACAAACTGTACATCGTCCAGTTATACTGGACACTGTCCAATTGATCCTGACTCAAGGAGTCCCCATGGCCCAGATCGCGCTCTTCCACTCCGTCCTCGGCGTCCGCGCCGGCGTCCTCGACGCCGCCGACCGGCTCCGGGCCGCCGGACACGACGTACGGATCGTCGACCAGTACGACGGCCGGGTCTTCGACGACTACGACGAGGCCGGCGCCTACGCCGAGTCGATCGGCTACCCCGTCTTGATGCAGCAGGCAGCGGACGCGGTGGCCGACCTCCCCGACGGGTTCGTGGTCATGGGGTTCTCGAACGGCGGGGGCATGTCCGAATACGTCGCGACCCAGCGCGCGGTGTCAGGCGTGGTGATGCTGTCCGGCACGCTGCCGCTCGCGATGCTCGGTGCCGAGACCTGGCCGGCCGGCGTACCGGCGCAGATCCACTACTCGACCGACGACCCGAAGCGCTTCCCCGAGTGGCTGGAGGACGTCGTCGCGTCGATCCGCGCGGCCGGCGCGCCGCTCGACCTGCACGACGACTACCCCAACGCCGGCCACCTGTTCACCGACGCCACGCTCCCCGACGAGTACGACGCCGAGTCGGCCGAGCTGTTGTGGAAGCGCGTCATCTCCTTCGTTAACGACCGCTAACCTGAGGGCATGGCCCTTGTCGTCACCAGCAGCCCGACGCGGCGCGAACAGATCCTGGCCACAGCGGCCGAGCTGTTCGCGTCGCGTGGCTTCCACGGGGTGTCGGTCGCCGATCTCGGGGCAGCGTGCGGCATCTCCGGGCCGGCGCTCTACAAGCACTTCGTGTCCAAGGACGCCGTGCTCGCCGAGATGCTGGTGTCGATCAGCGAGCGGCTGCTCTCGGTGGGCCGGGACCGAGTGGCCGCCGCGGACGGCGACGCGGGTGCGGCGGTCCGGGCGCTGGTCGACTGGCACGTCGACTTCGCGCTGCGCGACCGGGCGCTGATCGTCGTGCAGGACCGCGACTGGGAGTCGCTCCCGGTCGAGGCGCGCGAGCAGGTGCGCACCCTGCAGCGCGCCTACGTCGACCTCTGGGCCGCCGAGCTCCGGCGGCTGGTGCCCGACCTGTCGCTGGGTGCGGCGCGGGCCCGCGCCCACGCGGTCTTCGGACTGATCAACTCCACGCCCCACAGCGGCCGGCTCCCCGACGACGAGATGCGGCGGATGCTCACCGACATGGCGCTGCGCGCCCTGGACTCGCCCGAGGCGTAGTCCGCCGTAGGATCGCCGGGTGCGTGGGCGGCAGCGGTGGGTGCTCGTCCTCGCGGCTCTGATCGGCATCGCCGGCGGCGTGACGACGGCGATCGTTGCTCCGGGCGTGTCGGACCCTGGCTCCGGCCCGGCCGAGGTCAACGACCCGCTCCGCCTCGGCATCCCGCAGGTCTCGCTCCCGTCGTGCACCGACGAGGCGGTCCTGGTGCTCGGCGTCGGTGACAGCGCCGCCGCCCTGACCCCGATCGTCAGCGACGCCGGCGACGGCGCCCGCTACCTCCGCACCGACGAGTCCTGCGAGACGCTCTGGGCGTCCGGGGGCGAGCTGCCGTCGTACGTCGTCTACCGCGGTCCGTACGACTCCGAGGCCGAGCCGTGCCGGCTGTCCCTCGAAGGCGACGGTGACGTCACCAACCTCGGCGACGGCAACGAGCAGTTCGTGATGTGCGCCTGCGTCCTGCCCACGGCCGAGCTCGTCGGCATCGTGCCTCCCGGCCAGCTGCCGGAGGGCGAGGAGCCGGCCCCCGTGCCGTGGGTGCAGATGCTGCAGCAGCTGCTGGATCTCGAGGTCACCGGCGTCTACGACGGCGCCACTGTCGATGAGGTCCAGCAGTTCCAGGAGGCCAACTCGATCCTGCCGGCGGACGGGAAGGTCGGGGAGCGCACGTGGGGCGCTCTGCGCGAGCAGCGGTGCGGGCGCCTCGAGCTGTGAGACCTGCGAGTGGCCGGTGTGGGAGGCGATGTGTCGTTCACCTGGCAGTGCAGCTGAGCGATCCGTCCCTCACGTCCTCCGGTGGAACCTGACCTTGCCTCCTGGGAGCTTGCTGGTCTCGTAGGTGGGGTCGTGGGCGCGGGTGTGGTGGCGGGGGCAGAGCAGGCGGCCGTTCCTCAGGTCGGTGGCGCCGCCCTGGTGCCAGGGTTGGTCGTGGTGGGCGTGGCACATGCCCGGTGGCCAGTCGCAGCCCTCGGCGGTGCA
>DASTDJ010000013.1:0-5575 GCA_035710425.1 Nocardioides sp.
AGCCCCCAGCCGAGCGGTGACCTAGGACCGGTTCGACCGCCCGAAACCGGCACTAACCCACCGCCCCCCAGCCAGGCCCCAGCCGAGCGGTGACCTAGGACCGGTTCGGCCGCCCGAAAGCGGCCCTAAATCACCGCCCGACTCCGCCCGCCCCGGCCCCGAGCCAACCCCGTCAGGCCGACCGCACCGCCACGATGTCGGCGAACGCCTCGAGGGCAGTGCGGACCGAGCCCTGGGGCAGCGCGGAGAGGAGCTTCTTCGCCTCCTGCGCGCGCTCCACGACGTGGGCGCGGGCCTGGTCCATGGCGGGGTGCTTGCGGAGCAGGTCGAGGGCCTCGGCGTGCAGCTGGTCGTCGGTGAGGTCGGCGCGGAGCAGCTCGTGGAGCCGGGCGTCGGCGGGGTCCGCGGAGGCCAGGGCCATGAGCGAGGGCAGCGTCGGGACGCCCTCGCGGAGGTCGGTGCCGGGCGTCTTGCCGGACTCGCCCGCCTCGGAGGCGATGTCGAGGATGTCGTCAGAGAGCTGGAAGGCAGAGCCGACGATCTCGCCGTACGCCGTGAGCGCCTCCTCGATCTCGGGCGTGGCGCCACCGAAGCGGGCGCCGTAGCGGGCCGAGGTGGCGATCAGCGAGCCGGTCTTGCCGGCGACCACGTCGAGGTAGTGGGCGAGCGGGTCCTCGTCGGGGCCGGGCGGCACGGTCTCGAGGATCTGGCCCTCGACCAGGCGGGTGAACGTCTCGGCCTGGATGCGTACGGCGTCCGCACCGAGCCGCGCGGTCAGCTCGGAGGACTTCGCGAACAGGAAGTCGCCGGTGAGGATCGCGACGAGGTTGTCGTAGCGGGAGTTGGCGGAGTCGGCGCCGCGGCGGAGCGCGGCCTCGTCCATCACGTCGTCGTGGTAGAGCGAGCCGACGTGGGTGATCTCGACGACGCAGGCCGCGGTGATCACGTCGTCGCAGTCGGGCCGGTCGCCGGTCTCGGCGGCGAGCAGCACGAGTAGCGGCCGGAACCGTTTGCCCCCGGCGCCGAGCAGGTGCTGGGCGGCCTCGGTGACGAACGGGGCGCGACTGGTGGCGTGGCGGTAGAGCGCTTCCTCCACCACCGCCATCCGTTCGCTCAAGCGGGCGGCGAGGGCGTCGTCCTCCACGGGGAGGGCGAGGGACGACGCCGTCTCTGAGCTCACCTGATGAAGTCTCCCGCATGTGCCGCGAGGTCGAGCACGGGGCCCGGGACCACGCCGAGCGCGAGGGTTCCGATCGTGCAGAGCGCGATCGTCACGGTCGTGAGCGGCGACGCCGCCGTCACCACGCCCGGCTCGGCCTCCGCCTCGTTGAAGAACATCACCCGGATCACGCGCACGTAGAAGAACACCGAGATGATGCTCGCCACGATCGCGACCAGGACCACCGGCCACGCGTCGGCGGACAGGGCGACCGTGAACACCGCCCACTTGCCGACGAAGCCCGCGGTCAGCGGGATGCCCGCCATCGAGAGCAGGAGGAACGCGAACACACCCGCGACGAGTGGCGAACGCCGTCCGAGCCCGGCCCACTTCGAGAACGAGCCGGCCTCTCCGGACGCGTCGCGCACCAGCGTGAGCAGCGCGAACCCACCCACCGTCGCAAGGCCGTACGTCGCCAGGTAGAACAGCACCGCCTGCAGCGAGGTGACCTGACCGTCGGCGAGCTCGCCGGCGCTCTGGACGCCGAGCACCCCGGTCAGCAGGAAGCCGGTGTGGGCCACGGCGGAGTAGGCCAGCATCCGCTTCATGTCGGTCTGCACGATGGCGAGCACCGAGCCGACCAGCATGGTGAGGATCGCAACGACCCACAGCATCGGCTGCCAGCTCCAGCGGTCGGCGCCGAAGCCGACGTAGAACAGCCGCAGCAGCGCGCCGAAGGCGGCGATCTTGGTGCAGGCCGCCATGAACGCGGTGACCGCGGTGGGCGCGCCCTGGTAGACGTCGGGGGTCCAGGCCTGGAACGGCGCGGCGCCGATCTTGAAGAACAGCCCGACGGCCAGCATGCCCATGCCGATGAGCAGCAGCGACTGGTTGCCGACGTCGTTGCGCACTGCCTCGTTGATCCGCTCCAGCTGCATCGAGCCGGCGTACCCGTAGACCAGCGCGATGCCGTAGAGGAAGAACCCGGAGGAGAAGGCGCCGAGCAGGAAGTACTTGAGCGCCGCCTCCTGGCTGAGCAGCCGCCGCCGCCGTGCGAGCCCGCAGAGCAGGTAGAGCGGCAGCGAGAGCACCTCGAGCGCGACGAACATGGTGAGCAGGTCGCCGGAGGCGGGGAACAGCATCATCCCGCCGACGGCGAACAGCATCAGCGGGTAGACCTCGGTGTGGTCCAGGCCCTTGGTGGACGCCTCGCGCTCGGCCTCGGTGCCGGGCAGGGCAGCGGCCTGGCCGGCGAACGCCGACACCCCCGCCTCGAGGCGTCGCTCGGCGAACAGCGCGACGCCGGCCAGCGAGAACACCAGGACCAGGCCCCACAGGAAGACCGTGGGCCCGTCGACGACGATGGTGCCGCCGGCGCCGACGATGCCGCGCGCGGCGCCGTCGGCGTGCTTCTCCAGGTCGGTGCCGATGATCACGGTGCCGACGAGTGCGGTGATGATGCCGGCGCCGGCGAGGGCGACCTGCGTGACGTAGCGGCGCTCACGCGGCAGGAACGCCTCGACGACGACGCCGAGGCAGGCGACGCCGAAGATGACCAGCAGCGGCCACAGCTCGGCGTACTCGATGTCGGGCTTCACGAACTCCATGTCAGTGCCCGCCTTCCTCGGTCGCGGGCTCGGGTTCGACCGATCCAGGTGGTACGTCGGGGGCGTCGTCGGACACTCCGACGTGGCTCATCAGCGAGTCGACGGCGGGGTTGGCGACGTCGAGCAGCGGCTGCGGGAAGAACCCGAACAGCACCAGTGCGACCATCAGCGGCGCCACGGCGCCGACCTCGCGCACCCCGAGGTCGTGGGTGCCCTCGACCTCCGGCGGCGTGGGTCCGGTCATCGTCCGCTGGTACATCCACAGCACGTAGACCGCCGCGAGCACGATGCCGGTGACCGCGATCGCGCCGACCCACCAGTGGTAGTCGAACGCCGCGACCAGCACCAGGAACTCGGAGACGAACGGGCTCAGCCCGGGCAGGCCCAGGGTCGCCAGACCCGCGACGAGCAGCAGTCCGGCGAGCACCGGGGTGACCTTCTCGACGCCACCCATCTCGCTGATCAGCGAGGTGCCGCGGCGCCGGATCAGGTAGCCGGCCAGCAGGAACAGCGCGGCCGTGCCGAGCCCGTGGTTGACCATGTAGAGGATCGCGCCGGAGCTACCCTGGCTGCTGAACGCGAAGATGCCCAGTGTGATGAAGCCGAAGTGGCTCAGCGACGTGAGACCGACGAGCCGCAGCACGTCGTCCTGGCCGATCGCGACCAGTGCGCCGTAGACGATCGAGATCAGCGCCAGCGTGACGACGACCGGCGTGGCCCACTGCGAGGCCTCCGGGAAGATGCCCAGGCAGAAGCGCAGCATCCCGAACGTGCCGATCTTGTCGAGCACGCACACCAGCAGCACGCTCGTGCCCGGCGTCGCCTTCTCGGTGGTGTCGGCGAGCCAGGTGTGCACCGGGAACAGCGGTGCCTTGATCGCGAACGCGATGAAGAACCCGGCGAACAGCCAGCGGCCGGCCTCGGTGTCGATGTCGAGCGCGGCCAGGTCGGAGAGCAGGTACGACGGCTCGCCCTGCTGGGCGGACACGACGTACAGGCCGATGACCGAGGCGAGCAGCACCAGGCCGCCGGCGAGCTGGAACATCAGGAACTTCAGGGCCGCCGCGCCGCGGCCTGCGCGGCCGAACCCGCCGACCAGGAAGTACGCCGGGATCAGGGTGGCCTCGAAGACGACGTAGAACAGGAAGACGTCGGTGGCACAGAAGACCGCCAGCGAGAGCGCCTCCAGGGCCAGCGTCCACGCGAAGAACGCCCGCGGACGGGCGGTGACGTCGTCGTGGGACCACTCGGCCGCCATCACGATCGGCACCAGCAGCACGGTGAGCAGGACCAGCAGCAGCCCCAGCCCGTCGACGCCCAGCGCGTAGTGCACGCCGAACGCCTCGATCCAGGTGTGCTCCTCCTCGAGCTGCATGCCGCCGTGGGTGTCGTACTGGAGCAGCGTGGCGACGCCGACGCCGAGGGTGGCGACCGCGAAGGCCATCCCGACCAGCTTGGCCATGCCGGCCGGCACGAACGGGACGATCAGCGCGCCCAGCAGCGGGACCGCGATCAGCAGGGTGAGCGTCATCCGAGGTTCACCGCCAGCAGGGCCAGGACGACGAGGAGGACCCCGCCGAGCACGGACAACGCGTAGGAGCGGACGAAGCCGTTCTGGGCCCGCCGCAGGAGGGTGCCGAGGGCACCGACCGTCGCGCTGCCGCCGACGAACACCCCGTCGGCGCCCTGCCGGTCGAAGGCGACCAGTCCGCCGACCAGTCGGCGTCCGGGCTCGACGACCAGGCCGTCGTTGATCGCGTCGCCGTAGATGTCGGCGCGCGCGGCCCTGGTGACGAAGGAGACGTCCTGCGGAGCCTCCCGCGGCACCTCCCGCTTGCCGACCAGGAACCAGGCCAGCGTCGCACCCATCGCCACCACCGCGACGATGATCAGGGTCAGCAGGAGCGCCGGGATCGGCGGGTCCTCGTGAGCGTGCTCGCCGACCACGGGGCCGAGGAAGTCGACGATCCAGTCGTTGAGCAGCAGGAAGCCACCGAGGACCGACAGCGCCGCGAGCACGATCAACGGGATCGTCATCACCTTCGGTGACTCATGGGGATGGACGTCGGGCTCCCAGCGCTTGTCGGTGAAGAAGGTCATCAGCATCAGCCGGGTCATGTAGAACGCCGTGATGCCGGCGCCGAGCATCGCGGCCAGGCCGACCCAGACGTTCTCGGTGAACGCCGTCTCGATGATCTTGTCCTTGGACCAGAACCCGGAGAACCCGGGGAACCCGATGATCGCGAGGTAGCCCATCGCGAACGTCAGGAAGGTGATCGGGACCATCTTGCGCAGCGCGCCGTAGTGACGCATGTCGACGTCGTCATCCATCGCGTGCATCACCGAGCCGGCGCCGAGGAACATGTTGGCCTTGAAGAAGCCGTGGGTGAGCAGGTGGAAGATCGCGAACGCGTAGCCGGCCACACCCAGCCCGGCGCCGAGCATCATGTAGCCGATCTGGCTCATCGTGGATCCGGCGAGGGCCTTCTTGATGTCGTCCTTCGCGCATCCGATGATCGCGCCCCAGAGCAGCGTCACCAGACCGACGATGACCACCGCGGTCTGCGCGGCCGGGGCCAGCTCGAAGATGAAGTTGGAACGCACGATCAGGTAGACGCCCGCGGTCACCATGGTCGCTGCGTGGATCAGCGCGGAGACCGGCGTCGGGCCCTCCATCGCGTCCAGCAGCCAGGCCTGCAGCGGCACCTGCGCGGACTTGCCGCAGGCGCCGAGCAGCAGCATGAGGCCCATCGCGGTGAGGGTCGCCTCGCTGGTGCCCTCCACCCCGGCCGCCACCGAGGCGAAGTCG
>DASTDJ010000014.1:0-6128 GCA_035710425.1 Nocardioides sp.
TCAGGCCGGCGAGGAACTCGAGGCTCCTCGCGTGCACGGCGGCGTAGTAGGCGGACAGCATGTCGGCGTCGGCGCGGAACTGGCCGACCTCCTCGCTGGTCTGGCCGTAGCCGTGGGTGGCGGTGGCGTAAGGGAGGTCGAACCGCTCGGCGAACCCGTCCTTGGTCCACACCTGCTCGGTGCCGGCGACATCGGCGACATGGTCGTCCTGGACCCGGGTGAGGTGCCACACCAGCCAGCCGATCGGGTTGGCGTCGCGCGTCGGTCGTTGGGCGAGCTCCTCGGGGGACAGCCCGTCCAGGACGGCGCCCACGCTCTCGCGCACTCGCTCGAGGGACTCGGTCAGCAGCTCGGCAGGCGTCATGCCGACGACGTTACGCGGGGCGCCACGTATCGCTCGACCATCGCGCGCTCGTCGGCCGCATCGCGACCCGGGACGGTGAGCAGCGACAGGATCACCCGGACCAGCCACCGCGCGTCGTCGGCGTCGTCGACCACGCTCAGGCCGAGCGCCTCGATGACCGCTGAGGACTGGGCCATCGCCGAGGTGCGCGCCGCGTCGCCCTCCGCGAACCACGCGGCGAGGGTCGGCGTCTCGCGCACCCGTCGTACGGCGTCCAGCACCGCCTCGCTCACCAGGCGTGCCGGGTCGGCGATGCCCTCGACAGTCGCCGCGACCTCGGCGCCGACCCGCCGCGCCTCTCGGTGCACGAACGCGGTGTGCAGCTCGTCGCGGTCGGCGAAGTAGCGGTAGAGGGTGGCCCGCGAGCAGCCCGCGGCCCGGGCGACCTCGCCCATCCCGACCGCGCCGACGCCGCGGTCCACGAAGAGCTCGGCCGCGGCGTCCAGGATCCGTTCGGAGGCCAGCCGGCCGCGCTCCTCGGCGAGCCAGCTCACGGCCGCACCCTGAAGGGGACCGTCGTCGGGCGTCGCACGTAGGGTCCCGGCGCCCATTCGACGGCATCGATGTCGACGGTGAAGTCGGGGCAGCGCGCGAGCAGCTCCTCGAGCGCCACGCGCGCCTGCATCCGGGCGGCGTTGGCGCCGAGGCAGAAGTGGTTGCCCTGGCTGAACGTCAGGATCTGCCCCGGGTTGCGGCGTACGTCGAGCTCGTCGGCATCCGGGCCGTAGCGGCGCGGGTCGCGGTTGGCGGCGGCGTAGAGCAGCAGCACCTTGCGGCCGGCCGGGATCGTCACGCCGTGCAGGGTGACGTCGCGGGTGGTCGTGCGGGCCAGCCCCTGCACCGGCGAGGTCAGCCGCAGCAGCTCCTCGACCGCGTCGCCGATCAGATGGGGGTCGTCGAGGAGGAGGGTGCGCTGGTCGCGGCGCTCGGTGAGCAGCTGGACGGCTCCGCCGAGCATCCCGGTGGTGGTGTCGTTGCCGCCGGTGACCATCGTGAAGACGTAGGCCAGGATCGACAGCAGCCCGCGGTCGTCGTCGCCCACCCCCGCGGCCACCAGGTGCGAGACGGTGTCGTCGCCGGGCTCGCGGCGGCGCCGCTCGACCAGCTCGGCGAAGTAGCCCAGCATCTCGGCGACCGCATGGGGCGCCCCCGCCACGTCTCCGACGGCTCCCGCCGCCACGATCGCGTCGGTCCAGACGTCGAAGCGGCCGCGGTCCTCCTCCGGCACGCCGAGGTAGTGCGCGACGACCATGCTCGGCAGCGGCTTGAACAGCTCGGCGACGATGTCCCCCTCGCCGCGCGCGGCGATGCCGTCAAGCCGCTCCCGCACGAACCCCCGCACCGCCGGCTCGACGCTCACCACAGCCCTCGGTGTGAAGCCGCGGGAGACCAGCCGCCGGAACGCCGTGTGGTCGGGCGGGTCCTGCATCACCATCGGCGGGTTGTCCGCGAGGCCGATCCGGTCGAGCTCGTCGTAGTGCACGGTCAGTCCCGCGGCACTGCTGAACGTCGCGGAGTCCACCGCCGCCGCCATCACGTCGGCGTGCCGGGTCAGCACGTAGTAGTCGAGGTCCGGCGCTCGCTCCGGCACGACGTGGTGCACCGGGTCGTGGTCGCGCAGGGCGGCGTACGCCGGCCAGGGGTCGCGCCAGGCCTCGCCGCCTCCGGGGACGTAGCGGGGCAGCTCGGACGTCTGGGTCGGCATGTGCCGATGATGAGACAATTTGGACAGTCTGTCTAGCGCGCTCCGGCGTAGGCACCTGCGATCGCGGCGCCGAGCCGGGCGTTGTTGCGGACCAGTGCGATGTTGGCGGTCAGGCTGGCGCCGTCGGTGATCTCGACGATCCGGCCGAGGAGGTACGGCGTGGCGTCCTTGCCGGTGATGGCGAGCCGGTCCATGTCGCCGAGCGCCTGCTCGATGATCGCGCCGATCTCGGCGGCGGGGATCTCGTCCTCGGCCGGGATCGGGTTGGCGACCACGACCCCGGAGCGCAGCCCGAGCGACCAGGCGGACCGCATCACGGCAGCGACCTCCGCCGCGGAGTCGACCCGCATCGGCGCGGCGTGGCCGCTGGAGCGGGAGAAGAACGAGGGGAACTCGTCGCTGCCGTGCACCAGCACCGGCACTCCCTGGGTCTCCAGCGTCTCGAGGGTCAGCCCGATGTCGAGGATGCTCTTCACGCCAGCACTGACCACGGCCACCGGCGTGCCGCCGAGCTCGGTGAGGTCGGCGGAGATGTCGAAGGTCTGCTGCGCGCCGCGGTGCACCCCGCCGAGGCCGCCGGTCACGAAGACCGGGATGCCGGCGAGCGCGGCAAGCCGCATCGTCGAGGCGACGGTGGTGGCGCCGTGCAGGCCGCGGGCGACGACGTACGGCAGGTCGCGGACGCTGACCTTCACGACGTCGGGGTCGCTGGCGAGCAGCTCGAGGTCGTCGCGGGTCAGCCCGATCCGTGGGCGGCCGTCGAGCACCGCGATCGTCGCCGGCACCGCACCGCCGTCCCGGACGATGCCCTCGACCTCGACCGCCATCTCGACGTTGCGCGGGTAGGGCATCCCGTGGCTGATGATCGTGCTCTCCAGCGCCACCACCGGCCGGCCCTCGGCCACCGCGGTCGCGACCTCGTCGGTGACGGTGAGCATCTCGTGGGTCACCGGAGCGCTTCCTTGAGGTCCGGGCGGACGGTCAGCGGGCTCGCGACGGTGAGCGCTGCAGCGGCGTGGCCGAGCCGGGCCGCGGTGATCGGGTCGGCGCCGGTCAGCACGCCGTGGCAGAACGCCGCCAGCATCGCGTCGCCCGCTCCGGTGACGTCGACGACCTGGGCCGGCGTCGACGGCAGCCTGGTGGAGCCGGCGCGGGTGACCAGCCTCGATCCCTCGGCCCCGGCCCGGACCCACACCAGCGAGACCCCGCGCGCGACCAGGTCGACGGAGTCGCCGAGGACGGCCAGCTCGTCGAGGTTGGGCGTGACCGCGAACAGCGGCCGGCTGCCGTCGAACAGGTCGGCCAGGGCCGCCGCCTTCGGCACGCTGACCGGGTCGATCACGACGGGAACGCCCGCCTCGGTGGCCAGCTCCCAGCCGGCCAGCAGCGCCGGTCGTGGGAGGTTGCCGTCCAGCACCAGCAGCCCTGCGGTCGTGATCGCCCGGCTCGCGGCTCGGACGTCGTCGTCGGTGAGCGACTCGGTAGCGGCCATGTCGGAGACCGCGACCGTGAGCTCGCCGGCATCGTCGAGCACGGCGACGTAGGTGCCGGTCGACCCGGGGACCCGGCGCACGAAGCCCACCCCCA
This sequence comes from Nocardioides sp., assembly GCA_035710425.1. Taxonomy (GTDB): domain Bacteria; phylum Actinomycetota; class Actinomycetes; order Propionibacteriales; family Nocardioidaceae; genus Nocardioides. The sequence continues at coordinate 3,696 of DASTDJ010000014.1, forward strand.
CACCGGCCGCGGCCGTCGCGGCCACCAGCTCGTCGCCCAGCGGGTCGGAGCCCACCGCCGCCACCAGGGTGGTGGGGGTCCCCAGGCGCGCGAGGTTCTCCGCGATGTTGCGGCCCACCCCGCCCGGCGAGCGCAGCACGTGTCCGGGATTGCTGGTGCCCGCGACCACCGGCCGGGCGCTGCGGGCCTTGAGGTCCATGTTGGCGCCGCCGACCACGACGGCACTCACGTCAGCTTCTCCAGCCGGGCGCGCAGGGCGTCGACCCGGTGCGCGTTGCCGTGGAGGGCGAGGTAGCGGTCGCCGTACGCCGCGAGAAGGGCGTCGTCGAGACGGCGTACGGCGCCGGGTGGGTAGCGGTAACCCATCCGCGCGTTGAGGTCCTCGCCGCCGCTGCCGCGGACCACCTCGGCGAGCTCGTCGAGCGAGTCGATGCCGAGCTCGAGCAGCAGCCCCGAGATCCACGCGTAGTGGTCGGTGCGGGACCAGCCGGCGTCCTCGTACTGACCGGCGAGGAACGCCGCCAGCTCGCGCGGGTCGATCCGCGGGTCGTCGGGGGCCGCGGTCGACCGCTCGGGTGTGCCGCTGCGCAGCCGGTCGCGGATCGTCGAGAACTCCTGGTCGGCCAGCTCGAGCAGCCCCGCGGCCAGCGTGAACCGGCGGTCGAGGTCGCGCGCGTGCTCCTCGGGCACGGTCCCCTTGTAGCGGATGTCGTGCTCGAACTCCGCCCACGCGTGCTGCAGCACGGTGCGGACCTGCACCTGGGCGATCCGGCCGCGGAGGTCGGCGTAGACGGGGTCGCTCTCGCGCGCGGCGTCGAGCGCGATCAGCAGGTGGCGGCTGGCGTAGCCGAAGCGCCCCTCGCTCGCGGTCTCCTGCCCGAGGTCGCGGTCGTCCTTGACCACCACCTGGTCGGCGAGCAGGTCGGCGACGGCGGAGACGTCACTGTGCACGTAGGTGATGACCCGGACGCCGATCTGGTCGGTGATGTCGCGCAGCGGGTCGGCGAACGCCGGGCGCCCGTCGATCGTCCGGCCGGCCTTGGCCGCGAACGACGCGACGCCCTTGGTGCGGCCGGTGACGCTCAGGTAGTTGATGCCGGCCTCGTCGAGGATGCTCGTCACGAGCGCGACGAACTGCTGCGCCGCGAGCACCAGCTCGGGCTCGCGGGCGGCGTACTCCCGGATCGCGGCGGGTACGACGTCGTTGTCGACCGGCTCGTCCGGCAGGGCGGGGGTGACGATGTAGCCGGTCTCGAGGTCGCCGTAGGTGGTGGTCCGCTCGGGCCACCGCTCCGCGAACAGCGCGACGTAGGCGCAGATCACCGCGTCGACCTGGTCCTCGACGACGCGGAGCTCGCTCTTGCGCGTGGCGGACTCGGCTGCGGAGCGCAGCGCCGCCCAGGCGTCGTCGGTCGTGACCAGGGTCTCGACGTGGGTCATCAAGGTCAGCAGCTCGGAACGCAGCAGGTCGACCTCGCGGCCGCGCTTCTGCTTGTAGCGCAGGATCCGGTCGAGCCCGAACAGCACCACCGTCGCCGGATGCGGGTAGACCTCGATCGCGCGCCGCTCGCGGCCGGAGCGGGGGTTCATGTCGAGACCGAGCGCCGCGCAGAGCCGGCCGCCGCGGGTGCCGTCCTTGAACTCCGGCTTCCCGGTGTTGGACGGGTGCGCGCCGGCGTCGTAGCGGCGGAAGTCCTTGCTCAGCGCCTGCTCGGCCGGCCGGGAGCCGGTGGCGTTGGTGACGATGAGCGGCGCGTCGATCGCGACCAGGCACGGCCCCTCGACGTACGGCGTCAGCGCGGCCACGATCTCATCGTCGGTGCGCACGGCGCTCAGGTGCAGGAGGCGCGCGTGCTCGTCGAGGACCGCCAGCCCGGTGGGCTGCCGACCACCCCAGGAGAGATCGATCCCGACGAGGTGCACAGCGCGAAACCTACTAGCGCGCCCGTCACCGATGAATGAGGCTGTCGGCGGCGGTCACTACGGTGTTCGCGAATCGGGAGGAGACCCATGGGCGAGATGATCCGGGCAGAGGGCCTGGTCAAGAGATACAAGGAGGTCGTGGCGCTGGCGGGCCTCGACCTGTCGGTCCCCGAAGGCACGGTCCTGGGGCTGCTGGGCCCCAACGGAGCCGGGAAGACCACCGCCGTCCGCTGCCTGGCCACGCTGATCCGGCCCGACGAGGGCAGCGCCACCGTCGCGGGTGTCGACGTGCTGGCCGACCCGGCGGGCGTGCGCGCGCGGATCGGCCTCTCGGGCCAGTACGCCGCCGTCGACGAGCACCTGACCGGCTACGAGAACCTCGAGATGGTGGGCCGGCTCTACGGCCTGGGCAAGACCCGGTCCCGCGACCGCGCCCGCGAGCTGCTCGAGCGGTTCGACCTCACCGACGCCGGTGACCGGCCGTCCAAGACCTACTCCGGCGGCATGCGC
>DASTDJ010000015.1:0-2208 GCA_035710425.1 Nocardioides sp.
GGTTCGCCCGCTCGGTCACGATCCTGGTCCGCCGCCCCAACCTGGCCGAGACGATGTCGGCGGACCTGATCGGCGAGATCGAGTACAACTCCCGCATCCAGGTGCGCACCTGCTGCCGCGTCGTCGACGGCGGCGGCGACGGCCGCCTGGAGTGGCTCGGCCTCCAGGACGTCCGCGACGGCTCCCGCGAGCGCGTCGAGGCTTACGGCCTCTTCCTCCTCCTCGGCGCCGAGCCGCACTGCGACTGGATCCCGCGCGCCATCGCCCGCGACGAGCACGGCTTCGTGCTCACCGGCCGCGACGTCCCCCGTGAGCTGTGGTCCGACGGGCTGCCACCGGAGAACCTCGCCACCACCGTGCCCGGCATCTTCGCCGCCGGCGACATCCGCTCCGGCTCGATGAAGCGGGTCGCCGCGGCGAGTGGTGAGGGTGCGTCCGTGGTGCCGCTCGTGCACGCGTACCTGGAGCCGGCGGCGCCGTAGCACGGGCTCAACGCTCGGGGAGCACTCCGCCGCAGTGCAGCGTCTCTGACGGACCGCCAGGGTCTGGCCGTACGTCAGCCGGAACACCTTCGCATCCTTGAACCTTCGCGCGTCCGTCCACCAACCGAGACTGCGGGCGTCGCTGGCGGTGAAGGCGTGCCTTGATCCCGCTGACGGTCCGGCCGGTCGGAAGCCTGATGGTCGTCGCGTCGGCCCTTCCGGCGGCGTCCCGCCAGGCCTCGCCCGGAGCACGCCCGCGAGCACCCGTGAAGTTCGTGTCGCCCCCATCCGCCCCGAGCCTCCCGTTTCATCCCCCTGCCAGTACCGGCGGTAGCTCCCTGGCTGTCAGACGATGGAACGGTTCACGGTCGCGCGGCTCAGTGATGGGCGTGGACGTCGCCCTCCTCATCACCCGGCTCCACCACCACGAACTGCCCCATCATCCCGCTGTCCTCGTGACGGAGCAGGTGACAGTGGTACATGTACGGCGTGTCGGGGTCGGCGTAGTCGGTGAAGCGCACGAGCAGGTCGGCCTCGCTGCCCTCCGGCAGGAAGATCGTGTCCTTCCAGCCGGCCAGCTCCGGTGGAGGCGGTTCGCCGTCGAGGGACTCGACCACGAACTGCACGTCGTGGACGTGGAAGTTGTGCGTGCTGCCGTCGGGGTTGCTGACCCGCCAGCGCTCGGTGGTGTCCAGCTCGACGGTCGCGTCGATCCGGTCCATGTCCATGTCGTCGCCGTTGATCGAGGTGCCGCGGAGCTCGAACTCGCGGGTCTCGACCACGTCGTCGGGGTCGAGATCCGGGGCGGGGGCGAGGGTATCGGGGAGCTCGTGAGAGGAGGCCAGTCGGTCGGCGGCACGGAGCTGCAGGATGTCGAGGCGGTCGTCGGCGCCGGTGAACCGGTTGCCCGCGTCCTGCTCGTCGCTGCGCAGCACCGTGGTCTCGCCCGGCTCGAGGGTGACCACGATCTCGGCGCGCTCGCCGGGCGAGAGGAGCAGGCGGTCGAGGCGCACCGGCGCCGGCAGCAGCCCGCCGTCGCCGGCGATGACGTCGTACTCCCGGTCGTCGGAGAAGTGGAAGTTGTAGACCCGGGCGTTGGAGGCGTTGAGCAGGCGCAGTCGGACCCGCTCTGTGGTCACGTCCAGGTAGGGACCGGGCGTGCCGTTGACGAGCACGGTGTCGCCGAGGATGCCGTTGCTCTCGAACAGTCCCGGGGTGGTGTCGAGCTCGACGCCGTCGAACTCCTTGTCCTGCACGATGACCGGGATGTCGTCGACGCCGTACGTGCGCGGCAGCGGCAGCGCCCGCTCCTCACGGTCGTCGAGGATGAACATCCCCGCCACCCCGCGGTAGACGTGTTGAGCGGTCTCCTCGTGCGGGTGCGGGTGGTACCAGAGGGTGGCGGCCGGCTGGTCGATCCGCCAGGTCGGCGACCAGGTGTCCTCGGTGTCGATCATCTGGTGCGGCCCGCCGTCCATCTCGGCGGGCAGGTGCATCCCGTGCCAGTGCAGCGTGCTCTCCTCGCCGAGGTCGTTGGTGACGTTGACCAGCACCTCCTCGCCACGCTTCGCCCGCAGCGTCGGCCCGAGGTAGGAGCCGTTGACGCCCCACGTCGCGCTCTCCTCGTCACGGCCGAGATCGGCGTGGCCCTTCTGCAGGGTGAGGTCGAAGACCCGGCGTCCCTCCTCGTCGACCTCCGACTCGGCCAACGGCGGGATCGCCAGCT
>DASTDJ010000016.1:0-6091 GCA_035710425.1 Nocardioides sp.
GTTGGGGCCCTCGTCGTCGTCGAAGACCCGCTTGAAGTCCTGCGCGGGCTGCAGCGGGTAGACCGTGTGCCCGTCGGTGATCGCGAAGAGCGAGACCTCCGGGCCGTCGAGGAACTCCTCGATCACCACCCGCTCGCAGCCGGCGGCGTGCTCGAGCGCCCCGTCCCGGTCGAGGGTGACGACGACCCCCTTGCCGGCGGCCAGGCCGTCGTCCTTGACCACGTACGGCGACCCGAGCTCGTCGAGGGCGGCGGCTGCCTCCTCGACGGTCGTGCACACCCGTGCGGCAGCCGTGGGGACGCCCGCGGCAGCCATCACCTCCTTGGCGAAGGCCTTGGAGCCCTCGAGCTGCGCGGCCGCCGCCGATGGACCGAACGCCGCGATGCCGCGCGCGGTCACGGCGTCGGCGACGCCGGCCACCAGCGGGGCCTCGGGGCCGACGACGACCAGGTCGACGCCCAGCCGCTCGGCGAGGTCGGCCACCGCGGCGCCGTCCATCGCGTCCACGTCGTGGCACTCGGCGACCGCCGCCATGCCGGGGTTGCCGGGGGCGGCGTACACGGAGGTGATCGAGGGGTCCTGAGCCAGGGCGCGGGCCAGGGCGTGCTCCCTGCCTCCGGTGCCGATGACCAAGGCGCTACGGGGCGTGCTCACAGGCGCCGACACTAGTGGCATCCTTGCCATGAGTCGGACGCGCTCTCTCGGGGAAGGAACTGTGCATGGCTCAGCTCCCGCGCGTCGGTGACCACTTCGGTCGCTACCGCATCGACGACCGGATCGGCCAGGGCGGCATGGGAGTCGTCTTCGGCGCGACCGACACGTCGTTCGACCGGCGGGTGGCGCTGAAGGTCGTCTCGGCGCTGCTGGGCGACTCCCCCGACTTCCGGCGCCGCTTCGAGCGCGAGGCCTCGCTGCTGGCGCGGCTCAGCTCCCCACACGTCATCGACATCTACGACTACGGCGTCCAGGACGGCTGCCCCTACATCGCCACCCAGTTCATCGGCGGCGGCGACCTCGGCCACCTCCTGCAGTCGCGCGGCGCGATGCCGCCCCGCCTCGCGGCCCAGGTCTGCGCGCAGGTGGCCGACGCGCTCCACGACGCGCACCGCGCGGGCGTCGTCCACCGCGACGTGAAGCCCAGCAACGTGCTGCTGCGCGACCCGGACACCCTCGACCTGCACGCCTACCTGTGCGACTTCGGCATCGCCCGCACCGAGGCCGACGGGCTGACCGTGCCCGGCTCGGTCACCGGCACCTGGAGCTACCTCTCCCCCGAGTGCGGCAAGGGCGCCTCGGGGTCGCCGGCGTCCGACGTCTACGCGCTGGGCTGCCTGTTCTGGGCCACGCTCACCGGCGCGCCGCCGTTCCGGGGATCCGACGTCGAGATCGCGATCGCCCACCAGCAGGCGCCGGTGCCGCAGCTGGCCGGTGCCGACGAGTTCACGCGCCAGGTCAACCTGGTGCTCACCCGGAGCCTCGCCAAGGACCCGCGGCACCGCTACCCCGACGCCGACCGGATGCGCATCGACCTGCTGGCCGCCGCCGGCCTGCGCAGCTCCGGCGTCCAGCCGGTGTTCCAGCCCGGGGCCACCGCGGTCCGTCCGGCGACCCCGACGCCGTCCGGCACCCCGTCGCCGCCCCCTCGATCGTTCGGCTCGTCCCCGCCGGTCTCCCCGCCGACCGCGCTCAGTGGCCCCCGACCGGGCTCTGGTCCACGGCGACGCCGGACGTCGCTGGTGGTGGCGGGTGCGTGCGCGGCCATGGTGCTGGTCGGTGGCGGCGCCTTCGCGATCACCCAGCTCGGCTCCGACAAGGACGACCCCGGGCCCGCCCCGGAGCCGACGACCGCGGGGCCGACCCCGGGTGAGGGCCTGGTCGCGAACGACCTCGACGGCGACGGGTTCGGCGACCTGGCCGTCACCCTCGTCCAGCCGACGTCCGGTGGGCCCGACGACAACGGCGAGCCGACCTACTTCACCTGGCACTCCGACGGCGAGACGCTCGACGACCTGTCGTCGGAGCCCGCCGTGCGCGTGGACAAGTACGTCCGGCGGGCGGCCGGTGACTTCGACGGCGACGAGCAGCTCGACGTGCTGGACGTCCTCGACCGCAACGCCGTCCCCGGCCACGAGGTGACCGGCGAGCTCTCCGGCGGCGACCCCGTCGACGTGACGCTGGGGCGCCCGAAGACGCAGGACTACGCGACCCTCTACCCCGGCGACGTCGACGGGGACGGCGACGACGACCTGGTCATGGGCAGCGTCGACGACCGCGACGGCTTCCGGTTCCTGGTGGCGCGGTCCGACGGCGCGGGCGGGTTCTCGACGCCCGAGGCGGTGCTCGAGGTCCGGGCCGACACGACCTACACGAGCGTCGAGGTGGGCGACTACGACGGCGACGACCGCGCCGACATCGCCCTGCTCGAGACCGACCCCGACGTCCAGGACATCTACCCGGAGTCGACGCTGTCGCTCTACCTCGGCAACGCCGACGGGTTCACCGAGGACGGCACCACCCAGCAGTTCTCGACCGGCTACGGGCCCTGGATGGAGACCGGCGACTTCGACGGCGACGGCTCCGACGAGCTGCTGATCCTGCCGGAGGACGAGAACAACGTGCTGACCATGACCGTGGCCGACTACGACGGGGGCGTCACGCAGCCGATGAACTGGGGCCTGTTCAACCCGGAGGCGCGCGACGCCCGCTACACCGGCATCGGCGTGACCGACCTCAACGGCGACGGCCGCGACGACGTGGTGAACGTCGACCCGGCACGGTTCAACGGCAAGTCGATCGTGATGGTCGCGCTGTCGACCGGCGAGGGGTTCGAGCAGGCGGCCGAGTGGGCCCGCTGGAGCGGCCGCAGCCTGCCGAGCCGGACCCCGCAGCTCCTCGGGAACACGTTCCCGTGACCGGCTCTCCCCCCGGACGACCGCCCGAGGTCGGCAGCGCCTTCGGTCCCTACCGGATCGAGGGCGTCGTCGGCGTGGGCGGGATGGGCATGGTCTACACGGCTACCGACCTGCGCCTCGGACGCCAGGTCGCCGTGAAGGTGGTGCTCAGCCACTACGCCGAGTCGCCGGAGTTCCTCCAGCGGTTCCAACGGGAGGCCGCGGTCCTGGCCCGGCTGGACTCGCCCCACGTGATCGCGATCTACGACCACGGCGAGCACGAGGGCTGGCCCTACCTCGTCACCCAGTACGCCGCCGGGGGCGACCTCGGCCGGCTCCTCCGCACCCACGGCGCCCTGCCCGCACCGCTCGCCGCCGCCGTGTGCGCCCAGATCGCCGATGCGCTGGTCGACGCGCACTCCGTCGGCGTCATCCACCGTGACGTGAAGCCCGCCAACGTGCTGCTCCGCGACGAGCGGCTCGACCGCCTGCACGTCTACCTCTGCGACTTCGGCGTCGCCGCGGTGGAGGCGAGCGGGCTGACGACGCCGGGCTCGGTGGCCGGCACCTGGAACTACCTCGCGCCCGAGCGGGCCCAGGGCACTCCCGCGACCCCGGCCAGCGACGTCTACTCCGTGGGGTGCCTGCTCCACGAGACGCTCACCGGCCGGCCGCCGTACCAAGGCACCGACGTGGAGGTCGCGATGGCGCACCTCAACGCACCCGTGCCGCAGCTGCCCGGCGACGACGCGTTCACCAGGCGCATCAACTTCGTGCTGGCCCGGTCGATGGCCAAGGACCCCGCTCAGCGGTTCGGGTCGGCGGCGGAGCTGCGCGACCAGCTCCGGGCGGTCGCCGGCGCGGCCCCGACACCGCTGCCGCGTACGGTCGGAGGACGCCGACGGCGTACCGGCCGGGTCGCGGTCGCCGCGGTGGCCGCCGTCACCGCCATCGCCGCCGGCGCGGTGGCGGGACTGGTGCTGTGGCCGGAGGATGGTGACGACCCGGGACCCTCCGAACCCACGGCCACCTCGGACCCGCGCGCCGGGACCGTCGTCACCGGCGACGTCGACGACAACGGCTTCGGCGACATCGCCGTCGGCAGCTACGACGGGATGTACGAGCTCTACTCGACCGGCGCCGCCTTCAAGGCCACCAGGCTCCAGAAGGGCATCAGCACACCGGTCGTGTGGGGCGACGTCGACAACGACGGTCAGCTCGACCTGATCGAGGTCGACGGCCGGCCGCCGCGGGTCACCGTGGAGGTGCACTACCCCGACCGCAGCACCCAGGCCTTCCTGTTCGCGACCCCGGAGGGCACCGAGGACAGCGCTATCCCGATGTCCGGCGACTTCGACGGCGACGGCACCAGCGACGTCGCGGTGGCCACCCAGTCCCGCTCGGGCGACGTGACGCTGTCGACCGCCCTCAGTGACGGCGAGCCCGGGCTTGGCACCGCCGAGCCGTGGTTCACGATGACCGCCGTCTCCCCCGACGACGACGTCGAGTTCGTGGTGGGCGACTTCGACGGCGACAGCGTCGACGACCTGGCCTCCGTCCTCCAGGTCGTGGAGTCCGGGACCACGCGCCTGCAGGTGCTCACCTCGACCGGCTCGGCGTTCGAGGAGGCGGGCGAGCCGTTGACCTCGGACGACCTCGACTACTTCTACGGCGTGATGCGCGGGGGCGACTTCGACGGCGACGGGGTCGACGAGATCGCGGTCGTCAACGACGTCGCGAACGTCGACATCTACCGCTGGCAGGACGACGCGTTCAGCGCGCCGGAGCCGTGGATCGAGGGCGACCCCGGCTCCGAGACCACCACCAACGTCATGGTGACCGACCTCGACGGTGACTCCGACGACGACCTGGCCGCGGTGCTCACGGAGTCGTCCGCCGACCTCTCCCGGATCCGGATCCTGCGTTCGGACGGCGAGCAGTTCGGCGTCGACGACGACCTCCAGCCGACCGTTCCGGTGACCTACCCGGACGCGGTCGACAGCGTGAACTGGGACTACTGAGCGCGGTCCCGATCAGAGCAGGTCGTGCAGGACCACGGTCTCGTCGCGGTCGGGGCCGACGCCGACGGCGGACATCCGGGCGCCGGACATCTCCTCCAGCGTCTTCACGTAGGCCCGGGCGTTGGGCGGCAGGTCGTCGAGGGTCCGGGCGCCGCTGATGTCCTCCCACCAGCCGGGGAAGTACTCGTAGATCGGCACCGCGTGGTGGAAGTCGGTCTGGTTGACCGGCATCTCGTCGTGGCGGACGCCGTCGACGTCGTAGGCGACGCACACCGGCACCTGCTCGAGGCCTGTGAGCACGTCGAGCTTGGTGAGCACGAAGTCGGTGACGCCGTTGACGCGGGCGGCGTAGCGAGCGATCACCGCGTCGTACCAGCCGCATCGGCGGGGGCGGCCGGTGGTCGTGCCGTACTCGGCGCCCACCTTGCGGAGGTGCTCGCCCGCGTCGTCGTGGAGCTCGGTCGGGAAGGGACCCTCGCCCACCCGCGTGGTGTAGGCCTTGACGATGCCGATCACCCGATCCATCCGCATCGGCGGGATGCCGGAGCCGGTGCAGGCACCCCCGGCGGTGGCCGAGCTGGAGGTGACGAACGGGTAGGTGCCGTGGTCGACGTCGAGGAGCGTGGCCTGGCCGGCCTCGAGCAGCACGGTCTCGTCGCGGTCGAGCGCCTGGTTGAGCAGCAGCCCGGTGTCGCAGACCATCGGCGCGAGGCGGTCGGCGTAGTGGGTGAGCTCCTCGACGATCTCCTCCACGGTCACCGCGCGGCGGTTGTAGACCTTCGCGAGGATCTGGTTCTTGAGCTCGAGGGCGCCCTCGACCTTCTGGGTCAGGATCTTCTCGTCGAAGATGTCCTGGACCCGGATGCCGATCCGGTTCATCTTGTCGGCGTACGTCGGGCCGATGCCGCGGCCGGTGGTGCCGATCCGGCGGCTGCCGAGGAAGCGCTCGGTGACCTTGTCGAGGCTGCGGTTGTAGTCGGCGATGACGTGGGCGTTGGCGCTGACCTTCAGCCTGCTGGTGTCGAGGCCGCGCGCCTCGAGGGCGTCGATCTCCTCGAAGAGCACGTTCAGGTCGACGACGACGCCGTTGCCGATGACCGGGGTGCAGCCCGGGGTGAGGATGCCGCTGGGCAGCAGGTGCAGGGCGTACTTCTGGTCGCCGACGACGACGGTGTGGCC
>DASTDJ010000017.1:0-24158 GCA_035710425.1 Nocardioides sp.
CTGGACCTTCAGGCCGCGCTCGCGCACGCCGCCGCCGACCTCGAGACAGACGGATTCGCCGACTCGCTGGACGTCCGCCGATCGAGGGCGCTCGGGGTGATCGCCCGCCACTACCTCGGCACCGGCCACCGCCCCGCCACCAAGCCCCGGCAGGTCACCATCCACGTCCACCTCCGCGACCAGGACACCGGCCGCTGCGAGACCACCAGGTCCCCGATCAGCGTGGAGCAGGTCCAGGGCTGGTGCACGAACCCGGCCACCCAGGTGATCATCAAGCCGGTCATCGACCTCAACGCCCACCTCCGGGTCGACGCCTACGAGGTCCCCGACCGGCTCACCGCCCAGGCCACCGAACGCGACGGCAGCTGCGTGCACCCCTGGTGCACCCGACCCGCCCACACCTGCGACCACGACCACTGCATCCCCTACGACACCGGTGGCCCCACCAGCTCAGACAACATCGCGCCCCTGTGCCGAAGACACCACCGCACCAAGACCCACGGCCGGTGGCGCTACCGGTTCCTCAGACCCGGCCACTACCTGTGGACCTCACCCACCGGACTCGTCTACTACCGCGACGCCACCGGCACGGTCGACCTCGGCCGACTCATGTCGGTCTGACGGGATACCCCTCCGTCGGGGTCGCGTGGAGGCTCCAGGCCGGCGAGCTCCGCGGCCCGGATCGGGAAGCTGCTGCACGGGTAGCCTCGCCGGCATGGACCTCAGCCTGAGCCCGGAAGAGAGCGAGATCCGGGACTGGGTCCGCACCTTCGTCACCAAGGAGATCATGCCCCTCGAGCAAACGGTGCTGGAGCGGGAGCGGCGCAACGAGCGCGGCCTCACCATCGACGAGCTCCGCGGCCTCCAGGCCAAGGCCCGCGAGTCCGGCTTCTTCGGCGTCCAGACCCCCGAGGAGTACGGCGGCATGGGCCTCGGCGCGGTCATGGGAGCGCTCATCGAGACCGAGCTCGGCCGGACGTTCGTGCAGTTCAAGTTCGGCGGTGAGGCCGACAACATCCTGTTCCACGCCAACGACGAGCAGCGGGCGGCGTACTTGGTGCCGACCATCGAGGGCGAGAAGATCAGCTGCTTCGCGATCACCGAGCCCGGTGCCGGCTCGGACGCCCGCAACCTGCGCACCACCGCCGTACGCGATGGCGACGAGTGGGTGATCAACGGCGAGAAGACGTTCATCACCTTCGGCGACGTCGCCGACTTCTGCATGGTCTTCGCGGTCACCGACAAGGAGAAGGGTGCGAACGGCGGCGTCACCTGCTTCCTGGCCGACCGCGAGGCCGGCTGGACCTCCGCCGAGATCCCTACCATGGGGCAGTGGGGTCCGGCGTCACTGTCGTTCCAGGACGTGCGGGTGCCGCACTCCGCCATCCTCGGCGAGGAAGGACGCGGCTTCGAGCTCGCGATGAAGTGGATCGGCAAGGGCCGCTACCTGTTGCCGGCCCGCGCGCTCGGCGCCTGCGAGCGGCTGGTCGAGATGGGCATGGAGCACGCCCGCAACCGGGTCACGTTCGGCGCCCCGATCGCCGAGCGGCAGGCGATCCAGTGGATGATCGCCGACTCCGCGGTCGAGATCGAGGCGCTGCGCTGGCTGGTCCTCAACGCCGCCTGGCAGGTCGACCAGGGCGCCGACTCCCGGCAGGCGCAGTCGATGGCCAAGCTGTACGGCGGCGTCAAGGCCAACGAGATCGTCGACCGCGTGCTCCAGATGCACGGCGGGATGGGCTACACCCGCGAGCTCCCGGTCGAGCGCTGGTACCGCGAGCTGCGGGTGCTGCGCATCTACGAGGGCACCGACGAGATCCAGCGCCGCACCATCGCGCGCAACCTGCTCGGCGGACACGCGAGCGTCCGCGGCCACCTCGGCTGAAGCGTCAGTCGACGGAGAGCGCAGCCATCGAGGTCAGTACGGCGCGCACGTGCGCGACCTCGTGCGTGCGGAACAGGTGAGTGCCGCCGAGCGACGCCAGCACCGCGAAGAACCCTTCCGCCTTGCGGAACTCGTCCTCGAAGAGGTCGAACGCGTGCGGCAGTGCATTGCACACCGGCACCCCCAACGTCCGGAGCCGGAACGCGTGGGCGAGCACCCGCGTCTGGTGGCCCGCGCGGGTGAGCGGGTCGGTCAGGTTGTCGTAGTAGAAGCCCATGCCCGGGTCGATGATCACGTTGTCGACGCCGAGCCGGCGAGCGTGCTCGAGCCGCTCGCCGAAGTGGTCGACCAGCGCCGGGATCGGGTCGGCGCCGAGGTCGACATTCCCGATCTCGCGCACGTTGGCGAGCTCGCCGAAGCACATCACGACCGCGGCGTCGTACTCCGCCGCGAGCGAGAGCATCTCCTCCTCGTGCTCCCGACCGGTCATGTTCAGCACCCGGGCTCCGGACTTGAGGCACGCCTCGACGACGCGCGGCTCGTAGGTCTCGACCGACACGACGGTCTCGACGGCGATCTCGGTCACCACCGGCACCAGCCGGGCGATCTGCTCGTCCGCCCCGACCCGGGCGGCCCGGGCGGTGCTCGACTCCGCGCCGACGTCGACGATGCCTGCGCCCTGGGCGATCTGCACGCGGGCCTTGCGGATCGCGCTCTGCGTCGAGACCGCGACGCTCTCGCGATAGGTCGAGTCGCGCGACAGGTTGAGGGTGCCCATGATCACCGGCGCGTCGTCGCCCACGATCAGATCACCGATCTCCACCGGCGCGATCGGCAGGCCGGCTTCCTCGGCGTACGTCGCGTGCAACGCGGCGAGGTCGGCGAGAGAGAGCACCCGTCAAGTCTAGGTGGACCGACTTGGCACCATGGGGGAGGTGACCTTGCTCCCGCAGCTCTCCGACCTCGACGACCCGGCGCTCCACGCGCACTACGCCCCGCTGCGCGTGCCGTGGTTCCGGCTCAACTTCGTCGCCACCACCGACGGGGCCGCGCAGGGCCCCGACGGGCTGAGCGGCACGATCAACAATGCCGCCGACAACCGGGTCTTCCACGCGCTCCGGGACGTCGCCGACGTCATCATCGTGGGCGCCGGCACCGCCCGGGCCGAGCGCTACCGGCCCAACCCGAAGCCGATGGTGGTCGTGTCCCGCTCCGGGGAGATCCCGCCGTCGCTCAGCGAGCGGCGCGGCGGCGAGCTGCTGATGGCCACCTGCGGCCAGGCCCCCCGTCTCGAGGAGACCCGGGAGAGGCTGGGCGCCGACAACGTGCTGCTCCTCGGCGAGTACGCCCCCGACCTTCCCACCCTCCGCCGCGAGCTGGTTTCCCGGGGGTTCCAGGACCTGCTCTGCGAGGGCGGTCCGCACCTCACCCGCGACCTGCTCGCGAGCGGCGTCGTCGACGAGCTGTGCCTCACCACCGTCCCGCGCCTGATCGCCGCGCAGCACCTCCGGATCACCGCCGGCCCCCCGATCGACGTCGGGCTGCGCCTGCACGCGCTGCTCGAGGACGACGGCACCCTTCTTGGGCGGTACACAGTCGACGCGCACTAGCCCTCTAGGCAGGTCACCGATCCCCGCCTAGGGTTCTCTAACTGCTCCCGACCTCGAACGTGCCGGATGGAGACCCCATGTCGCGAACCGCTCGTCTCGTCGCCGCCGCCGTCCTGGCCGCCGCCGTCCTCCCCGCCGTCGGGGGAGGTTCCACCGGAGCGACAGCCGCGGATCCGATGTACCGGCCGCTCTCGGACTTCGCGCCCAGCGGCGACCGGGTCCGGATCGCGCCCGACCACTACTCCGCGGTACGCGTCGACCTGGGGCGCGCCCGGGCCCAGCTGAGCGAGGCGCCACGGGCCAGCGCTCGCGCCGGCCTGGTGTTCTCGGTGCCGACGCCGACCGGCGGCACGGAGCGGTTCACGGTGAAGGCCACCCGGACGATGGAGCCGAAGCTCGCCGCCGCCCACCCCGAGATCGCGACGTACGCCGGCCGCTCGCTCGACAACGACGGCACCACGATCGCGCTCGACGTCACCCCGATGGGCATGCACGCCGCGGTGCGCGGGCCGCAGGGCCAGCGCGCCTGGTACGTCGACCCGGCCTACGACCGCCCCGGCACCAAGGTGCACCTGAGCTACTACGGCGGCGCCGTGCCGCGCGCCGAGGAGGCGTTCGTCGAGCGCGAGGCGCCCGAGATCCGCAAGGTGATGCGCGAGCGCCAGGCAAGGCTCGCCCCTGGCGGCGAGGTGACCCAGAAGGTCTACCGGCTCGCGTTCGCGACCGACCCCAGCTACGCGGCGTACTTCGGCACCGACAACGTGCTTGCCGAGAAGGTCACGCTGATCAACCGGGTCAACCAGATCTACAACGACGACCTGGCCATCAGGATGGTGCTGATCGACGAGACCGACGACCTCAACCTCGACACCGAGGCCAAGGCCACCGGCATCAACGGGCCGTGCGGCTCGCACCCTTGCTTCGACCCCGGTATCGGTGATCCCGAGGACGACGACTACATCCCTGGCCACCTCGACACCTGCGACGTCGGCACCCTCGGCCGCAACCGCATCGTGCTCGGCCAGATCGTCGGCGCCGCCAACTACGACGTCGGCCACATCGGTCTCGGGAAGAACGGCGGCGGCATCGCCTACCTCGGAGTCGTCGGCTGGGACTACAAGGGCGGCGGCTGCACCGGGCTCCCCGAGCCCAAGGGTGACTTCTTCGCGATCGACTACGTCGCCCACGAGCTCGGACACCAGTACTCCGGCAACCACACGTTCTTCGCGTGCGGCGGAGGCAACAACGGACCGACCGGCATCGAGCCGGGCTCGGGCTCGACGGTGATGGCGTACGCCGGCATCTGCGGGACCGACGACCTGCAGCCGCACACCGACCCGTACTTCTCCGCGGCCACCGTCGACGAGGTCAACGCCTACACCAACAACCCGACGCTGCCGGTGGTCGAGGTGCAGACGGTGTCCCTCACCGGCTTCGGCCCGACCGACACCCTCACCCTGGGGTTCGACGGAGACACCGCGCCGATCACCTTCGACGACTACACCCCGGAGAACGTGGAGGACGTCGTCGAGGACCTCACCGGCGAGGACGTCTCCATCGCCGACTGGGGCTACGACCCGTTCTTCGACTTCCCGTCGTCGCCGCCCGACCCGGACGACTTCGACGAGACCGGTTTCCAGGTGATCTTCTCCTCGCAGCCCTTCCCTGACGAGCCCGGGACGGCGACCTTCGAGGACTTCCCGTCCCTGACCGTCGGGGGTGCCGGCGTGAGCGGCTTCGTGGGGGAGACCGCCAAGGGCGGGACTGCCGCCAACGGCGGCGACGAGCAGGTCGAGACCGGCAACCGGGCTCCGACCGTGCGAGCGCCGGCGGCCAAGACGCTGCCGATCCAGACGCCGTTCACGCTGAAGGCGCTGGGCGGGAAGGACGCCGACGGCCACGACCTCACCTACCTGTGGGAGCAGCTCGACTGGGGCAACTCGGCGATCGCCCTGACGTCCAACAAGAAGACGCGCGGCCCCCTGTTCCGGGTCTTCGGGGTCGCGGCGAACGTGACCGACGAAGGCACGCTCCAGTCGCCGTCGCCCGGGCTGAACCTCGCCGACGGCAACCCGTCGCGCACGTTCCCGGACATGCTCCAGGTCCTGAACGGCAACACCAATGCCAAGACCGGTGCCTGCCCGAAGTTCCGGGGCGGGCAGGCGGTCCCGATGCGACTGGTCAACTGCTACTCGGAGTTCCTGCCGACCAACGTCTACAAGGGCAACCCCGGCCAGCAGCGCCCGGCGATGCACTTCCGGGTCTCGGTCCGCGACGGGTTCGAGGACGGCGGCGGTCTCGGGTACGACGAGGTGACGCTGCGGATCGCGCGCTCCGCCGGGCCGTTCCTGGTGACGTCCCTCGCCCGCGGCGACAACACCCTCAGGGCCGGGAGGGGCAGCCTGATCGAGTGGAAGGTCAACGGCACCAAGCAGCTCGCCAAGAACGTGCGCATCCTGCTGTCGACAAACGGCGGCAAGACCTGGTCGCGGACGCTCGCGTCCTCGACCCCCAACGACGGCAAGGCGAAGGTCAGGATCCCGCGGGTGAAGACCAAGCAGGCGCGGATCATGATCGCCGCCAACGGCAACTACTTCTTCGACGTCAACGACAAGGCGTTCAGGATCAAGTGACCCGAGGCTGCGAGGAACGAGTGGCCTCGGACAAGTCGCGCAGGTCGAGTAGCCGCGCGGCCGAGGGACGAGGTCGCGACCGGCGTATCGAGACCTGGGGCCACCGTTGCAGATAGGGATGACGCTCCCGGTCATGGAACCGGGGCTCGATGCGGCGACGCTCGAGGCGTGGTCGCGCACCGTGGACGACGGACCGTTCTCCTCGCTGTGCTTCGGGGAGCGGACGGCGTTCGACAACCCCGAGACGATGACGCTGCTCGGGGCGGTCGCTGCCTGGACCGACCGGGTGCGGCTGGTCACCACCGTCGTGGTGCCGCAGCTCCACGACCCGGTGCTGCTCGCCAAGTCACTCGCCACGGCTGACGTGCTCAGCGAGGGCCGGCTCACGGTCGGCGTGGGTGTGGGCGGTCGCGACGAGGACTACCGGGCGGTCGGCGCCGACCGGTCCACCCAGACGATCGCCGGCCTGGCCGAGCGGGTCGCGGCGATGAGGCGGGTGTGGTCGGGCAAGCCGGTGGACGACGAGGTCGGCCCGGTCGGTCCACCGCCGGTGCAGGACGGCGGGCCGGAGCTCCTCGTCGGGACGATGGGCCGGCGTACCGTGCAGGCGGCCGCTGCCTGGGCCGACGGGCTGGCGGGATTCAGCCTCGACCTGGACGCCGTCGCCACGGCCGAGCTGTTCGGGATCGCCCGCGACGCCTGGCGTGCGGTGGACCGGCCGCCGCCCCGGCTGGCCACGTCGTTCTGGTTCGCCGTCCACGACGACCGCGACGTCGCGCGGGCCCAGGTGCACCGGCATCTCCGTCACTACATGAGCTGGCTGCCCCCGAGCCTGGTCGACGCGATGGCTCCCACAACGGGCTTCGCCGGGACCACCGCCGAGCTCCGCGCCGTGCTCGACGCGATGGCCGAGGCGGGTGCCGACGAGGTGCACCTCGTGCCGACCAGCGCCGACCGTCGCCAGTTGGACGCGGTCGCACACTTGGTCGCATGAGTCTCCAGCGCGACATCGACCGTCCGGCGACCTGGGCCCAGGCCGCCGTCGGAAGCGTCGTGTTCGTCGTCCTGCTGTGGGTGATCGAGATCGTCGACGCCGCGATGGGCAACGACCTCGACCAGTACGGCGTGCAGCCGCGTGAGTCCGATGGTCTGCTCGGCATCCTGTTCGCGCCGCTGCTCCACGGCGGCTGGGACCACCTGTCGGCCAACACCGTCCCCGCACTGGTGCTCGCCTTCCTGGTGCTGGTCTCGGGCATCGCCCGGGGGCTGCTGGTGACCGCCGTGATCTGGCTCGTCGGTGGGATCGGCGTGTGGCTGGTCGCGCCGTCGAACACCGTGCATCTCGGTGCCTCAGTGCTGATCTTCGGCTGGCTGGTCTACCTGATGATCCGCGGCATCTTCACCCGGCGGGCCGGGGAGATCATCCTCGGCATGGTGCTGTTCTTCATGTACGGCACCCTGCTGTTAGGCGTGCTGCCGGGGCAGCCGGGCATCTCCTGGCAGGGCCACCTGTTCGGCGCGATCGGCGGGGCGCTCGCGGCCTGGCTGGTCAGTGCCGAGAGCGAGACATAGCGCGCGCTTCGCGCACACATGGCACGCACCTCGCGGCGTTGCGAGCGAACGGAGAGGGCCAGCGTGATCTGACTCCTCGCGAGGTCAGGCGCTCGCGCGCCGGACCAGCGACGGGGGGAAGATCACCCGCATCGCCCGCATCCGGCCCTCTCCGTCCATCTGCTCCAGGAGCAGTCTGGTGGCCTGTTCCGCCATCTCGCCGATCGGGTTGCGCACCGTGGTCAGCGGTGGGGTGGTCCGCTCCGCGACGCCGAGGTCGTCGTACCCGACGACGGCGACGTCGTCGGGGATCCGTCGGCCCGCGGCCTGCAGCACCCGCATCGCGCCGGCGGCCATCAGGTCGGAGGCGACGACCAGCCCGTCGATGTCGGGGTGCTGGTCGAGCAGCTCGGCGGCCGCTGCCTCGCCGCCGGCCTCGGTGAAGTCGCCGTAGGCGACCGCGTCGGGTGCGATGCCGGCGTCGCGCATCGCGGCCCGCCACCCGTCCAGCCGGTCCACGCCGGCGGTCATGTCCGCCGGGCCGGCGATCGTGCCGATCCGCTTGCAGCCGCGGTTCATCAGCACCCGGGTCGCCTCGCGCTCGCCGGCCACGTTGTCGGTGTCGACGTACGCGACCTTGTCGGCGCTCGTCCAGGGGCGGCCCACGAACGCGCACGGCAGGTCGAGCGCGGCCAGGTGGTCGGCGAGGTTGTCGCTGCGGTGGTGGGAGACCACGAGTGCGCCGTCGATGTGCCGGTTGCGCAGGTAGCGGAGCATTCGGTGCTCCTGCTCGCCGGGGCGGGCGAGCAGCAGCACCAGCTGCAGGTCGCGCTCCCCGAGCACCCGGCTCACGCCGCGCAGGGTGTGCGCGAAGAAGGGGTCGGTGAAGAGCCGGTCGTCCGGCTCCGGCACGACCAGCGCCACGGAGTCCGTACGCCGGGTCACCAGGCTCCGGGCAGCGGGGTTGGGTGCGTAGCCGAGCGTGCGCACGGCGGCGTCGACCGCGTCCCTCGCCTTCTGGCTGACCCGGTTGTGGCCGTTGATCGCCCGCGAGGCGGTCGCCCGCGACACACCCGCCAGCCGGGCGACCTCGTCGAGCGTGGGAGACCCGCCCGGGCCGCTGGCTGAGTCGGTCACCCGGCTCACGCTAGCCACCCCTCCGCGTCGTCGTCGGGGAGGACCCCGGTCGCGGCGACCGCCGCGTAGTAGCGGGCGCTGGTCTTGGGGATCCGCCGCTGGGTCTCGTAGTCGACGTAGACGATCCCGAACCGCTGTCCGTAGCCATAGGCCCACTCGAAGTTGTCGAGGAGCGACCACTGGTAGAAGCCGCGGACGTCGACCCCCGCGCGCATCGCGGCGTGCACCGCGCGCAGGTGGGCCTCGACGTAGCTGCGCCGCTCGGGGTCGTCGACCCGGCCGTCGACCAGGGCATCGGCGTAGGCGGCGCCGTTCTCGGTGACGAACATCGGCGGCGGGGAGTACTCCTCGTGGATCCGGACCAGAAGCCGGGTCAGACCCTCGGGCTGCACCTCCCAGCCGAGGCCGGTCAGCGGCAGGCCGCGTCGCGGCATCTCGATCGTGGCGTCGCCCGGGAACGGCGACTCGACCACGCGCCCCGGGTGCCGGACCTCGTCGACGGGCCGCGGGTGGGGCCGCCCCGACACCGCGTCGCCGTGGTAGTAGTTCACGCCGAGCACGTCGATCGGGCTGCCGATCACCGCCAGGTCGCCGTCGCGTACGACGTCCTGCCACGGCCGGCCCGCGAACTCCAGGTCGGCGGTGTCTCGGAGCTCGTCGGCCGGGTAGTGACCACGCAGCACGGCGTCGAGAAAGAGCCGGTTGTGCAGCCCATCGACGCGGCGCGCGGCGTCGCGGTCGGCGGGGTCGTCGGGGTCGTGCGGGTCGGCGACGGTGAAGTTGAGGGTGATCCCGAGGTCCGCGGTCGCTCCCTGCTCACGCAGTGCCTGCACGACCATTCCGTGCCCGAGCAGGAGGTGGTGTGCGGCGACCAGGCCGGCCGCGCCCTCGCGCCGGCCGGGGGCGTGCTGCCCGCCGGTGTAGCCCAGGAAGGCCGAGCACCACGGCTCGTTGAGCGTGGTGATCGTGGGCACCCGGTCGCCCACGGCGTCGTGGACGCTCTGCGCGAAGTCGAGGAACCGGTGGGCGGTGTCGCGGTTGGTCCAGCCGCCGGCGTCCTCGAGGCTCTGCGGGAGGTCCCAGTGGTAGAGCGTCAGCCAGGGGCTGATGTCGGCGGCCAGCAGCTCGTCGACCAGCCGGCGGTAGAAGTCGAGGCCCTCCTCGTTGACCGCGCCGCCGTCGGGCCGCACGCGGGGCCAGGCGACGGAGAACCGGTAGGAGTCGAGCCCGAGCTCCTTCATCAGCGCGACGTCGTCGGGCATCCGCCGGTAGTGGTCGCAGGCGACGTCGCCGGTGTCGCCGTCGACGACGGCGCCGGGGACGCGCGAGAAGGTGTCCCAGATCGACGGGGTTCTCCCGTCGATCGCGACCGCACCCTCGATCTGGTACGCCGCGGTGGCGGCGCCCCACACGAAGTGGTCGGGGAAGTCGAGTCGGGTCATCCCTTGACTGCTCCTTGCATGATGCCGGAGACGAGCTGCCGGCCGGCGACGACGAACAGGACGAGGAGCGGGACCGTGGCGAGGGTGGCTCCGGTGAGCACCAGGCTGTAGTCCTTGAAGAAGCCGCTCTGCAGCTGGTTCAGCGCGACGGGGATGGTGGGGTTGTCGGCCGGCAGCGCGATCAGCGGCCAGAAGAAGTCGGTCCACGTGTACATGAACGTGAACAGCCACAGCATCGCGGCGGCCGGCCGGGCAGCGGGCACCGCGACGGTCAAGAAGGTGCGGAACATCGAGCAGCCGTCCATCCGGGCGGCCTCGATCAGCTCGTCGGGGATCGCGTCCACGAGGTACTGCCTCATGAAGAAGACGCCGAACGCGGTGACCAGCGACGGGATGATGACCGCCCAGATGCTGCCGGCCCACCCGAGCTTTGCCATCACGATGAACATCGGCACCACGCCGAGCTGGGTCGGGACCGCCATCGTGGCGATGATGAACGCCATCAGCGCGGCGTTGCCCCGGAACCGGAGCTTGGCGAAGGCAAACCCGGCCAGCGTGGCGAAGAAGACCACCGAGGTCGCCGCCACCGTCGAGACGAGCACGCTGTTGCCCAGCGCCTTCCAGAACGGGACCGTGTCGAACACCCGCTGCGCGTTGTCGATGAAGTGCCCGCCGGGCAACAGCGGCGGCGTGCCCTGCGCGGCGATCGCGGCGGTGTGCGAGCCGAGCAGGAACGACCAGTAGAAGGGCGCGGTCGACCCGAGCACGAACGCGATCAGCAGGCCGTAGACGAGGAGACCAGGGCGGCGGTTCATCGCTGACCACCCTTCGCGAAGCGGCGGGTGGCCAGGAAGTTCGCCAGGGCGAAGACCACGATGATCAGGAACAGCAGCCACGCAGTCGCCGAGGCCTCGCCGAGGTCGCGACCGCGGCCCCAGCCGTAGTTGTAGATCAGCATCGTCATCGTCGTCCACTGGTGGTCGGGACCGCCCTCACGGGTGGCGGTGATGTCGTCGAAGATCCGCGGCTCCGCGAAGATCTGCAGGCCGCCGATGGTCGAGGTGATGATGACGAAGATCAGCGTGGGCTTGATCATCGGCAGGGTCACCGACGTGAACTGGCGGACCCGGCCGGCGCCGTCCATCGCGGCCGACTCGTAGAGGTCGCGAGGCACCGCCTGCATCGCGGCCAGGAAGATCAGCGCATTGAAGCCGGTCCACCGCCAGTTGACCATCGTCGCGATCGCGACGTGGCTGGCCCACCGGTCGGTGTGCCAGCCGATGGGGTCGATGCCGATCTTGCCGAGCAGGTCGTTGATCAGGCCGTACTCGTCGCCGAACAGGTTGCCGAAGATGATCGCCACCGCGACCGGCGCCACCACGAACGGCAGCAGCACGCTCATCCGCCACAGGGTCCGGGCCCGCAGGCGGGTGTCCAGCAGCCCCGCCAGGATCAGCGCGATGATCACCTGCGGCACCGAGGAGATCAGGAAGATGCTGATCGTGTTGACCAGCGCCTTCACGAACGTCGGGTCCTCGAGGACGTCGCGGTAGTTGTCCAGGCCGATGAACTCGCCCTTGCCGGACAGCAGGCCCCAGTCGAACAGCGACACGTACGCCGTGTAGACGAGCGGGAACATGCCGACGAGCAGGAACAGCACGAAGAACGGCGAGACGTAGAGGTACGGCGACAGCCGCACGTCCCACCGCGTCAGCCGCTGCCGGCGGGTGAGCCGGGTGCCGCCGGACCGCTTGCGGACGCGACGGCCCTCCGGGGGCACCGCGGTGGCGGTGTCCCCGGAGGGCACGTCGACGTCGCTCGTCATCGGTTCGTGGTCGTCCGGGTCAGGACAGTGACTCGACGTCGGACAGGAACGTGTCCCACGACTCCTCGGGCGTGGCCGAGCCGTCGTCCACCCGGAGCAGGGCGTTCTGGAACGCCTGGAGGATGTCGGAGTACTTCGCACCCTTGAACGGCTGCACCGTGATCGCCAGGGCCCGGTTCGACAGGATCTCGCCGGTCGGGGCGTCGTTGAAGAACGCGTTGGTCGTGCCGAGCAGCTCCGGCGCGTCGAGCGCGTCGACCTGGCTCGGGAACGTGCCCTTGGCCGCGAACGCCTTCAGCTGCTGCTCCGGAGCCGTGATCCAGGCCGCGAACTCCTTGGCCTCCTCGGGGTGCTCCGACTGGGTCGGGACCACCAGGTAGGAGCCGCCCCAGTTGCCGCCACCGCCGGGGAACGCGTCGGCGATGTCCCAGCCCTGAACGCCCTCGGCGTTGCCCTCGATGACACCGAGCATCCAGCCCGGGCACGGCATCGTCGCGAAGCCGTCGTTCTGGAAGGCGGCCACCCAGTCGTCGCTCCACTGGGCGTTGGTGGTGGACAGACCCTTCTCGATGTTGGTCGTGACGGTCGCGTAGAGCTCCTCGAGCTCGGGGTTCTCGACGTTCACGGTGCCGTCGGACTCCTCGAAGGGGTACTCGACCTGGTTGAGCATCGCCTGGGCGAGTCCGCCGGTGGAGTCGTACCACGCGGTGTCGGGCATCTTCTCGACGAACTGCTCGCCCAGCGCGAAGTAGTCGTCCCAGGTCGCCATCAGACCGGCCACCTCTTCGCGGTCGGTGGGCAGCCCAGCCTTCTTGAACAGGTCGGAGCGGTAGCAGATGCCCTCCGGGCCGGCGTCGGTCGCGTAGCCGATCAGCTGGCCGTCGGAGTTGGTGCCGCCCTCGACCTTGAAGTCCAGCCACCGGCCCTCGAGCTCGGGATCGGAGAGGTCCACGAAGGCGTCGGACTCGGCGAGGATCGCCGGCATCGCGTCGCCCTCGATGGCCTCGATGTCGGAGAGGCCGGAGTTGGCGGCCAGCTTCGTGTAGAGGTTCTCCTTGGCCTCGTCCCAGGTGCCGAGCTTCTTCTGCTTCACCTGGATGTCGGGGTTGTCGGCGTTCCACTCCTCGATGAGCTCCTCGTAGCCGAACTCGTTGAAGGTGGCGATGGTCAGCTCGACGACGCCGTCTGCCTCGTCGGAGTCGTCGCCGCATGCGCTCAGAACGGCCAGGCTCAGCGCTGCGGCAGTGCCGAGTGCGAGTAGCCGGCGAAGGTGACCCGGACGCCTGCGCCGCCCGGGTGCCGTGGGGCGGGGTGTGTGCTGCACGGTGTTGCTCCTGCCACTAGGTGCTGGATTCCTTTCCCGGGCCGGGCGGTCCGGGCGATGAAACGCGAGTGAGAGCGCTTCCACAATGCGGGCAGTTGAAACATGACACGCGTCACTCCGCGTGTCAAGATTCGCCTGGATCACGGATCGATATCGACGCTGAACTATGAGAGCGCTTCCACTAGACGCGGACCAAAGGACGTCGTACGGTGACGTCCACCCCGACGATCGAAGGGACGTGTCCCCATGGCTGTGGTGACCTACGACCGGGCCGAGCGCACCTATCCGGGCGCCTCCGAGCCGGCCGTGAAGGGCCTGGATCTCGAGATCGGCGACGGCGAGTTCATGGTGCTGGTCGGACCGTCGGGCTGCGGCAAGTCGACCTCGCTACGGATGCTGGCCGGGCTCGAGGAGGTCACCTCGGGCTCCATCCGGATCGACGACCGCGACGTGACCCGGCTGCCGCCCAAGGACCGCGACATCGCGATGGTCTTCCAGAACTATGCGCTCTACCCCCACATGACAGTCGGGGAGAACATGGCCTTCGCGCTCCGGATGGCCGGGATGCCGAAGGCCGAGCGCCAGCAGCGGGTGCGCGACGCCGCGGCCATCCTCGACCTCGGCGAGCTGCTCGACCGCAAGCCCAAGGCGCTCTCGGGAGGTCAGCGGCAGCGCGTCGCGATGGGCCGCGCGATCGTCCGTCAGCCGCAGGTCTTCTGCATGGACGAGCCGCTGTCGAACCTCGACGCCAAGCTCCGGGTCGCCACCCGCACCCAGATCGCCGCGCTGCAGCAGCGGCTCGGCGTCACGACGGTCTACGTCACCCATGACCAGGTCGAGGCGATGACCATGGGCGACCGGGTAGCCGTGCTCAACGACGGCGTCCTGCTGCAGGTCGACACCCCACTGGCGCTGTACGACCGGCCCGCGAACCTGTTCGTCGCAGGCTTCATCGGTTCGCCGGCGATGAACCTCCTCGACGGCACCACCCCCGGCGACGGGACGGCCGAGGTCGACGGTTTCGGGTTCTTGATCGACCGGGCGGCCGCGGCGGCCTCCACCGGCAAGGTCACGCTCGGCGTCCGCCCCGAGTCGTGGCAGATCGCCGAGGAGGGCGAGCCCGGCTACCCGGTCAAGGTCGCGGTCGTCGAGGAGCTGGGCGCCGACTCCTACCTCTACGGCACCCCGCGGGACGCCGCGCTCGACCTCGAGGGTGGCGTCATCCGGCAGGTCATCGCCCGTGTGCCCGGCCGCGGCGCCCTGGAACGTGGCCAGGTCGTGCACCTGCGGGTGCGGCCCGAGGACGTCCACGTCTTCGACACCGTCACCGGCGACCGGCTCACCCCCTGAGCGCCGCCGCGAGCCGTCCGATCGCCGCTGTCGGCGGGTCCGAGCCGGGGAAGTAGGCGCAGACCCGTTCGGCGACGTCTCCGAACCGGCGCCGCAGCTCGGTCGCGCACTCCTCGGGCGTGCCCACGACCGCCAGCGTGGCCACCATGTCGTCGTCGACGAGCTCGATCATCCGGGCCACGTCTCCGGCCTTCGACAGCGCGTTGAGCTCCGGCTGGAGGTCGCCCCAGCCCTCGACCTCCAGGACCGGGCGGTACGCCGGCGTCGAGCCGTAGAACGCGAGCAGCGCCCGCACGCCGACGGTCGCCTCCGCCACCGCCTCCGTGGTGTCGCCCATCGCGCAGATCGCCTGCGGGTGGATCGGGATCGCGTCGCGCCCGGCCAGCTCGAGCCCCTCGTCGACCGCGGGCAGGGTGCGCTCGCGGAAGTGCCGGTGGCTGTGGAACGGCATCACCAGCAGCCCGTCGGCCACCTCCGCCGCCGTCCTGGTCATCACCGGGCCGAGGGCGCCGAGCAGCACCGGCGGCGCGCCGAAGGGGTTGGGGCCCGGCACGAACGTCGGCGGCATCAGCGTGTGGCGGGTGTGCTCGCCGCGGAAGTCCAGCCGGGTGCCGTCCTGCCAGGACGTGAGGATCGCCTTGACCGCCAGCACGATCTCCCGCATCCGCGCGGCCGGCGGGCTCCAGGTGGCGCCGTACCGGTTCTCGACGTGGACCCGGATCTGGGACCCGAGGCCGAGCCGGAACCTGCCCCTCGACATCAGCTGCAGGTCCCATGCGGCATGCGCGAGGTGCACCGGGCTGCGCGGCATGGCGATCGCGACGTTCGTCATCAGGTCGGTCTCGACGGCGCCCGCCGCCGCGGCCAGCGGCAGGAACACGTCGTGCGGCCCCTCGAACGTGAAGAGTCCGTCCGCGCCCGCGGCGACCAGGTCGCGTGCCCGGTGGGCGGCGGCGTCGGGCCGGGCGTCGAGCTGGAGGTCGAGGAGCACGGCGAGCAGTATGGCAGAAAATCAATTGCCTGCGTCAGTCAGGTAAATTAGGTTGAGACGATGGCACGAGTGGAGAACCTTCTCGGAGCACTTTCGCTCACGATGGCCGACCGGTTCCGAGAGGTCGGCGGCGCCTACCGGATGTCGGCGTCGGAGCAGGCGGCACTGGTCACCCTGATGGCCCACCCGGACCGTCCGGTCTCGTGGCTCGGGGACGTGCTCGGCCTGACCAGCTCGGGTGTGACCCGGCTGGTGGACCGGCTGGTCGCTCGGGGGTGGGTGACCCGCACGCCGGGGGCGGACGCGCGCCACCGCCGGCTGCGGCTGACCTCCTCGGGTTCGAAGCGGGCGCGGTCTCTCAACAGCGATCGCGAGGCGGTGCTGGCCGATGCGGTCGCCGATCTCTCGGCCGCGGACCGGGCGTCTCTCGAGCGCCTGCTCGAGAGCCTGGTCGGCGCCCTTCACGACGACCTGCAGGGAACCATGCACACCTGCCGGTTGTGCGACCGCAGGGTCTGCCGCTCCGGCGGGGTCCCGTGCCCGCTCGACCACACGGTGCCGGCCGATGTCTGAGCAGGCCACCGCGGTGATGCGTACCTCCCGCACCGTGCTTCCCGGGGTCGCGATGATCGCCGTCAGCTTCGGGCTGGCGCGTTACGGCTACGGCCTCCTGCTCCCGGAGATGCGCGCCGAGTTCGGGATGGGCGCGGACGCGGCCGGGCTCATCTCCTCGGGCGCCTACCTCTCCTACCTCGTCGCGAACGCCGCGGTCGTGTGGGTGACCGCGCGCCACGGCGCCCGCGTGGCGATCGGCCTCGCTGCGGGCCTTGCGGCGGTGGGCATGGCGGTGATCTCGGTGGCCGGGTCGGTGCCCGTCCTGGCCGTCGGCGTGATCACAGCCGGCGCTGCGGCGGGGCTCGCGTACCCGCCGTACGCCGACCTGGTGGACCGGCAGGTCGCGGAGCCGAGACGGGACGCCGCCTGGTCGGCGATCAGCTCGGGCACCGGGTGGGGCGTGGCCGTGGCCGGGCCGATCGCGGTGGTGGCAGGGGACGAGTGGCGGCTCGCCTGGGCCGGCTTCGTGGTGCTGGCGGTGGCGGCGGGCGTCCTGGCGGTCCGCCTCGCGCCCGCCCACGAGCAACGCCGGCTGACCCGGCCGCAGCTGAGCTGGACCTGGTTCTTCTGCCCGCGGTCCCGCCCATTGCTCCTCTCGGCGGTGATCGTCGGGGTGACCAGCTCGGTGTGGTGGGCGTTCGGCGTCGATGCGATGCGCGCCGGCGGTGTGGACGCGACCACCGCCAGGGTCGTGTACGCCGCGTGCGGGGTCGCCAGCGTGCTCGCGTCGTTCAGCGGTGCGGCGTACGACCGGCTCGGCCTGCGCACCGGCTACCTGGTCACCTGCGGGCTGCTCGCCGGGTCACTCGCGGTCTTCGGCCTGGCGACGGAGCAGGTGTCGGCGGCGCTGCTGGGCGCGGTGGCGTTCGGCGTCTTCTACTGCGCGATCATCGCCGCCCAGGGCATCTGGAGCTCCCGGGTCTTCCCCGACCACCCGGCCGCCGGGCTGGCCGCGGTCAACACCGCCCTCACCGTCGGCACCCTGCTGGGCCCGACGCTCGCCGGGGTCGCCCTGGAGGAGCTCGGCTACGGCCGGACCCTGGTCGGCGCGGCGCTGCTCACGGTGCTCGCCCTGCCGTTCTGCCCGCCCCGACCGGAGAAGGCGGAGGAGCTGGCCGCGCACGTGTGCACGGCTGCTCCCGCTCGCGACTAGCGCGCCTTGCGCGCCCGGGAAGCCATCTTGGCGCGCTCGTTCTGGTCAAGGGCGACCTTGCGCAGCCGGACGGTCTCCGGGGTGACCTCGACGCACTCGTCCTCGCGGCAGAACTCCAGGCACTGCTCGAGCGACAGCTTGCGCGGCGGGATCAGCTTCTCGAAGCTGTCGGCGGTGGAGGAGCGGATGTTGGTCTGCTGCTTCTCCTTGGTGATGTTGACGTCCATGTCGTCGGCGCGGGAGTTCTCGCCGACGATCATGCCCTCGTAGACCTCGGTGGTCGGCTCGACGAAGAGCACTCCGCGCTCCTGCAGGCTGGTCATCGCGTACGCCGTGGCGGCGCCCGCCCGGTCGGCGACCAGCGACCCGGAGTTGCGGGACCGGATCTCGCCGGCCCACGGCTCGTACCGCTCGAACACGTGGTGGGCGATGCCGGTGCCGCGGGTCTCGGTGAGGAAGTCGGTGCGGAACCCGATCAGGCCTCGGGCCGGCACCAGGAACTCCATCCGCACCCAGCCGGTGCCGTGGTTGGTCATCTGCTCCATCCGGCCCTTGCGGGTGGCGAGAAGCTCGGTGATGGTGCCGAGGTACTCCTCGGGAGCGTCGATGGTCAGCCGCTCGACCGGCTCGTGGATCTTGCCGTCGACCTCCTGGGTGACCACCTGGGGTTTGCCGACGGTGAGCTCGTAGCCCTCGCGGCGCATCTGCTCGACCAGGATGGCCAGCGCCAGCTCGCCGCGGCCCTGCACCTCCCACGCGTCGGGGCGCTCGGTGGGCAGGACCCGCAGCGAGACGTTGCCGACGAGCTCGCTGTCGAGGCGGTCCTTCACCAACCGGGCGGTGACCTTGGAGCCCTTGACCCGGCCGACCAGGGGCGAGGTGTTGGTGCCGATCGTCATCGAGATGGCCGGCTCGTCGACGTGGATGAGCGGCAGCGCGATCGGGTTCTCCGCGTCGGCGAGGGTCTCTCCGATGGTGATCTCCGGGATCCCGGCGACCGCGCAGATGTCGCCGGGGCCGGCGGACTCGCCGGGCTTGCGCTCGAGGCCCTCGGTGACCAGGAGCTCGGTGATCTTGACGTTCTTGGCGGTGCCGTCACGGCGGATCCAGGCGACCTGCTGGCCCTTGCGCAGCACGCCCTGCTTGATCCGGAGCAGCGCCAGCCGGCCGAGGAAGGGCGATGCGTCGAGGTTGGTGACGTGGGCCTGCAGCGGCGCGCCCTCGTCGTACTCCGGGGCGGGGATGGTCTCGAGGATGGTCTTGAACAGCGGCTCGAGGTCGTTGCCCTCGGGCATCGTGCCGTCGGCGGGCTGCTCCAGGCTGGCGATGCCGGCTTTGCCCGAGGCGTAGACCACGGGAAAGTCCAGCGCGTCCTGGCTGTGGCTGTCGTCGAGCAGGTCCATGAACAGCTCGTAGGTCTCGTCGACGACCTCGGAGATCCGGGCGTCGTTCCGGTCGGTCTTGTTGACGACCAGGATCACCGGCATGTCGGCGTTGAGCGCCTTGCGGAGCACGAACCGGGTCTGGGGGAGCGGGCCCTCGGACGCGTCGACGAGCAGCACGATGCCGTCGACCATCGACAGGCCGCGCTCGACCTCGCCGCCGAAGTCGGCGTGGCCCGGGGTGTCGATGATGTTGATCGTCATCGGCTGACCACCGCCGGCCGGCCCGGCGTAGTGGACGGCGGTGTTCTTCGCGAGGATCGTGATCCCCTTCTCACGCTCGAGGTCGCCGGAGTCCATCACCCGTTCGGCGATGCCCTCGGCCTGGTGAGCGGTGAACGCTCCCGCCTGGTGCAGCATCGCGTCGACGAGCGTCGTCTTGCCGTGGTCGACGTGCGCGACGATCGCGACGTTGCGGAGGTCGGAACGGGTGGGCATGGGTGATCCGGTGACTTTCGAGAGGGGAACGAACGGGGCGCGAAGCCACCCGAGGGTACTGCCTCGGGGTCGGTCTGGAGGATTCCGGAAGGTTTCCAGAAGGGCCCCTGCCCAGGGTGTGACCAGTCCCATCACTGAGCAGAAGGAGAACCCCCATGCGCACCATCCGAGTCCCCTGGCTGTCGCTGATGCTGGCCCTGGTCCTGGCCTTCGCAGGCAGCGTCATGGTCTTCAGCAAGGCGGCGACCGCCCAGCCGGCCGGCCAGGCCACCGCGCTGAGCCCGTCGGCCAAGCTGGCGATCGTCAACCTCGCCAAAGACTCCAAGAAGCTGGGCGGCAAGCCGCCGTCGGCGTACTTCGACCGCGTGTCCTTCAAGACCGCCCCGGGCATCAAGGCGGTTCCGGCCGCCGCCACCGAGCTCGTCGGGCCGACGAGCATCACGGTGCCGGGGGCGATCAAGTTCGTCCGGGTCACCGGCAACTCCACGTTCTTCGGTGGGGCGGCGAACTACGTCCTGTGGTTCGCGGTCGACGACGTCTGCACGCTCGGCGGCGTGGGCTTCGACAACCGCTCGTTCGGCAACACCACCCAGCAGGAGAACAGCACGATCGACTTCGTGGTCCCTGTGACCCCCGGTGTCCACACGTTCCGACTCTGTGCACTCGGCGCTCCTGGCGTCAGCACGATCAGCAAGACGCTGGTGCTCGAGACGGTCGCCAAGGGTCCGACCGGCGGCAACGCGCTGACCCGGCTGGCCCCGAAGTCCGTCCCGGACCGGGACGCCAACCCGGCCACCCCGCGCTGACGACCGCTGGAACCCGCTAGACCCGCTTGACCCACGACCTCGGTTCTGTCCGGTGTCGACCCCGCGAGTCCGGTTAGGGTGAGATACCCACCAGGACATTCCTCTCACGGGGTGGACGATGCCCGATCGACTTGCGGCGGCGATCGCCGGCAAGGACAGGACCGAGGTCGTGCGCGCGCTCGACGACGCCGCCGCGGTTCTTCGCGACGGCGACTTCGGGCAGCTGCTGCAGGCCGCCGAGGTGATCGCGCCCGACGGGGGGCTGGCGGTGGAGCTCGACGACGACTCCGACCGCGCGGCGCCGCTGCGGGCGCTCGTGTGTCTCTACCGCTCGGAGTCCCTGATCAGGCGAGGGCGGATCGACGAGGCCGTCTCTGAGCTCGAGCAGGCCCGCGCCTACGCGCGGGAGTCGGACTCCCCGATGCTCGGACTGTCGTGCTGGGGGCTGGGTGAGGCCAACCGCATTCGCGGCAACGCCAGCCAGGCGGAGGCCGCCTACCGCGAGGCGATCGACCTGGCGGAGGCGAACGAGCAGCCGCAGGTGCTGGTGCTCGCGCTCGCCGGCCTGGCGCGCTCCGTCCTCGGGGAGGACCTCGAGCAGGCGGTGAGCCTCGCCGAGCGGGCCCTCGACCTACCGGCCGCCCTCGGCCAGGTGGCGCCCCAGATCGCCGCCGGCTGGATCCGACTGGCCGCGGGTGAGCGTGAACAGGCGCTGGGACACGGGCAGACCGCCGCGCGCGAGGCCGGACGGCGGCACGACCCGCGCGGCCTGGCCGAGTCGCTCGAGCTGCAGGCGCTCGCGGGTCCGCCGGCGCAGGCCCTCGACCTGCTGCGCGAGGCCGCCACGCTGTGGGAGGTCACCGAGGACCGCATCGGCGCCGGCATCAACTCCGTGCTCCTCGCGCGGGCCGGCGAGGACTCCCTGGCCGAGGCCCGGGCCAGACGCACGCTCCGGTCGCTGGGCCTGCGCGACGACGCCAACCGCACGGCGGGTGCGCTCGAGGTCATCGGGCCGCTGGAGCGCGGCCAGGTGTCGATCCGGGCGCTCGGGCCGTTCGCGGTGTTCCGCGCCGGACAGCCGGTCCCGGCGTCCGAGTGGCAGTCGCAGAAGGCGCGGTTCGCGCTCAAGATCCTGGTCGGCCGTGGCGGCCGGGGCATCAGCCGCGACGCGCTCTGCGAGCTGCTCTGGCCCGGTCAGGTCGACACCGGGTCGCGCCTCTCGGTCGTCCTGTCCACGCTCAGGTCGGTGCTCGACCCCGACCGCGAGCACCCCTCCGACCACTTCGTCGTGGCCGACCGCGAGAGCGTGCGGCTCAGCTCCGCGACGGTGCGGATCGACGCCTCGCAGTTCGCCGCCGCCTCGGCCGAGGCGCTCCGGCTCGCTCGCACCCGCGACCCGGCGGCGGTCGAGGCCCTCGAGCTCGCGTCGGCGGCGTACACCGGTGAGTTCCTCGAGGACGACCCCTACCATCCCTGGGCCGCCGACGTGCGCGACGAGCTGCACGGCCTCGCCGGGGAGGTACGCCGCGAGCTGGTCCGGGCGCTGGAGGTCGACGATCCCGAGCGCGCCGTGCCCTGGCTGCTCGGGCTGCTCTCCGACGACCCCTACGACGAGTCGTCGTACCAACGGCTGATCCAGATCCTGTACGCCGCGGGGCGGCACGGGGAGGCCCGCCGGGCGCACCGCCGCTACCTGATCAACATGGCCGAGATCGCGGTCCCGACGCTCTCGTTCGCGGAGCTGGTCGGCGGCGCGGTAGAACGGGAGCATGGCTGAGGTTCGGGTGCGGCGCACCGGTGGGTTCATCGGGCGGCCCTTCGAGTCCACCTGGGAGCTCCCCGACGACGACCCCCGTTCGGTGGAGCTCGCGGCGCTGGTGGCCCGGGTCGACCCGGCCGGCCCGCGCCGGACGCCGCAGCAGCCGGACCGGTTCACCTACGAGTTCGACCTCGGCGGCCGGACGCTGACGGTGCGCGAACAGGACCTGACCGACGACCTCCGCCGGATCGCCGACCTGGTCCTGAACGCGCAGGGGTGAGGGTCAGCCGCCGCCGTACGGCACGGTGATGATCTCGAGCCAGTGACCGTCCGGTCCCTCCCAGTAGAGCCCGCGGCCACCGTCGTTGGTGTTGATCTGGCCAGGGCTGCGGCGGAAGGGGTCGGCGTACCACTGCTGGCCACGCTCCTGCAGCCGTTGGTGGATGCGGTCGAAGTCGTCGTCGGACACCAGGAACGCGTAGTGCTGGCTCTGGATCTCACCGCCGTCCTCCATGAAGTCCAGGTTGACGCCGTTGGCCATCTTGACCTCCATGAACGGCCCGAACGCCGTGGGCTCACCGAGCCCGAGCGTGTCCGCGACCTCGCGGGCCGCGGCGTCGTGGTCGCGCACGTGGACGATGGTGTGGTTGAGCTCGATGCTCATCGGTTCGCTCCCATCTGCTGGCTTCCGACGGTAGCCGGGCTGGGCCGCAGCCCGAACGCCACGACTGCGGCGGTGACCAGCAGCGCGATCGCGGCCCCGGTCGTGGCGGTGGCCGAGCCGTGCACCATCGCCTCGATCGGCGTGCCGGCGTATCCGCTGGCCGACGCGACCGCGACGGTGTTCAGCGCCGCGATGCCGAGGCTGCCTCCGACCTGCATGGCGGCGTTGGCCGTGGCCGCGGCGATCCCCGCCTGCCGCGGCTCGATGCCGGTGGTCGCGACCCCGATCGAGGGCGTGAAGATGCAGCCCACGCCCGCGCCGACCAGGATCTCGGCGGGCAGGATCAGGGTCAGGTAACCGCTCCCCGGCTCGAGCTGGGTGAGCAGTCCTAGGCCCGCCGCCGCCACCACCAGGGCGGGCGTCACCATCGCCCGCGCCGACACCCGGTCCATGAGCCGGCTGCCCAGCCCGTAGGAGCTGGCGATGACCGCGATGTTCAGCGGCAGGAACGCGAGGCCGGTCTGCAGCGGTGAGTACCCGAGCACCACCTGGAAGTGGTAGGTCAGCATCAGGAACATCCCGAACGTTCCGACCACGGAGATCGCCGTCGCGAGATAGGCGGTGGCCCGGCGGCGGTCGGTGACGATCGACAGCGGCAGCAGCGGGTTCGCGGTGCGCGACTGGCGCAGCACGAACGCCGCTCCGGCGACCAGGCCGATCATCGCGGGCACGAGCACCTCCGCCGAGCTCCACCCGTGAGGAGCGGCCTGGTTGCAGGCCAGCACCAGGGCCGCCAGCGCGCCGGTGGCGAGCACGCCGGAGACGGCGTCGATCGACGTGGGGTGGCCGTCGCCCGACGGCAGCGCCCGGCGGCCGACCACGATCGCGGCGGCGGCCACCACGACGTTGACGTAGAGGCACCAGCGCCAGCCGGCGTACTCGGTGAGGACCCCGCCGAGCAACAGTCCGGTGACGGCGCCGCTGCTCGCGATCGCGCCGAAGATGCCGAACGCCTTGCCGCGCTCCTTGGGATCGGTGAACGTCACGGCGATCAGGGACAGCGCCGCGGGAGCCATCATCGCGGCGCTCGCGCCCTGGAGCGCCCGGCCGATGACCAGCATGGTGAAGCCGGAGGCCGCGCCGGCGATCGCCGAGCTGACCGCGAACCCGGTCAGGCCGACGAGCATCGCGCGGCGCCGGCCGAACCGGTCGGCCACCCGGCCGCCGAGCAGCAGGAGGCCGGCCAGCGCCAGTGTGTAGGAAGTGATCACCCAGGCGCGCTGGGAGTCGTCGAAGCCGAGCGCGTCCTGCGCGGTCGGCAGCGCGACGTTCACGATGGTCGCGTCGAGCGCGACCATCAGCTGGGCCACCGCGATCACGGCGAGCGCGACCCAGCGGTTGGACGACGAGGTGGAGCCCGGGGCGGCCGGCGCCCGGGGTGTGGTGTCGGTGGTCATCTCGATCTCCTGAAGTGAAGTGGAGGAATTCTCTCCGTTTCACCGTGCCATCGCGCCGCGCCAGACGTCAAGAGAT
>DASTDJ010000018.1:0-10515 GCA_035710425.1 Nocardioides sp.
AACACCGGCGGCATGGGCGCCTACACGCCGCTGCCCTGGGCGCCGGTCGACCTGGTGGCGGAGGTGCTCGAGACCGTGCTGCAGCCGACGGTCGACGAGATGGCTCGTCGCGGCACTCCGTTCGCCGGGCTGCTCTACGCGGGGCTGGCGCTCACCTCGAAGGGCGTGCGGGTGGTCGAGTTCAACGCCCGCTTCGGCGACCCGGAGACCCAGCCGCTGCTCGCCCTGCTCGAGTCGCCCCTCTCGCCGCTGCTGTACGCCGCCGCCACCGGCACCCTCGCCGACGTGCCGCCCCCCGCCTGGCGGGAGGGAGCCG
Organism: Nocardioides sp.; assembly: GCA_035710425.1. Lineage (GTDB taxonomy): Bacteria > Actinomycetota > Actinomycetes > Propionibacteriales > Nocardioidaceae > Nocardioides. Next base: position 317 of record DASTDJ010000018.1, read on the forward strand.
CGGTCGGCGTGGTGATGGCCAGCGCGGGCTATCCGGCGTCCGCGTCGAAGGGCGACGTGATCACCGGCGTCGACGCCGCCGAGGCCCACGACGGCGTCCACGTCATCCACGCGGGCACCGCGCGCGAGGGCGACGACCTGGTCACCGCGGGGGGCCGAGTGCTGGCTGTGGTCGGCACCGGCGCCGATCTCGCGGCCGCTCGCGCCGCGGCGTACGACGGGGTGGCCGCCGTAGAATTCGAGGGCGCCCAGCACCGCACCGACATCGCCCTCCGGGCGTCCCAGGAGTGATCTTGACCGTCCCCAACGTGCTCGCCACCAGGTACGCCGGCGCCGACCTCGCCCGGATCTGGACGCCCGAGCACAAGATCGTCCTCGAGCGGCGGCTCTGGATCGCGGTGCTCGAGGTGCAGCGCGACCTGGGCGTCGCCGTCCAGGACGGCGTGGTGACCGACTACCGCAACGTCGTCGACAAGGTCGACCTCGACTCGATCGCGGCTCGCGAGCGGGTCACCCGCCACGACGTGAAGGCCCGGATCGAGGAGTTCAACGCGCTGGCGGGGCACGAGCACATCCACAAGGGGATGACCTCGCGCGACCTCACCGAGAACGTCGAGCAGCTCCAGGTCCGCGAGTCGCTGGCCCTGTTGCGCGACCGGACGGTGGCGACCCTGGCCCGGCTGGCCAGGCTGGCGGCGGAGCACGAGACCACCGTGATGGCGGGTCGCTCGCACAACGTGGCCGCGCAGGCGACCACGCTGGGCAAGCGGTTCGCGACGGTCGCCGACGAGATGCTGGTCGCCCTCGAGCGGGTCGAGGACCTGCTCGCCCGCTACCCGCTGCGCGGCATCAAGGGGCCGATGGGCACCGCTCAGGACATGCTCGACCTGCTCGACGGTGACGAGGCGCGGCTGGCCGAGCTCGAGCGCCGGGTGGCCGCCCACCTCGGCTTCCACCGGGTGCTGACCAGCGTCGGCCAGGTCTACCCGCGGTCCCTCGACTTCGACGTGCTGTCCGCGCTGGTGCAGCTGGTCGCCGGGCCGTCCAACCTGGCGACCACGATCCGGCTGATGGCCGGCAACGAGCTGGTGACCGAGGGGTTCGCGGAGGGCCAGGTCGGCTCGTCGGCGATGCCGCACAAGATGAACACCCGGTCCTGCGAGCGGGTCAACGGCTTGGCGGTGGTGACCCGGGGCTACCTGTCGATGGTCGGCGAGCTCGCCGGCGACCAGTGGAACGAGGGCGACGTCTCCTGCTCGGTGGTCCGCCGGGTGGCGCTCCCCGACGCGTTCTTCGCGGCCGACGGCCTGTTCCAGACGTTCCTCACCGTGCTCGACGAGTTCGGCGCGTTCCCGGCGGTGATCCAGCGCGAGCTCGACCGCTACCTCCCGTTCCTCGCCACCACCAAGGTGCTGATGGCGGCGGTCCGCAACGGCGTCGGCCGCGAGGCGGCGCACGAGGCGATCAAGGAGGCCGCGGTCGGGGTCGCGCTCGACATGCGGCGTGGTCAGGCCGACAACGACGTCTTCGTTCGGCTCGCCGCCGACGAGCGGCTCGGGCTCACCGCCGACCAGCTCGCCTCGCTGGTCGCCGAGCCGATCACGTTCACCGGTGCCGCTGTCGCGCAGACCCAGGCGGTGTGCCGCCGGGTCGCCGAGGTCACGGCACAGCACCCCGACGCTGCGTCGTACTCTCCGGGCGCGATTCTCTGAGCCGCAGGCGCAGGTCGGCCACCGCGACGACGAGCGCGACCGCGAGGACGACCAGGGCCGTCGACAGCGCCGCTCGCAGCGCCCCGGCAGCCGACAGCGGTCCCAGGCTCAGCTGGTAGACGGTGACCAGCAGCGCTGCTCCGAGCGAGGAGCCGATGCGCTGTCCGGTCTGCAGGGCCCCGCCCGCCGCGCCACCCATCCGCGTCGGCACGTCGGAGAGGGTCAGGGTGAAGTTGGGCGAGATCACGGCGCCGCCGCCCAGGCCGGACAGCAGCAGGCACGGCGCGAGGGTCCACCAGAGCCAGCCGTCCTCCACGCCGGCAGCGAGGACGACGATGCCCAGGACGCCGGTCATCATCGTGACGAGCGCCAGCACCGTGATCCGCCGGTGCAGCCGGGAGACGACGCGGCCGGCCAGGGGCGCGCTCACGGCGGACCCGATGGCGAACGGCGTGAGCAGCGCGCCGGCCGCCAGGGGCGAGAGGCCCAGCTCGTCCTGGAGGTGGACCGAGAGGACCAGGAAGACACCGGTGAACCCGGTGAAGTAGACCGCTCCCACCGTCATCCCGCTGGCGTAGCCGGGGACGCGACGCAGCAGGCCGACGTCGAGCAGCGGTGCCCGGTCCCGGCGTACGGTCCGGGCCTCCCAGCGGACGAACAGATAGAGGACCAGCGGAGCGGCGGGGAGGAGCAGCAGCGGCAGCCTGGCCCCACCCTCGACGCTCACCAGGGGAAAGAGCAGGAGCAGTACGCCGAGTCCGAGCAGCAGCGCGCCCACGACGTCGACGTCGACGCGCGCGGGCGCGTCCGGCCGCCGGCCGGGCACGATCCGGGCGATGAAGACGAGCGCTACCAGCCCGATGGGGATGTTGACCAGGAAGATCCACCGCCAGCCGTCCTGCTCCCCACCGAGCGCGATGATCAACCCGCCGAGAACCGGCCCGAGAGCCGAGGACACCGACACGGTGAGCCCGAACAGCCCGAACGCCCGGCCGCGCTCGGCGCCGGTGAAGAGGTCCTGGATCAGGCCCGCGTTCTGGGGGGTCAGGAACCCCGCGGCGGCGCCCTGCAGGAGGCGGGCGACCACCACGAGCCCGATGCTCGGCGCGAGGCCCACGGCGGCGCTCGACGCCACGAAGCCGACGAGCCCGATCAGCATCAGCCGGCGTCGCCCGTAGGCGTCGCCGAGCCGGCCTCCGGTCACGAGGGTGAGGCCGAAGGCGAGGGCGTAGCCCGACACCACCCACTGCACCTCGCCGGACGTGGCACCGAGGCCGGACCGGATGGACGGGATCGCGACGTTCACGATCGTGACGTCCAGGAGGGACATGAACCCCACGACGAGGGCGACGCCGAGGATCCGCCACCGTCGCGGGTCCGGCGCTGTCTCTGCTGGCACCGTCGTCAGTGCCCGCCCTGCGGGTCGACGAAACGGAGCAGCAGGTCCAGCGGCCGCGGCACCGCGTCGAGGTCGAGGGCCTCGACGAAGTACGCCGCGTACGCCGTCTTGCGCCCGCCGGTGGTGCCCCAGAACCGCTGCAGCCGCCGCTCGTCGGTCGAGTCGCGGTGGGCGGGCTGCCGCTGCAGGATCCGGAACGCCGGCAGGTCGCCGTGTGCCTCGATGACCTCCATGACCCGGTCGAAGCCCAGCGCGCGGGTCAGCTCGTCCTCGAGGTCGGCCACGCAGGCGAAGAACCCGAGCGCCTCAAGGTCGGCCTGGGTCTCCGGCGCGCCGATGCCGCCGTGCTCCAGGCCCTTGCGCACGAAGCGCTCCTCACCCGCGTCGTACAGCCCGGCCACCCGGACGCCGAGCCCGCCCGGTCCGAGCCGCTCGAGGTGGCGGCCGATGTTGGTCACGCCGCCGGTCGCCGCGACGAGGACGCGCTCCCGGGTCAGATCGCGACCGAGCCGGGCCGCGAGGGTGAGCACCGCGACCTGGTCGCTGGCGCCCTCCACGAGCACGACGGTGCGGTCCACGCGGGGGACGATAGTGCGCCGTTCAATAGTCGAGTGGACAACTAGACTATGATGGTCCCATGACAGTCGACGTCCAGGCGCTGCCCTCCTACGACCGTTCGGAGGTGGTGGTCCCCGCACCGGGTGCGGGGCCGGGCCACTGGGCGGGGGCCGCCAGCGCGGTGCTGGTCGATGGCACGTTCTGGCTCAGCTACCGGGTGCGCCACCCGCTCACCGACGGGCGCGGCGTCTCGGTGGTCATCGCGCGCTCCGACGACGGCGTGGCCTTCGAGCCGGTGACGGCGGTGCATCGGGAGACGTTCGGCAGCGAGTCGTTCGAGCGCCCCGCGCTGCTGCCGGTCCCGGGTCTCGGCTGGCGGCTCTACCTCTCCTGCGCGACCCCGGACAGCAAGCACTGGTGGGTCGACAGTCTCACCGCGCCGACCCCCGAGGAGCTCCCGGCGGGGCACCGGCAGATCGTGCTGCCCGGGGACGCTCACACCGCGGTCAAGGACCCGGTCGTCACCGGCGGCCCCGGTCGCTGGGAGATGTGGCTGTGCTGCCACCCGCTCACCGAGGCCGGCCACGAGGACCGGATGACCACGCGCCGGCTGACCAGCGAGGACGGCCTGTCGTGGACCGACCGCGGCGAGGTGCTGGCGGGACGACCCGGCGAGTGGGACGCCCGAGGCGCCAGGGTCACCGCGGTGCTCGCCACCGACCCGGTCACGGTGCTCTACGACGGGCGCGCCGACGCCGCCTCCAACTGGCACGAGACGACCGGCCTGGCCCGGTGGGACGGCACCCGACTGGTGCCGGTCGACGACGTGCGGATCAGCTCACCGCACTCGGACGGCGCGTGGCGGTACGCCGTGGCGGTGCCGCTGCCCGACGGGCGGGTCCGGTTCTACACCGAGGCCGCGCGCCCGGACGGCGCCCACGACCTGGTCACCACCGTCTGCTGAACCTCGTCGTCGGCGGCCTCCGCGGCGCGCTCGGCGTAGGAGCCGCGGCTGTCGCCGGAGGTCCAGGCCGAGTAGTCGTCGCCGGTGAGCTCGGACAGAAGAGCGATGTCGTCGGTGAACGCGGGCAGCAGCCGCTCGCGCTGCTCGGCCGAGAGCCGCGGCCGGTGCGCCTCGCCGGGCCCGGTCAGCCCGGCGGTCAGCGGCACGCTCGCCCGGCGCCACAGGTGGGGCGGGGCGAACTGGCCGAGGCGCGCACCGGTCCGGATCACCGGCCCGAGCACCTGTGACCGCCATCCGGGCTCCACGAAGCTGCGGGAGTTGTCGCGCGGGATGGCGTGGACGAGACCCTCGCGGATCCCGAGGAAGCGGCAGGCGCGGTCGACGGCGGTGCGCGGGTCGTCGATCAGGTCGCGGTAGCGCAGCACCAGGACCCGGTCGGCGGCGACGTAGTCGAGGAGGTGCGCGAGCTGCTCGCCGTACAGGCCGAGCTCGCGGTAGCGCCAGAACGGCGCCCATCCAGCCTTCACCCGCTCGTCCTGCCGGGCGAAGGCCGCCTCGAAGTCGGGCTCCGACTCCAGTCCGTCGGACCACAGGTGCATCCAGTTGCTGTAGGCGCGGTCGATGGGGTCGCGCACGACCGCGATCAGCCGCGCCTCGGGGAGGGCCTCGGCGATCCGACGATGGGCGCCCCGGCTCCAGAGGTAGAACGGCGTGCTCTCGCCGCGCACCTTGTCCTCGCCCGCTCCCTCGAACAGCGCGGCGTACTCGTCCGCCCGCCAGATCCACTCCTGCTGCGAGTGCTTGTCGCCCGGGCCGCACCAGGCCGGCGGCGGGGCGCCGTCGCACATCCAGTACTTCGGTTCCTTGGGGTTGCTGACGAACACGTCCGGGTGGCCGGCCAGCGCCGCGTGCATCGCCGTCGTACCGGCCTTGGGCGAGCCGATGATCAGGAAGTCGGGCTGGGCGGGTCGCATCATGGCGGGCCTCATTTCTATCTGTCGTAAGTCACTATAGATACAGGACCGATAGGTTGGCACCGTGTCCGCGCCGAACATCCCGACGGCTCCCTCGATCCCGGGCGCCACCCACCTCCACTCGGGCAAGGTCCGCGACCTCTACGCGCTCGACGAGGGCCCGCACGCCGGCCACCTGCTGATGGTCGCCAGCGGCCGCATCTCGGCGTTCGACCACGTCCTCGACAGCACGATCCCGGGCAAGGGTGAGGTGCTGACCCGGATGTCGCTGTGGTGGTTCGACCAGCTCGCCGACCTGGTGCCGCATCACGTCGTCTCCACCGACGTGCCGGACGAGGTGCGTGGCAGGGCGGTGATCTGCCGCCCGCTCGAGATGTTCCCGGTGGAGTGCGTCGCCCGCGGCTACCTCACCGGCTCCGGGCTCCTCGACTACCGCGCCACCGGCGAGGTCTGCGGCATCGCGCTGCCCGACGGGCTCGAGGACGGCAGCCGGCTACCGGAGCCGATCTTCACCCCCGCCACCAAGGCCGCCCTGGGCGACCACGACGAGAACGTGTCGTACGACGCGGTCGTGGCCACCGTCGGTGACGAGGCCGCCGAGCGGCTCCGCGGGCTGACCCTCGCGGTCTACGCCCGGGCCGAGGCGATCGCCCGCGACCGCGGCATCATCCTCGCCGACACCAAGCTCGAGTTCGGCCGCGACGCCGAAGGTCGCACCGTGCTCGCCGACGAGGTGCTGACGCCCGACTCTTCCCGCTTCTGGCCGGCAGACGAGTGGGAGCCGGGCCGCGCCCAGCCGGCGTACGACAAGCAGATCGTGCGCGACTGGCTGCTCTCGTCGGAGTCCGGCTGGGACCGCGCGTCCGGCGCCGCTCCGCCGCCATTGCCGCCCGCGGTCGTCGAGCGCACCCGCAGCCGCTACGTCGAGGCCTACGAGCTGCTCACCGGCTCGCAGTGGTGACGCGGGGCCGGGCTCCCGGCCCCGGACGCGGCATCGCGTCCCGCGGCTCGGTCACGTCGTGTCCGGCGTCGCACCTCGGCACGAGGCGGATCTCGGCGCCGCAGTCGCGGTGCTCGTACCTCACGAGCGGGCCGCCGGCGCCGACCTCGTAGCGGTTGCCCCACTCGAGGAGGGCGAGCACGACGGGGAGCAGGTCGAAGCCCTTCTCGGTCAGGCGGTACTCGGCCCGCGGTCGGCTGCCCGGCGCCTGGTAGGCGTGCCGGCGGAGCAGGCCCTCGTCGACGAGCTTGCCCAGCCGGTCCGACAGCACCTGGCGGGAGAGGCCGCTCAGCTCCAGGATGTCGGAGAACCTGCGCACCCCGGTGAGAACCTCGCGCAGGATCAGGAAGGTCTGGCGGTCGCCGACGATGTTGAGGGCGGCCTCGATCGTGCACCCGTCCGTCGACCAGTCAGCAGCGGTCGGGGCTGCGTCCGTCGCGGCGGAATCCGTGTCCATGCCCCCAGTCTAAGTCCGCTTGACAGACTCAGCCAAGTCGTAGCAGGCTGAGTCCATGGAACAGACCCACGTAGCCGTGCGGCGATCCCGTCCGGCAGACCTCGAGGGATTCGAGGCGTTCGTGGCTGGACTTTCGATCGAGACCTCCACGCGGCGCTTCTTCACTCCCACCAACCGACTCCCGCGCAGCAGCTCCCGACTGCTGCTCGCGAACGACCGGAAGCGCGGCGCCTTCCTGGCGACCCTCGGCGACCGGGTGGTCGCCCACGGGTGCTGGGCGGCCGTCTCGCCCGAGGCGGCCGAGATGGCCGTCGTCGTCACCGACCGCAGCCAGCGTCGCGGGGTCGGGAGCCGGCTGATGCGCGCCCTGCTCCGGGACATGTCCGATGCCGGCATGCGGCAGATGGAGATGGTCGTGGAGCCCGGCAACCGCACGGTCGTCCGCCTGATCACCCGGGCCTGGCCGGATGCGCGCCCGCGGCTGGAGGACGGGCTGTTCACCTTCGTCACACCGACCGTCGTGGAGGCCTCCGGCGCGGCCGCCTGACGGATAGGTTGGCGCCTGTGAGCGAGGTGTCGGCGGCCGCGCTCGTGGGCGCGCTGGAGGCCGCGGCCGATCCGGCCCAGCTGCCGAAGGTGCGCTCCCGGCTGGCCCCGGACGAGCCGGCCTTCGGGCTCCGGATGAAGGTCCTGTTCGACACCGCGAAGGCGCACACGGACCTGCCGCTCGACGAGGTGGAGCGGCTGCTCGACCACCCGGCGTACGAACCGCGGATGGCGGCGTTCTGCATCCTCGACTTCAAGGCCCGGCGCCGCATCGACGACGACACGCACCGCTCGTTGCACGACCTGTACCTCGCTCGCCACGACCGGATCACGACCTGGGACATGGTCGACCGGTCCGCGCCCCGTGTCGTCGGCGGCTACCTCGTCGGCCGCGACCTGGGCGTGCTGCACGCACTCGCCGGTGCGGCGGACCCGCTGCGGCGGCGTACCGCGATCACTGCCCCGCTGTCGATCGTGTGGTCGGGAAGCGACGAGGAGGTCATCGAGTGCTTCCGCATCGCTGCCTCGCTCGCCGACGACCCCGATCCCGTCGTGCACAAGCCCGTGGGCATCTTCCTCAAGTACGCCGGTCAGCGGGACCCCGCGCCCCTGCTGGCCTTCCTCGACTCGCACGCGGCCCGGATGCCGCGACCGGCGGTCCGGCTCGCGACCGAGAAGCTCGACCCAGTGGTCCGACGTCGCTACTAGCCACGCACTAGGTTGGGCCGGAACGACCCCGACCGCGACGGAGGCCCGCCGTGTCCGAGACGACGTACAACCTCGCCAGCCTGCTCGAGGACACGACGGAGAAGTACCCCGACCGCGAGGCGATCGTGCTGGGAGACACCCGGCTGACCTACGCCCAGGTCAACGGCGCGGCCAACCAGGTGGCCAACCTGCTGGCGTCGCGGGACATCGGCCGCGGGGACAAGGTGGCGCTCAGCTGCGCGAACCTGCCCTACTTCTCGATCGTCTACTTCGGCATCCTCAAGGCGGGCGCGACCGTCGTCCCGCTCAACGTGCTGCTGAAGGGCCGTGAGGTCGCCTACCACCTGGGTGACTCCGACGCGAAGGCCTACTTCTGCTTCCAGGGCACCGACGAGCTGCCGATCGGCAAGGAGGGTCATGCGGGGTTCGAGCAGGCCGACGGCTGCGAGCACTTCTGGGTGATCACCGTCGACCCCGCCGCGGACTCGCCGATCGAGGGCACCGACACGCTGGGTCAGGGGATGGCCGGCCAGCCGCCGACGTTCGACACGGTCGCCACCGACGAGGACGACACCGCGGTGATCCTCTACACCTCGGGCACGACCGGCCAGCCGAAGGGCGCAGAGCTGCGGCACCGCAACATGCGCGACAACGCGCTGCTCGGCACCGAGCTGTTCGGAGCCGACCCCGAGAACCCCGACACGCTGCTGTGCGTCCTCCCGCTGTTCCACTCCTTCGGTCAGAGCGTGATCCAGAACGGCGGCTTCCTCTACGGCGGCACCGTGGTGATGCTGCCGCGGTTCGACGCCGATGCGGCGCTGAAGACGATGGCCAAGGAGGGAGTGACCTTCTTCGCCGGCGTACCGACGATGTACTGGGGGCTGCTCGGCGCCCTCGACGACTCCGGCGTCGACGTCAAGGAGCTGGCGGACAACCTCCGGGTGGCGGTCGCCGGTGGCTCGGCGCTGCCGGTGGAGGTGCACAAGGACTTCGAGGAGCGCTTCGGCGTGACGATCCTCGAGGGGTACGGGCTGTCCGAGACCTCGCCGGTGGCGAGCTTCTCGCGGATCGGCGCCGGCGTGCGGGTCGGCTCCATCGGCACCGCCGTCCCCGGCGTGGAGATGAGGCTGATCGAGCCCGGCACCTGGGACGACGTCGAGGAGAAGCCGGACGCGGTCGGCGAGATCGCGATCAAGGGCCACAACATCATGAAGGGCTACTACGGCCGCCCCGACGCGACCGACGAGTCGATCCAGGACGGCTGGTTCCGCTCCGGCGACCTGGCCCGCCGTGACGAGGACGGCTGGTACTACATCGTCGACCGGTCCAAGGACATGATCATCCGCGGCGGCTACAACGTGTACCCGCGCGAGATCGAGGAGGTCCTGATGACCCACCCGGCGGTCTCGCTGGCTGCCGTCATCGGCGTCCCCCACGAGAGCCACGGCGAGGAGATCAAGGCCGTCGTCATCCGCAACCAGGGCTCCACCCTCACCGAGCAGGAGCTCATCGACTGGGGCAAGGAGCAGATGGCCAACTACAAGTACCCGCGGATCGTAGAGTTCGTGGACGCCCTGCCGATGACCGCCACCGGCAAGATCCTCAAGCGCGAGCTCTCCTGACCGATGAGAACGGGACCCGTCATCGGCCTGGTGGCCGCCCTGGTGATGGTCGTGGTCGGTGCGGTGTGGACGCTCCAGGGCCTCGGCTACCTCGAGGGCAGCTCCATGACCGGCGAGGACACCTGGGCGATCATCGGCCCGATCGTCGCCGGCCTCGGCGTGGCGCTCGGCATCGTCGTCGTACAGAACAGCCGGCGGGGCTGAGCTCGGCGCCGCGGTGGGGCGCGGAGGGCGCGGCGCGGTCTACGCAAACGGGTCGG
>DASTDJ010000019.1:0-31559 GCA_035710425.1 Nocardioides sp.
CTGGCGATGGCGCTGCTCGACTCCCTCGACGACGCCGCCGACCCGATGCGGATGCTGCGCGAGCTCGACGAACGAGAGGGTGATCCGAAGGGCCAGCTGCGGTCGCTGCTGTCGTTCGACCGGCGGCTCTTCGAGCACGGCGGTGACGCGATCACCGTGATCCGCGAGGCGGGCCGGACCAAACCCGAGCTCGCGGACGTCGTCGTCCAGGGCCGGCAGCGGGGGGACCGCAACCGCCGGCGGATCTTCCGCACGTGGCCCGAGGGCACCCTCAGGGACGACCTGGACGTGGACGGCGCCCGTGACGTCTACGCCGCGCTCTCCAACGTGGACGTCTACCTGGTCCTCACCCGCGAGCGGGGCTGGTCGCCGGAGCGGGTCGAGGAGTGGTGGGTGGCGACCGTGTCGGAGCTGATCCTGCGCTGAGCCCGGAAATGGTGATCCGGGCGCGCCCTGAGACAATCAGGGGGTGAGCAGCACACCCACGCGCACCGACGTCCTGGTCGTCGGCGCCGGTCCCGCGGGGTCGGCGGCCGCTGCCTGGGCGGCGCGCGCCGGGCTGGACGTGGTGCTCGCCGACGCGGCGGTGTTCCCCCGCGACAAGACCTGCGGCGACGGGCTCACCCCTCGCGCGATCGGCGAGCTGCAACGGCTCGGCCTCGAGGACTGGCTGCGCGCCCACACGGTCAACCAGGGCCTGCGCGCCCACGGCTTCGGCCAGACCCTGCACCTCCCGTGGCCGGGCGGCACGCTGCCGTCGTGGGGCAGCGCGGTGGCCCGCACCGAGCTCGACGACCACTTGCGCACCACCGCGATCAAGGCCGGCGCGGAGGCCATCGACGGCGCCCGCGCGGTCGACGTACGACGCGAGGGCGGCCGGGTCGCGGCGGTCGTGTTCCGGTCGGGCTCGGAGACCTTCGAGATCGAGTGCGAGCGCGTGGTGGTCGCCGACGGCGTGCGGTCGCCGCTGGGCAAGGTGCTCGGCCGGGTGTGGCACCGCGACACCGTCTACGCGGTGGCCGGCCGCTCCTACGTCGCCTCGGAGATGTCCGACGACCCCTGGATCAGCTCGCACCTCGAGCTGCGTGGCGAAGACGGCGAGATCCTGTCCGGCTACGGCTGGATCTTCCCGCTCGGCACCGGTGAGGTGAACCTCGGCGTCGGCAGCCTGGCCACCTCTAAGCGACCCGCGAACGTCGCCGTCAAGCCGCTGATGCAGCACTACGCCGACGAGCGCCGCGAGGACTTCCAGCTGTCCGGTGAGCTCCGGGCGCCGACCTCGGCACTGCTGCCGATGGGCGGGGCCGTCTCTCACGTGGCGGGGCCGAACTGGGCGCTGATCGGCGACGCCGCGGCGTGCGTGAACCCGCTCAACGGCGAGGGCATCGACTACGGGCTGGAGAGCGGCCGGATGGTCGCCGAGGTGTTGGCCGAGGGGCACGACCTGGAGCGGATCTGGCCGGCCCTGCTCAAGGACCAGTACGGCGAGTCGTTCTCGATCGCGCGCCGGCTCGCGGGGTTGGTGACCGTCCCCCGGGTGCTGCCGGCGCTGGGTCCGGCGGGCATGCGCTCCGACTGGCTGATGACCCTGGCGCTGCGCTGGATGGGCAACCTGGTCACCGACGACGACCGTGACCGCGCGGCGCGGGTCTGGCGCTGGGCCGGCCGCCGCTCCCTGGCGCGGGACCACCGGCCTCCCTTCAGCTAAGGACAAGTGCCCCGCGTCGCTCGACGTGCGCCCAGCATGCCAGCGCTCCGCCGCCTTGCGATCCACGTCCCCTGAACACGCCTACCGCATGAACACATCGAACGCGGGGCACTAGGTTGGGCTGTCGTGGGGCAGCGAGTGCAGCGGGTGGCGGCGTACGCCGTGATCATCCGCGATGGGCAGATCCTGCTCAGCCGGCTCGCCCCGCACGTGAGCCGAGAGGGCCTCTGGACACTGCCGGGCGGTGGCCTGGACCACGGCGAGGACCCGCGGGACGCCGTGGTGCGTGAGGTGCACGAGGAGACCGGGCTGTCGCTGAAGATCGGGGACACCGCCCACACGTTCTCCCTGCACCTGCCCGACACCTGGCGCAAGGGCCGCCGGGTGGACGCGCACTCGCTGCGGATCGTCTACGAGGGCTGGGTGCCGCCGGACTCGCCGCCGCCCCGGGTGCTGGAGGTCGACGGGTCGACGGTGGAGGCCGGCTGGCAGCCGGTGGCGGGGGTCCTCGACGGGAGCGTGCCCACGGTGGCGCTGGTGAAGGAGGCGCTCGCCGCCTACCGGCCGCACCGGATGCAGCGGGTGGCGGCGTACGCGCTGATCGTGCGCGACGACGCGGTGCTGCTGACCCGCAACTCTCCGCGCGGTCCGGACCCCGGCGTGTGGAACCTCCCGGGTGGCGGCATCGAGCACGGCGAGGCGCCCGCCGACGCCGTGGTGCGCGAGGTCGCGGAGGAGACCGGCCTGGAGTGCACCGTCGGTGACATCGTCATCGTCGACAACGTGACGCTGCGCGGGACCGCGCCGTCGGGCCGCGACGAGAAGCTGCACTCGGTGGGGATCGTCTACGACGCCACCGTGCTGCCGGGCGCCGATCCGCGGGTGGTGGAGGTCGAGGGCACCACCGACGACGTCGCGTGGGTGCCACTCGCCGACGTCGCGTCGGGCGCGACACCGGTCTACGAGACCGTGACCGCCGCCCTGGCGGCTAGGTTGCCGCGATGAGCGAGACGGTCTTCACGTACGCCGCGCCGGCGCTGAAGTTCGGCGCCGGGGCGTCGGCGGAGGTGGGTCACGACTTGGCTGCGCTCGGTGCTCGGCGGGTGCTGCTGGTGACCGATCCGGGCGTGGCCGCGACCGGTCACCCTTCGCGGGTCGCCGAGGCGATCACCGCCGCCGGCCTCGAGGTGACGACGTACGACGAGGCGCGGGTGGAGCCCACCGACGAGTCGCTGGAGCGGGCGGTGGCGTTCGGCCGCGACGCCGGTCCGTTCGACGCGATCGTCGCCGTGGGCGGCGGGTCGTCGATCGACACTGCCAAGGCGGTCAACCTGCTCGTCACCACCCCGGGCGAGCTGATGGATTACATCAACGCCCCGGTCGGCAAGGCGCAGGCGCCGGCGGAGCCGCTGCTGCCGCTCGTGGCGATCCCGACCACGACCGGCACCGGGAGTGAGAGCACCACGATCTGCGTGCTCGACGTGCTGTCCCTGAAGGTGAAGACCGGGATCAGCCACCCCGCCCTGCGGCCCCGGCTCGCCGTCGTCGACCCGTCGCTCACCACCACCCAGCCGGCGATGGTCACCGCCGCGGCCGGCATGGACATCCTCTGCCACGCACTGGAGAGCTACACCGCGCGGTGGTTCGCGGACTTCGAGGCCAAGCGTCCCGAGCAGCGGGTGCCCTACTGCGGGGCGAACCCGATCGCCGACATGTGGTCGGAGCGGGCGCTCGAGCTGCTGGCCGGGGCGTTTCGCGACGCCGTACGTGACGGCAGCGACACGCTGGCTCGCGAGCAGATGGCCCTGGCGGCGACGTTCGCCGGGCTCGGCTTCGGCAACGCCGGCGTGCACATCCCGCACGCCAACGCCTACCCGATCGCCGGGCGGGTGCGCGACTTCCGCCCCGACGGCTACCCGCCGGACGAGCCGATCGTCCCGCACGGGATGGCGGTGTCGCTGACCGCTCCGGAGGCGTTCCGTTTCACGTTCGACGCCGCGCCCGAGCGGCACCAGCGGGCGGCGGTGCTGCTGGGCGCGGAGGCGGGCAGCGGTCCGGACACACTGCCGGGCGTGCTGGCGACGCTGATGCGCGACATCGGGCTGCCGAACGGCTTGGCCGAGGTGGGCTACGGCGACGCCGACGTCGACGACCTGGTCGCGGGCTCGTTGCAGCAGCAGCGGCTGCTGGCCACCGCCCCCAAGCCGGTCACCGACGAGGACCTGGCCGGGATCATCCGGCGGTCCATGGAGCACTGGTGACGCAGGACCTCGCCGCGGAGCTGCGGCGACGCGGGGTCACGGACGTCGACGACTCGACGCTGACCCGGGCGCTCTACTCCTCCGATGCCTCGCTCTACCGAGTGGTGCCGCAGGTGGTGGTCCGGCCGCGCCATCGCGACGAGCTCGACGCGATCCTGGACGCGGCCCGGGAGGCCGGCAGCTCGGTGACGATGCGCGGGGCGGGTACGTCGATCGCCGGCAACGCCGTGGGTCCGGGGATCGTTGTCGACACCGTGCGGCACCTGAACCGGATCATCGCGGTCGACCCGGACGCGCGGACCGCGACCGTGGAGCCGGGCGTCGTGCACGCGACGCTGCAGCGGACAGTGGTCGGGCACGGCCTGCGGTTCGGGCCGGATCCGTCCACGCACACCCGCTGCACCATCGGCGGGATGATCGGCAACAACGCCTGCGGCAGCCGGGCGCTGGGCTACGGACGGACCGCCGACAACGTGGTCGCGCTGGACGCGCTGTTCCCCGACTCCTCCGCTGCGGTCGCCCTGCCGGGGATCGTCGATGACCACCTCGCGCACGTGCGCACCCACTTCGGCCGGTTCTCCCGCCAGGTGAGCGGCTACTCGCTCGAGCACCTGCTGCCGGAGCGGCGCAGCCTGGACCGGTTCCTGGTGGGCTCGGAGGGGACGTTGGCGCTGGTCCGAGAGGCGACGGTGGCGCTGGTGCCCGACGAGCCGCGCCACCTGGTGGTGCTGGGGTTCGGGTCGATGGCGGAGGCGGCCGATGCGGTGCCGGGTCTGCTCGCGCTCTCGACGCCGGCCGCTCGCCTGGTCGCCTGCGAGGGCCTGGACTCCCGGATCGTCGATCTCGTGCGCGGCAACGGGGGTGGGGTTCCGGAGCTGCCCTCGGGATCGGGCTGGCTCTTCGTGGAGATCGCCGGACCGGACGCGGAGACGCTGTTCCCCGCGATCGGCGGCCGGCGGGTGACCGACCCAGGTGAGGCCGGGGCGTTGTGGCGGATCCGGGAGGACGGCGCGGGGCTGGCCGCGCGCAGCCTGGGCCGGCCGGCGTACTCCGGCTGGGAGGACGCGGCGGTCCCGCCCGAGCACCTGGGTGCCTGGCTGCGCGACTTCGACGAGCTGCTCTCCGAGCACGGGCTCTCGGGGGTGCCCTACGGACACTTCGGCGACGGCTGCGTGCACGTCCGGATCGACTTCGAGTTCGAGGACGGCGGCGGTCGGTTCCGTGACTTCCTGACCGCGAGCGCGCGCCGGCTGGCGGACTACGGCGGCTCGCTGTCCGGCGAGCACGGCGACGGGCGGGCCCGGTCCGAGCTGCTGCCGCTGATGTACGACGAGAAGTCGCTGGCCCTGTTCGCCGCGGCGAAGGCCGCCTGCGACCCGGACGGCCTGCTCAACCCGGGGGTGCTCACCGACCCGGCGCCGCTCGATGCCGACCTGCGACCGGCGCACCCGGTCGCGCACGTCGATGCCGGCCTGCGGCTGACCCACGACAACGGGTCCCTGGGCGCGGCCGTGCACCGGTGCACCGGTGTCGGCAAGTGCGTGGCCCCGACGACGAACGGCGTGATGTGCCCGTCGTACCTCGCCACCCGGGAGGAGAAGGACTCCACCCGAGGTCGCGCTCGGGTGCTCCAGGAGGCCCTCGACGGCCGCTTGGTCGAAGGCCTTGCCGACCCGGCGGTCCACGAGGCCCTGGACCTGTGCCTGTCGTGCAAGGGCTGCGTCAGCGACTGCCCGACCGGCGTCGACCTGGCGTCGTACAAGGCGGAGGCACTGCACCAGACGTACGCCGGCCGCGTCCGGCCACGCAGCCACTACACGCTCGGTCGGCTGCCGCAGTGGCTCCGGTTGGGTGCACCGGTGGCGCGGATGCTGCGGCTGGGTCCGGTAGCCCGGGTGGCGAAGGCGACCGCCGGGATCGACCGGCGCCGCAGCCTGCCCGAGCTCGCGCCACGGAGCCTGCGTCGCTCGACCCGTGGGGTCGCTGCCACGCAGCCGGACGTGTGGATCTGGGCGGACTCGTTCACCGACCACCTGGCGCCGCACACCGCGCACGCGGCGATCAGGGTGCTCGAGGCCGCCGAGCTCACGGTCCGGGTGATCGACGCGGCGGCCTGCTGCGGGCTGACCTGGGTCAGCACCGGACAGCTCGACGCCGCCCGCAAGATCATGGCGCGCACCGTGGCCACCCTGGCGCCGTACGTCGAGGGCGGGACGCCGGTGCTCGGGCTGGAGCCGTCGTGCCTGGCGTCGCTGCGGTCGGATGCCGTCGAGCTCAGCGACGACCCGCGCGCGGCGGCGGTCGCGGACGGTGTGCTCACCCTGGCCGAGCTGCTCGAGCGCATCGACTGGACGCCACCGGACCTCGGTGGGCTCGAGGTGGTCGTGCAGCCGCACTGCCACCACAGCGCGGTGCTCGGCTTCGACTCCGACGAGCGGCTGCTCACCGCAGCCGGCGCGCGGGTCACCCGGGTCGCGGGCTGCTGCGGGCTGGCCGGCAACTTCGGGATGGAGCGCGGCCACTACGAGACGTCGGTCGCCGTGGCCGAGACCCACCTGCTTCCGGCCGTGCGGTCGGCGCCGGACGCGGTGGTGCTCGCCGACGGGATGTCCTGCCGACTGCAGCTGGCCGACCTGGCGGACGTGCCGGCGATGCACCTCGCCGAGCTGCTCGCTTGGGGCCTGAGTCGGGAGTCGTGATGTGTTCGGCGTGTTCAGAGTGTGCGCATCGCAAAGCGCCGGAGCGCTGGCATGCTGGGCGCACGTCGAGCGACGGCAACGCGGCGAGGTGAGTGCTATGGGCGCGCGGAGCGCGCCAGGACTCCCGACTCGGGCCCCCCATAGACTTCCAGGGTGAACCCGCGCCACCGCCGACTCGTGATTCCGGTGGCGCTCGTGGCGCTGCTGGTGATCGTGGTCGTCGCGGCGGTCCTCAAATGAGCGAACCGCTGCTCCGCGCGCTGACCCGGATGCGCTCCCACCTGCTCGACCCCGACGTCCTGGTCAAGGCGGTCGCCTCCGGGCGGCAGAAGGGCCAGCAGCCGCGATGGCGTCGCGCCGAGCTCCGCTACGTCGACCTCAAGGCGGGCCGGCACCTGCAGGTCACGACGTACGACGACACCCAGGCGCACACCGCCAACCACGCCACCGGCGAGGCGGCGCGGGACGCGGTCGACGCGCTGCTCGACGAGCCGTTCGGCAACTGGCACGTGGAGACCACCACCCAGACCCATCAGCTGCGGGTGACCAAGAGGCTCGAGGCCGTCGTGCACACCCACGACCGGGCCGAGGAGGTCGAGGTCGACCGCGAGCACGACCGCGACAAGGAGCGCCTGCTCCCCGAGGACGACCCGGTCTACCGCGCGCTCGGCCTGGCCGACGCCGAGGGCCGGATCAAGCCCAGCCGGCAGGCGAAGTTCCGCCAGGTCGAGGAGTTCCTGCGCATCCTCGACGCCTCGGTGGGCGACGCGATCGCGAAGGGACACCTGCGCCGGCCGACCCCGGAGGAGCCGCTCCGGATCGTCGACCTCGGCTGCGGCAACGCCTACCTCACCCTCACCGCGCAGCGGTTCCTGGAGACCCGGGGCCTCGCGGTCCGGCTCACCGGTGTCGACGTCAAGGAGCAGTCGCGCGAGCACAGCACCGCGGTGGCGGCCGAGCTCGGCCTCGACGCGGACTTCGTGGTCGGCTCCATCTCCGAGGCCGAGCTGGCGGTCGAGCCCGAGGTGGTGCTCGCGCTGCACGCCTGCGACACCGCCACCGACGAGGCCTTGGCCCGTGCGGTCGGCTGGGGCGCCTCGCTGGTGCTGGCCGCGCCCTGCTGTCACCACGACGTCGCGGCCCAGCTGCGACGCACGCCGACGCCCGCGCCGTACGCGATGTTCACCCGCCACGGCATCCTCCGCGAGCGGTTCGCGGACACCCTCACCGACGCGCTTCGGGCCTCCCTGATGCGCCTGTCGGGCTACCGGGTCGACGTCATGCAGTTCGTCGACAGCAAGCACACCCCGCGCAACACGCTGCTCCGCGCGGTGCGCACCGGCGGGCCGGTCAAGGGCGGCGGGGTCCGCAACGAGTACGACGACCTGGTCGCGACGTGGGGCATCCAGCCGCGCCTCGGCACGCTGCTGGACGCATGACGTCCTGGCTGGAGCGTGGCCTGGCCTGCGCGATCGTGGTGCCGTTCGTCATCGGCTTCTCGGTCGCCGAGGCGGAGTCGCCGCCGGCCGAGGAGGTGTGCCGGTTCCAGGACCCGCAGATCGTCGAGTCCAGCGGACTGGTGGCCCGCGACGGCCTGTTCTTCACCGTCAACGACTCCGGCGACTCCGGCCGGGTGTTCGTCGTCGACGCCCGGACCTGCCGCACCGTCGGCGGCACCGACTGGAGCGACGAGGTCGAGGACGTCGAGGCGGTGGCACCGGTCGATGACGGGGTACTGGTGGGCGACATCGGCGACAACCTCGCCGCCCGAGAGTCGGTGCGGCTGCTGCAGGTGCCGGCGGGGAGGGGGGAGCGGACCGTGCTCCCGACGACGTACGAGATCACCTACCCCGGCGGGCCGCGAGACGCGGAGGCGCTCCTGGTGCAGCCAGGGACCGGCCAGGTGCTGATCGCCTCCAAGGGACTGATGGCGGGGATGCTGTACGCCGCCCCGAAGCGGCTCTCGGAGTCGGCCCCCAACCGGGTGCGCCCGGTCGCCGACGTGCCCGGCCTGGTCACCGACGGCGCGTTCTTCCCGGACGGCCGGCACTTCGTGCTGCGCACCTACGGGCGAGCGGTCGTCTACACCTACCCGGGGTTCGAGTCGGTCGGTGACATCACCCTCCCCGAGCAGGAGCAGGGCGAGGGCATCGCCGTCGACGAGCAGGGGCGGATCTTCGTGAGCTCGGAGGGCCAGCGGGCCCCGGTGCTCCGGATCGACCTGCCGCGGCGCGTCGAGCGCGCGATGGCGCCGCCCGTGTCCGAGCCGGCCTCGCCCGCACCCGACACGGTCTCGCCGGGTGGTGAGCCGGCCCCGGCGCCCGACCCCGAGCGGGACGCCTGGCCGTGGCTGCTGGGTGGTGGGGTCGGCCTGCTCATCGTGGTGTTCCTGCTGCGCGCGCTGAGGCCCCGCTGATGCCGCGGCTGCGCAAGACCTCGCCCGAGGACCCCGGCTGGACCCGCCGCCGAGCCGGTGCCGGGTTCGTCTACCTCGACGAGAACGGCGACCGGCTCTCGGAGCAGGACGCCCAGCGGTGCAAGGACCTGGTGATCCCGCCCGCGTGGGAGGACGTCTGGATCACACCGTACGAGAACGGCCACCTGCAGGCGGTCGGCACCGATGACGCCGGACGGCGGCAGTACCTCTACCACCCCGACTGGCGGACCCGCCGCGACGCCAAGAAGTTCGACCGGGTGCTGCTGTTCGCCAAGGCGCTGAGGCGAGCGCGGGAGAAGGTGTTCGACGACCTCGGCTGTGAGGGGATGACCGAGAGCCGCGCGTGTGCGACCGCCGTACGGCTCCTGGACCTGGGGTACTTCCGGATCGGCAACGACGTCTACGCCGACGAGCACGGCAGCTTCGGGCTGACCACCCTGGAGCGACGGCACGTCCGCAAGCAGCGCGACGCCCTGGTGTTCGCGTTCACCGGCAAGTCGGGGGTCGAGCACCGGATCGAGATCGACGACGCCGGTGTGGTCGAGGCGATCGAGATGATGCGTCGCCGGCGCAGCAAGGACGACCCGAGCCTGCTGGCCTACAAGAACGGCCGCGGCTGGCGGTCGGTGGTGCCCGACCTCGTCAACGACTACGTGCGCGAGATCACCGGCCTCGAGGCGACCGCGAAGGACTTCCGCACCTGGCACGCCACCGTGCTCGCGGCCGCCGCGCTGGCCGAGACCGAGGAGCCCGGGGAGAGCAAGGCCTCCCGCAAGCGTGCGGTCGCCGGGGCGATGACGGAGGTCGCCGAGTTCCTGGGCAACACCCCAGCGCTGGCCCGGTCGGCGTACGTCGACCCGCGGGTGATCGAGGCCTACGAGCGGGGCCGCACCATCCGCGGGACCACCCGGCGCAGCTACGACAGTCCCGACGCACGCCAGGCGGCCCTGGAGCGGGCCACCATGAGGCTGATCGAGGAGACCTGATGGAGATCACCGTCGAGCTGGGCGACATCACCGAGCAGCAGGTCGACGCCGTGGTCAACGCGGCCAACCGCGCGATGCGCGGTGGGGGAGGCGTGGACGGCGCGGTCCACCGGGCCGGCGGACCGGCGGTGATCGAGGACTGCGTGCGCCGCTTCCCCGACGGCCTGGCCACCGGCGACGCCGGCTGGACCACGGCGGGCGACCTGGCCGCCCGCTGGGTGATCCACGTGGTCGGCCCCAACCACCGCGCCGGCGAGACCGACCGCGGGCTGCTCACCTCGTGCTACTCCCGCGCGCTCGAGGTCGCCGACGAGCTCGGCGCCCGCACCGTGGCCTTTCCTCTGGTCAGTGCGGGCATCTACGGCTGGCCGAAGGACGACGCGATCGCGGCCGCGATCGAGACGCTCCGCGCCGCCGACACCGAGGTCACCGAGGCCCGCCTGGTGGCCTTCGACGGCGCGACGTACGAACAGATCCGAGGTGCGCTCGGCCTGCTCGACCACTAGTGGTCCTGGTCAGTGGCGGGTCCTCTCGAAGTTGTCGTCCAGCACCTCGGCCGCCGTCTTCCTCGCGATCCTGATGCCGTCCTCGACAGCGGTGCGGAAGTGGATGCCGCCCCAGATCCTCGCGTTCCCGACCTCCGTGGCGAGCTCCTTCACCGTGTCGAAGTGCCGGTCGCCCAGGCCGGTCAGGCTGGGGATCGTCAGGTCGATGCGCCGGGTCCCGAGGAACTCCGCCAGTGCCGCTCCGCCGGCAGGCGTGATGCACGAGTGGGCACTCGGGTAGTCGGGGTGGTTGGGCGTGCCGGGCAGCAGGTGCATCCAGGTCGGGTCGCCGACGGTCTTGGCGTTCCCGTCGGTGTCGCCCGCCCGGATCGCGGTGATCGGCCGCCAGAACTCATAGAAGTACTTGGCGTCGAAGCAGGCGATCATCCCGTCGGCGTACGCCACCGAGACCATCGCCATCATCCGGGCCGCCTGGACGACGTCCAGGTCGTGCTGGTCGATGACACCGCGGAGAGCGAGGTGGCCCTGCTGGACCGGCGCCTCTCCCCAGAACAGGGCGGCGGTCGTCTGCCAGTCCTTGCGAACCGTGCTCGTCGCTGAGCCGAGCTTCTTGACCTCGTTGTAGTCACGGGCCCAGCGCTTGCTGCCGAGCGAGGGAGGTCCGGCCGGTCGGAACCGGTCCGCGGACTCCAGGCTGAAGGGCTGCATGTGCGGGAGGTAGGTGCCGCCGGGCGGTGCCGGCATGGTCGGCACCCAGTCCCCCGGGAGCGCCGGGCTGGGCGGGGTGTAGCCCACGTCGGCACGGAAGCCGTCGTCCGCACGCAGGGCGATGAGCGCGTTGGCGACCCGAAGCCCCACGGCGACGCCGTCGTCCTTGGCCTTCCCGTCGGGGATCGTCGCCAGCGACTCGTCGTACGCCGGGTCGAGGATCGCGGCCTCCTGGAGCGGGAGGTAGTGCTCGTAGATCCGGTGCGCGGCCGCGACCACCGCTGCCTCGGGCGACGCGCCGCGGGGTGCCCGGGTGCGGATCGCGAAGGGCTCGTACTTGTGCCGTACAGCCACCACCGCGTCGTACACAGCGATACCGGCGTACCCGAAGATGATGTGCCCCTCCGCCGGGCTGAGCGCCGAGGCGGTGAAGGCCTGCGTGCCGATGGCGTCCCAGGCCGCCACATAGGTGTCGGTCTTCCCGTGGTGCGCACGGTCGGACGCGTTCGCGGTCCCGGATACCGGTGCTGCCGCGACCGTGGTGGCCAGGGCAGCGGCGAGTCCGGCGACGAGCAGCCGGGACGGCCTCTGGTACTTCGAAGGCATGATCCGCTCCTGTCTCTAGACGACTGGTTGTTGACGCGCTCCCTGAGGTATCAGCGGCGGGTACTCCGTCGGTATCCGGTATTCGGCGTCCCGGTGAGACCCGCCCTGAGCAGGCCTCTCAGTGGGGTGCGTCGGAGCGAGTAGCGTCGAGTCCCCGTCGGAAGGAGCGGTCATGGCCCAGCGCGTCTCCCCACCCACCCTCTCCCGTGAGGTCGCGAAGCGCCGCCGGGTCAAGCCGTCGGATACCGCCGGGGAGGCGCGGGTGTCCCTGCTCGACGTGCCGCTGAAAGGCGTGACCGAGGTGGCGATCTCGATGGAGGGCGGACGCCTGAGGGTCGTCGGGGACGTAGGTGTGCGCGGGCTCGGCCGACGGCGTGCCGACGGCATGATCCCGGCGAAGAAGCTGACCGGACGGGATGTGGTCGAGGTCGGCGAGAGGGAGATGCACGGGGTGGTGCCGCCCGGGGTGCCGACCTCGTTCGTCCCCACCAAGGCTCGCCCGACGCACGTGCTGCCGGACGGCAAGGGCACGGACGTCGACCGCGGAGGCACCATCTTCGACACCGACGACAGGTACCTGTTCGACGACACGTCGTTCCCGTGGCGGACCACCGGCAAGGTGCGCACCGAGGGCCAGTGGGGCTCCGGGACGACGATCGGTCCGCGGCTGGTCCTGACCGCGAGCCACGTCATCAACTGGACCGGGGGCGACGAGGGCGGCGTCTCGTGGGTGACCTTCACCCCCGGCTACTTCGACGGCAGTGGACCGTGGGGCGAGGTCTCCGCCACCCACGTCATCTACTGGATCCAGGCGCCAGGCACGCTCTCCGACGAGCAGACGGCGTTCGACTATGTCGTCTTGGTGATGGCCGATCGGATCGGCGAGGTGGTCGGTTACCCCGGCTATCGCACCTACGACGAGCGCTGGAACGACGAGTCGTACTGGCAGTACATCGGCTATCCGGGAGAGCTGTCCAGCGGGGAGCGGCCGGCCTTCCAGGGCGAGGGTGTCGTCTCGTCGGTGGCCGACCACAGCACGAGCGGGCAGACCGGCTACGTCATGGGCCACTTCAACGAGTTCACGCCGGGGCAGTCCGGCGGCATCGTCTGGGGCTGGTGGGGCGACGAGCCATGGCCGCGCGTCGTGGGCGTCGGCAGCACGATCGGCAGCACGGCCGTGCAGACTCCCAGCGGCACGACGACCGGCGACAACGAGTACGGCGGCGGTCCGGCGCTGAGCGCGCTCATCGGTTGGGCTCGGGCGAACTTCGCCTGAGGGGGCCGGGCGTAGCGCTCACGCGCGTGACTGGGCGTCGATCGCGTCGAGGTCGCGCACGGCGTAGCGGTGGTGCTCCCACTCCTCCTCGAGGATCACGTGCAGGCAGGACAGGGTGGTCTCCTCGAACTCCGGTTCCCACGGGTTCCTGCGCTTCGCGGCGAGCTCGTCCGCGGTGACGGTGGCGAGGAAGTCGCGCACCATGGCGACGCGGTCGGCCCGGACCTCGAGCACCTGGTCGTACGACGGTGTGGTCGTCGTGAAGACCGACATGTCCAGGCCGTCCTCCTCGGCGCCGGGTCCGGCGAGAGCGAGCGGGTGGAACGGCTGCTCGATCCCCAGGACCGCCCGCCGTAGCCAGGTGTCCGTGGCCAGGACCAGGTGTCGCAGGGTCTGCGCGAACGACCACTCGCCGCCCACCGAGACGTCGACCGTGCCGCTGGGCATCTCGGCGACGCGCTCGAGCGTGGCCTCCCATGTGCGCTCGACGGCGGCCCAGGCCGCACGCATGCCGTCCGGAGCCACCGCGCGCCGGTCGGATCGGCCGGGGAAGCGGCGGTTGAGCTCGGCCTCGACGAGCGGGATCACGTCGACGCCGTTGATGCGCAGGGACTCGCCGTGCACGAGCCACGGAGCGTCGATGTCCGCCCCCGAGACCTCGACGCCGCGCATCACGACGCCGGACAGGTCGGACTCGACGAACCGGGCACCACGCAGGTTGGCAACGATGAACTCCGCACCTTGCAGGTCGTCGGATCGGGTGAAGGTGGCCATGCGAGGAGTCTGACCAGATTGGCGGTTTAGTACCAGCCGAGCTCGCGGAGCGCCCGCTCCCCGAGGCCGACCGCGTGGCCGACCTCGTGCCCCAGCACCTTCATCACCTTCGCCGGCACGTCCTCCGGCCGGCTGCAGACCGCGAGGATCGGGATCCGGTAGAGCGTGATGGTCGGCGGGAGGGTGCCGGGGATCCGGCCGCCGCGCGCGGTCCACGGGTTGCCGCGGAAGACGCCGAGCAGGAGCTGCCCTGCCTGGCGTTCCGCCGCCGGTTGCTCGTCCTCCACCAGTACGGCGATCTCGCGCATCATCGGGGCGACGAGCTCCGGAAGGGCGTCGAGCGCGTCCACGACCATCGCCTCGAACTCCTCCGGCGGGACGGACTCCGGCCCCATCTGCTCACCTCCACGTTCAGCCTAGGTCGCCGTGGAGTGCCTCCAGCGGTGGCACGACCTCCTCGACGCGCCCTGCTACGTCGCCGCCGGAGGGTCGAAGAGGAGGCGGCGTACCGCCGACCTCGATGCCAGGAGGGCGAGGACGAGCAGCGTCACCGGGATGAAGCCGCCGAGGCTCACGGAGTCCCCGAAGATGACGTCCACCAGCCAGAGCACGACGAGCTTGCTGCCGACGGCGACGACCCACAACGACAGGGCCGCCACCACCTTCGCGCGCCTCGTCGTGGCTGCTTTCAGCCGGGCGAGGATCTTGCCCTTGACCACGATCACCACCTCGAGGGCCACCTTGAGGAGGGCGGCCGTCAGCAGCGACAGGGTGAAGCTCTCGCTGATCACCGACGGGAGGTACTCGATGGCCAGGTTGAGCACCACCACGTACACGAACAGGTCGACCACGTCGACCGGACGGTCGCGCAGCCATCGACGCGTGGAACTCCGCCGATGATCGGGTTCGGCGGGTGGCTCCTGCCGAGACACGCTCGTCATGGGCGGACCGCCACCCAGAGCTCCTCGGCCGGCCACCGGGTCGCCCAGTCCTTCGAGACGATCTCGTAGAACGCGTGGTCATTGCCCTCCGGCGGTGCATAGATCTCGTGCATGGCCACGACCACGAAGCCCGACTCGCGAAGCAACCGGACCCAGTCGCCGTGCGAGGGATGGAACTCGACCCCGCCGCCAGGCCATTGCACGTGGTAGGCCTCACGCTGGCCGCGCAGCAGGTGTTCGCCCGCGATCCCCTCCTCGGCCGGGACACACAGTGCCGACAAGTGGCTGTTCGTCAGGAAGACCAACCGTCCACCCGGTCGCAGCAGCCGGGCGGCCTCCGGCAGCCATCGCTCCGGGTCGCACCACACAGCGGCGCCGTGCTCACTCACCACGAGGTCGAACCGTCCGCTGGGCAAGGGGACCCGTTCCCCGTCCGCCTGGACCAGAGGGAAGGCCGGCCCGACCTCGGTCTGCATCCTGCGCGCGGTCACCAGCTGCTCGTGCGAGAGGTCCAGGGCCACCGTCCTGGCGCCGGCGCGGGCCAGCCACGCGGAGAAGTAGGCGGTACCGCAGGCCAGCTCCACGACGTCCAGGCCGTCGACCTGCCCGACGACCCCGAGCTCGCGCTCCGGGACCGCGAACAGCCCCCAGACCGGGTCCGGCCGAGACCACATGTCCACGGCGCTCGCGTCGGTGAACCGCTCGTTCATCACCGCCCACAGCGCCCGGTTCAGCGCCTTGTCTGAGTCCCTGCCCGCGGCCACCCGCTCATGCTAGGGCTGCGGGACGGACGCACCGCAGTGGTCAGGCGGTCTGCTCGACCACGTAGTCGATGCACCTCGTCAGCGCCTCGACGTCGGTGGGGTCGATGGCGGGGTACATCGCGACCCGGAGCTGGTTGCGGCCGAGCTTGCGGTAGGGCTCGGTGTCGACGATGCCGTTGGCGCGCAGGGTCGCGGCGATGGCGGCGGCGTCGATCGACTCGTCGAAGTCGATGGTGCCGATGACCAGCGAGCGGTGCGCGGGGTCGGCGACGTACGGCGTGGTGTAGGACGTGCGCTCGGCCCAGCCATAGAGCGCGTCGGAGGAGGCGGTGGTGCGCTCGACCATGCCCTTGAGGCCGCCCTGGGCGTTCATCCAGTCCAGCTGCTCGGCCATCAGGAAGAGCGTGGCGACGCCCGGGGTGTTGTAGGTCTGGTTCTTCGACGAGTTGTCGATCGCGGTCGGCAGGTCGAAGAAGGCGGGAACGTGGCGGTCGGAGGCGGCGATCGCGGCGGCGCGCTCGAGCGCGGCCGGCGACATCAGCGCGATCCACAGGCCGCCGTCGGAGGCGAAGCACTTCTGCGGCGCGAAGTAGTAGACGTCGACCTCGCTCAGCTCGACCGGCAGGCCGCCGGCGCCCGACGTCGCGTCGACCAGCACCAGCCCGTCGGCACCGGCCGGGCGGACCACCGGCGCCATCACCGCGGTCGAGGTCTCG
Source organism: Nocardioides sp. (assembly GCA_035710425.1). Lineage (GTDB taxonomy): Bacteria > Actinomycetota > Actinomycetes > Propionibacteriales > Nocardioidaceae > Nocardioides. Next base: position 16,383 of record DASTDJ010000019.1, read on the forward strand.
TTGTGCGCCCACGCGTAGGCGTCGACGCCGTCCTCGGCCACGGCCTCGGGCCGCGAGCCCGGCTCGCTCTCGATGACCGACGGCGCGTCCAGCCACGGGGCGGCCGCGGAGGCCTTGGCGAACTTCGACGAGAACTCGCCGAAGGAGAGGTGCTGGCTCTTCTTCTCGATCAGCCCGAACGTCGCGATGTCCCAGAACGCCGTCGCGCCGCCGTTGCCCATCACCACTTGGTGGCCGTCGGGCAGCGAGAACAGGTTGGCGAGCCCCTCGCGGACCCGGCCGACCGTGTTCTTCACCGGCGCCTGCCGGTGGGACGTGCCCATCAGCGACGACCCCGTCGCGGCGAGCGCGTCGAGGTGGCTGGTCTGGATCTTGGAGGGCCCGGCCCCGAAGCGCCCGTCGGCGGGCAGCAGGTCGGTCGGGATCGTCAGGGCGTCGTTCACGTCAGTTCCTTCGGGCTTGCAGGCATGGGGATGCTGACGACGCTGTCAGAGACGGCCCTATTGTGACAGCCCCAGATCGGCGATGACGCAACAGGGAGGCTCGATGGACGGTCTGCGGCTGGTCGCCGTGGGCTACGGCCACCCCGACGCCACCCGTCTGATCGAGACCGTCCAGCAGGAGTACATCGCCCGCTACGGCGGCCCCGACGAGAGCCCGGTCGACCCGTTGACGTTCGACCCGCCCTGCGGCACGTTCCTGGTCGGCTACGTCGGCGAGGAGCCGGTGACCACCGGGGCCTGGCGCCGGCGTACCGACCTCGAGGCGTTCGGCACCACGGTGGTCGCCGAGATCAAACGCATGTACGTCGTGCCTAAGGCCCGCGGCGCCGGTCACGCCCGCGCGGTCCTGGCCGAGCTCGAGCGCACGGCAGCGGAGGCCGGCATCGAGGCACTCGTCCTCGAGACCGGCCTCCGCCAGCCGGAGGCGATCGGGCTGTACACGTCGTCCGGGTACACCCGGATCCCGTCGTTCGGCCACTACCGCGAGTCCCCGCTGAACCGCTGCTTCGGCAAGCGGCTCTAGGCCACGTCCCGGCGGCGCACCAGCAGCACCACCAGGGCGGGCAGCGCCACGGCGTACACCAGCACGGTGAGCAGCGCCTGGTCGCCGGAGACCACGTCCAGCACGCCGGGGGTCTGGTTCGGGTTGGCGCCGACGTCCAGCAGCGCGCCGATCAGCGAGCCGCCAGCGGTGCCCGGGAGCACGTGGGTCGCGGTCTCGACCGGGCCGAGCAGGGCGCCGACCCCGCGCAGCAGGTTCTCGACGACCAGCGCCCAGACCAGGCCGAGCCCGACCGACAGCGCCGGGCCGCGGGCCAGCGTGCCCAGTGCGTAGCCCATCAGCGCCCACATCTCGAGCACCAGGAGCCCGCCTGCGGCCGATTCCGCCAACGCCCCGACCGACGGCCAGTCCACGGGCTGCGACTCGGCGGACGCGATCACCAGGGACACCGCGGTCATCAGCACCAGCGTCATCGCCACGACGCCGACCACGATCACGCTCAGCGCGATCATCGAGCCGGCCACGCTGGAGGTGCGCGACGGGCCCTGGGTGAACATCGTCTTCCAGGTGCCCCAGCCGTAGCCGTTGCCGGCCACGATCGCGCCCAGCACCATCGCCAGCGCGCCGCCGAACATCGGCATCCCCTGCACGAGCACGTCGGGGATCGAGCCCGGCAGCAGCTCGGCGAGCAGCTCCGAGCGGGTCTCCCCGTCGCCGGAGAAGCTCAAGTCGCCGGTCTTGTAGGCGAGGTAGTTGAAGAGGTAGCCGAACATCAGCGACATCGCCGCCCAGGCCCCGATCGTCACCCACACGGCCGGCCACTTGCGCAGCCGCAGGAGCTCGGCACGGGTGCTGTTCAACAGGTCGTTCATGACACCTTCTCCAGTTCGTTCGTGGTCATCTCGAAGAAGACCTCCTCGAGGGTTCGTTCGACCGACGCGATCTCGTGCACGTCGACCCCGGCCGCCACCAGGTCGCGCACCAGCGCGGGCGCGGCGGTGGCCGGGAGGTCGAGCTCCATGCCGCCTGTGGCACGTCGTACGCCGTCGTCGCCGGCCACCCGCATCGCGACCACCAGCGCCGCGTCCTCGGGCGTGGCCCTGACCCGCAGCGTGGCCTCGCCGCGAAGCTCGGCCACGGTCGACTCGCGCAGCAGCCGGCCGCCGTTGATGACGCCGACCCGGTCGCAGATCTCCTGCACCTCGGCCAGCAGGTGGCTGGACAGCAGCACGGTCTGGCCGCCACGGGCCAGCGAGACGACGAGCGCACGCATGTCGGCCATGCCTGCCGGGTCGAGGCCGTTGGTGGGCTCGTCGAGCACGATCAGCTCGGGGTCGCCCATCAGCGCCGCGGCCACGCCGAGTCGCTGCTTCATGCCCAGCGAGTAGCTCTTGTACTTGTCACCGCCCCGGGCGGCCAGGTCGACCCGCTCCAGCGCGCCCTCCACCACGTCGGGGTCGAGACCGCGGGCGCGGGCCAGCACCCGCAGGTTGTCGCGCCCGGACAGGTAGGGGAAGAAGCCCGGGCCCTCGATCAGCGCGCCGACGCGTTCGGTCGCCTCGGAGCGGCCGGCCGGCAGTCCCAGGACGCTCGCCGTGCCGGCCGTGGGCCGGATCAGGCCGAGCATCATCCGCAGCGTGGTGGTCTTGCCCGCTCCGTTGGGACCGAGGAAGCCGTACACCTCGCCGCGTCGCACGGTCATGCTGACGGCGTCGACGGCGAGCCGGTCGCCGTACCGCTTGGTCAGCCCGTCTGTCTGCACTACGAGTTCGTTCATGGCTCCACGCTCGCCGTGACGCCCCGGATCCGCGTCCGCCCAGTCGCGGCAGCGGCCTACGCAGGACTGCGTACGGCGGCCGCTCCCGCAGGCGTACGACGCGGGCCTGCCGCCGGTCTAGCCTCGTCGTCGTGAGCCTGCTGACCCACCGGATCGACCACCGCGGCTACTGGCCGTGGACGGTGCTGGTCGTGGTGCTCCTCGGAACCGCCGCGTCGAACCGCGAGGCGGCGCTCGACCGGCCGGTGTTCCTCGGCACGCTCCTGGCGGTCGGCGCGGTGGTGCCGGCCCTGCTCCGCCTCGGACCGGCCACGGCCCTGCTCGCGAGCGGGGCCCTGACGACCGCCTACTTCGCCCTGGGCTACACCGACGGCCCGGTCTACCTGGCGCTTCCCACGGTCACGCTGGTGGTCGCGTGGTCCTCACGCGTGCGCGACTGGGTGTGGCCGGCCGCGATCGCGGTCACGTTCGCCTGCGGGGCGCTGGCCCTGCGCGCCGAGCTCTACGACGACATCGGGCGCGCGAGCCCGTGGCAAGGCATCGGCATCGTCGCGATCGTCGCGGCAGCCGGTGCTGCCGCCACCGCGCTGCGGGCCCGCCAGGAGGCCAGCCTCGACCGCACCCAGCGCGCGGCCACCGAGGAGCGGCTCCGGATGGCGCAGGACCTCCACGACGGCGTCGGCCACGGGCTGGCCGTGATCGCGATGCAGGCGGGCGCCGCGCTGCACGTGCTGGACAAGGACCCCGCGAAGGCGCGCGAGAACCTCGAGGCGATCCGCAGTGCCAGCAAGGAGTCGCTGGACGCCCTGCGGTCCGAGCTGGCCCGGATGTCCGGCGACCCGGGCGCACGCCGGCCGGCGCCGGGGCTCGACGACCTCGACGCCCTGCTCGACCGGGTCCGCGGCGGCGGGTTGACGGTCGACCGCACGGGCTCGGTCGACGGACTCTCCGAGCCGGTGAGCCGGACGGCGTACGCCGTCGTGCAGGAGGCGCTCACCAACGTGCTGCGGCACGCGCACGCCACCCGCGCGATCGTGTCCTTCGAGCGGCGGGCCGGTGACCTCGTGGTGACGGTCCGCGACGACGGCGCCGGCAGTGGCGCGACAGGGCAAGATGGGGGCATGGGGATCTCGGGGATGAGGTCGCGGGTCGAGGCGCTCGGCGGCTCGCTGGAGGCGGGGCCGGGGCCGAGCGGGTTCCGAGTGCGGGCGATCCTGCCCGGACACCCATGATCACGGTGGCGCTGGTCGACGACCAGCCGCTGGTGCGGATGGGCCTGGCGACGCTGATCGCCGCCGAGGACGACCTCGAGCTGGTCGGCGAGGCCGGCGACGGCCGCGAGGCGCTGGAGATGCTGCGGCGCGCCACGCCCGACGTGGTGCTCTGCGACATCCGGATGCCGGTGATGGACGGCCTGGAGATGCTCCGGGAGGTCTCGGGAGACCCCGCGCTGGCTGACGTGAAGGTCGTGATGCTGACGACGTTCGAGCTCGACGAGTACGTCTTCGAGGCGCTCCGCCACGGCGCCAGCGGGTTCCTGCTCAAGGACGCCGAGCCGGAGAGCCTCCTCGACGCGGTCCGCGTGGTCGCCGAGGGCGGATCGCTGCTCGCGCCGTCGGTGACGACCACGGTGATCCAGCACTTCGGTGGCTCAGGGCCGCCTACCCGTCCCCACCCGCGTCTCGGCGACCTGACCGAGCGGGAGCGGGAGATCATGGCGTGGGTCGCCACCGGCCGGTCCAACCAGGAGATCGCCGAGGAGCTCGTCGTCAGCCCCGACACCGTGCGCACCCACGTGAGCCGGGCGATGGTGAAGCTGCACGCGCGCGATCGCGCCCAGCTAGTGGTGTTCGCGATCGAGTCCGGGGTCACCCTCTGACCGGGCGAGACGCCATCTGACAGCTGCGCGGACCGGTGCGGCTGTGCGCTTGTGATCGACCCGCCGCTGTTTGATCGGGGTCCGCGGCAACCAAGCGGGCCTCGGCGTCGAAGTACCGGGTATGGACGACCAGCCGCTCGAGGCGAGGCTTGCTCGTCGCGACCGGTCCGCCCTGGAGGACGCCTACACCCAGTACGGGCCGAGCCTGTTGGTCTACCTGCGCAGGTACGTCGGAGCCAACGAGGCCGAGGACGTCTTGCAGCGGACGTTCCTGGACGCCTGGCGCAACGCCCACCGCTACCAGCAGAACCAGCGGTTGAGCAGCTGGTTGTTCACCATCGCCCACCACCGCGCCGTCGACACGCTGCGCGCCCGCCGGCACCAGGTGATCAACGTCGAGGCGGCACGCGACCTGGTCGGCGAGGACGGGCGGGAGACCGCCGAGCGGTTCGCCGAGGCCGCCGACGTCCGTGCCGCGGTGGCGCAGCTCCCCGACCATGAGCGCCGCACCCTCGAGCTGACCTACTTCGCGGGCATGACCCAGGCCGAGGTCGCCCGAGCGATGGACACCCCGATCGGCACGGTCAAGGCCCGCGCGTCCCGCGGTACCCGGCGCCTGGCGACCCTGATGCGCGCCCAGCTCCAGGAAGGAGACTCGGCATGAGCATCGACGACACGCACCCCGACCTCTCCGCCCTGCTGCTGGGCAACCTCCCGAACGTCGAGGCCCTCGACGCGGGGGTGCATCTCGAACGCTGCCAGGCGTGCCGCGGCGAGCTCGCCGAGCTCGCTGCCGGTCATGCCGTCCTGCTCCGCTCATCGCGACTGCTCACGGGGCCTGCGCAACCGGAGCCCAACAGCGAGGACCTGCCGCCACTCGACCCTCCACCCCGTTCCCGCCACCGCCTGGTCGCCCTGGTGGCGGCGGCCGCCGTCGCGGTGGTCGCCGGCCTGGCGTTGGTGACCCTCGTCGACAACGACTCGCCGGCCCCGCCCGAGGGGGATCCGACCACGGTCGTCCACACCCTCACCCCTCTGGACGAACCGGGCAGCCCCTCCGAAGCGCAAGGCACGCTGTCCCTGCACACGATCGACGACGGCGTGACGCAGGTGCAGATCCGCACCGACGACCTCCCCGCGACCGATCCGGGTGAGTTCTACGAGGCGTGGCTGCTGGACCCGGCCACGAACAAGATGCTCGCCCTGGGACCGATCGGCGCCCTCGACCACGCCAGCTACGACCTGCCCCAACGGCTGCTCGACCGCTACAGCGTCGTCGACATCAGCCTCGAAAGCGACGACGGCGACCCCACGCACTCCCTCACCTCGGTGCTCCGCGGCACCTACACCTGACCCCACCACACCCACCACAGGAGAGGAATCACCATGAGAATCCGCACCATCGCGGCAGCCGCCGCCTCGACACTGGCCCTGGGGGCACTCGCCCCGGCCACCGCCACACCCGCCCCCGCCGCACCGGGGGACCGGAGCCTGGCCGCCGTACTGGCCGCTGACGGCAACAAGTACGACACCAACCCCTTCGACTTCGACATCACCGAGAAGGCCGTGCTCGCCGTCCTCGGAGCCAAGCCGGGCAGCGCCGTCGGGGCCCTCACCGACGGCAGCACCCGACTCACGGCGTTCGTACCCACCGACCAGGCCTTCCGGTTCCTCGTCCGCTCGCTCAAGGGGTTCAAGCCCAAGTCCGAGGCGAAGACCTTCAAGCAGGTCGCCCGGCTCGGCATCGACACCATCGAGGCCGTGCTCCTCTACCACGTGGTCGCAGGGAGCACGCTCACCTCGGACAAGGTCCTCGCCGCCGACGGCCAACGGATCACCACCGCACAGGGTGGCAAGATCCGCGTCCAGGTCGGCCACGAGGTCACCCTGGTCGACCGCGACCCCGACGCCAGGAACCCGCGAGCCATCCCGAGCAAGCTGGACATCAACCGCGGCAACCGTCAGGTGGCCCACGGCATCGACCGCGTGCTGCGACCTCTGGACCTCTGACCACGGAGTGTCTGCCGACAGGCCGCTGGGTACGGCGTCCGGCTCCCGAACTGCCTCTTCTGGCCAGCGGGTTCTTTACTTTAGGTTGGCCAGCATGGGTCTCTTCTTCGACAAGCCCGAGGAGCCGGGACGTACCCAGCGGCTGGACGCGCTCGAGTCACGCGTGCAGCAGCTCGAGGCGACGGTCGCGTTCCTGTCGCAGCGTGAGGGAGCTCCGGCTCCGGCCGCGACGTCCTTCGCCGGGCTCGCCACGGACGTGCTGGCGCAGGTGCAGCGGCACAAGCGGGAGGGGAAGCCGGTGCAGGCGGTCAAGGTCTACCGCGAGGCCACCGGCGTCGGCCTCAAGGAGGCCAAGGCGGCGGTCGACGCGCTGTGAGCCTCCGGGCACACTAGGCCCGTGCTGCTGCCGATCAAGGTCGCTCGAGGGGTGGCCGACGGGTCGATGAGCCTGGCCTTCCGCCGGTGGCGCAAGCAGGACGTCCAGCCGGGCGCGACGTTCCGCACCGCGGTCGGCGTGATCCGGGTGGACGCCGTCGAGCCCGTCGACCCGGCGGCGATCACCGACGCCGACGCCGCGCTCGCCGGGCACAAGGACGCCGACGCCGTGCGCAAGCGGCTGGCCGGCGACGACACCGTGCCGACCTACCGCGTGCAGCTGTCGTACGCCGGTGAGGACCCGCGCGTGGCGCTGCGCAACGACGACCGGCTCACCGACGACGATGTGGCCGCGATCGATGCGAAGCTCGGGCGGCTCGACCGGGCCAGCGGCCACGGCGCCTGGACGATGCAGACCCTCGACCTGATCCGGCGTCGCCCGCAGGTACGGGCCCCCGACCTGGCGGCGGAGGTCGGGCGCGAGCGCGACCCGTTCAAGCTCGACGTACGCAAGCTCAAGAACATCGGGCTCACGATCAGCCACCCGGTGGGCTACGAGCTGTCCCCCCGGGGGATCGCCTATCTCGCCCGGACCCGGCGCGGGATGCCCGAGAACTAGGACAGACGGCCGGATCCGACCTACCCTCGCTCGGTGTCTCGGACCTTCTTCGCCGCCTTCGTGACCTGCGTCCTCCTCGTCGTCGCGCCCGCTCCCGCCGGCGCGATCGAGGACTATCCCCGTTACCAGCCGGCGACGAAGTGCTCGCCGAAGGCCAAGCCCGGCACCAAGCAGCTCGGCCGCTGGCTCGTGCGGAAGTACGGCGGCGGGTTCGGCCCGATCTCCCGGAGGTGCGGCGGCAGCAGGTCCGAGCACACCGAGGGCAGGGCGTTCGACTGGACGCTGAACGCCGCGCGCAAGGCCGACCGGCGCCGAGCCAAGGCGTTCCTCGACCGTGCCTTCGCCACCGACGCCCGCGGCAACACCGATGCGATCGCCCGCCGGATGGGGATCATGTACATCATCTGGAACGACCGGATGTACTCCGCCTGGGATCGCTACGACGCGGAGCCCTACCTCAGCTCGAGCTGCCCCTCGAAGAAGAAGTGCTCCAAGACGCTGCGGCACCGCGACCACATGCACATCTCGCTGACCCGCCGGGCCGCCCGGGCGGAGACCAGCTGGTACAAGTAGCGCTCAGCCCGCCCACTCGGACTGCCAGCCGTCCACCTCGTCGGCCTTGCGGCCGGCGGGACCGGCGTAGATCGCGGAGGGGCGGATCAGCCGGCCGGTGGTCTTCTGCTCGAGGATGTGCGCCGACCAGCCGCCGGTGCGCGCACAGGTGAACATCGAGGTGAACATGTTGGCCGGCACCTCGGCGAAGTCGAGGACGATCGCCGCCCAGAACTCCACGTTGGTCTCGAGCACCCGGTCGGGGCGGCGCTCGCGGAGCTCGGCCAGGGCGGCCTTCTCCAGCGCCTCGGCGACCTCGTAGCGCGGTGCGCCGAGCTCGCGGGCGGTGCGCCGCAGCACCCGGGCGCGGGGGTCCTCGGCGCGGTAGACCCGGTGGCCGAAGCCCATCAGCCGCTCGCCCTTGTCGAGCAGGCCCTTGACGTAGCCCGCGGCGTCGCCGGACTCCTCGACGTCGGAGATCATGCCGAGCACCCGCGACGGGGCGCCGCCGTGCAGCGGCCCGCTCATCGCGCCGATCGCGCCGGAGAACGCGGCCGCCACGTCGGCGCCGGTGCTGGTGATCACCCGGGCCGTGAACGTGGAGGCGTTCATGCCGTGCTCGGCGGCGGAGCTCCAGTAGGCGTCGATCGCCTTGACGTGGTCGGGGTCGGCCTCGCCGCGCCAACGGATGAGGAACTTCTCCGCGAGGGTGCGGCCCTTGTCGACCTCGCTCTGCGGAACGACGTGCGTGCCGAGCCCGCGCGCCGACTGGGCGGCGTACGACAGCACCATCACCGCGACCCGGGAGAGGTCGAGGCGGGCCTGCTCGTCGCTGATGTCGTAGGTCTGGCCCATGCCGAGCATCGGGGCGAGCATGGCCACGGACGCCTGGACGTCGGCCCGCACGTCGCCGGTGTGGATCGCGATGTTGTAGGGCTCGGCCGGCGGTAGGCCGGGGCTGTAGGTGCCGTCGACGAGGAGGCCCCACACGTTCTCGAACGGCACCCGGCCGACGATCTCCTCGATGTCGACGCCGCGGTAGCGAAGCGCCGACCCCTCCTTGTCGGGCTCGGCGATCTGCGTCTCGAACGCGACGACGCCCTCGAGTCCGTGGTGTACCTCGGTCATCCCGCCATGACTCCTTCGTCAGCGGCCCACGGTGGTGGGCATCGACCGCATTCTGCCCCACATGGTCGGACGTCCTACTTTGGAGTCATGACCGAGCTCGACCTGGCCGCGCTGCGCGAGGAGTACGCCCGATCCGGGCTGACGGAGTCCGACCTGGCTCCGGACCCGATCGCGATGTTCCGGCGGTGGTTCGACGAGGCGGTCGCGGCCGGCCTGCACGAGCCCAACGCGGTGGTGGTCGCGACGGCCGACGCCGACGCCCGGCCCGCTGCGCGGCTGGTGCTGCTGAAGGGCCTGTCCGACGACGGCTTCGTGTTCTTCACCAACACCCGCTCGCGCAAGGGCGAGGAGCTCTCGGCCAACCCCGCGTGCGCGCTGCTCTTCCCCTGGCACCCGCTCGAGCGGCAGGTCCGGGTCGACGGGACGGCGTCGTCACTGTCGGCGGACGCCGTGGCGGCGTACTTCGCCTCGCGGCCCCGGGGGTCCCAGCTCGGGGCGTGGGCGTCCCACCAGTCGCGCGAGGTGACCGGTCGTGACGAGCTGACCGCGGCGTACGACGAGGCGGCGGCGCGGTACCCCGACCCGGAGCCGGTGCCGGTGCCCGAGGAGTGGGGCGGGTACGTCGTCCGCCCCGAGGCCGTGGAGTTCTGGCAGGGCCGACCGGGCCGGATGCACGACCGGCTCGTCTACCGGCGCACCGGGAGCGGCTGGAGCACGGTGCGGCTCGCGCCCTAGCGGCGCGCGGTCACGATCTGGCTGTGCATCGGGAAGCTGATGCCCTCCTCGCCGCTGTGCTCGGCGAGGATCGTGGCGACGTCCTCGACCAGCGCGCCCCACGCCTCGGAGTCGAGGGCGCCGACCGGCTCCGCCAGGGGGCTGCTGCTCTGCTCCTCGCGCACCATCGCCTCGGCCGACGCGAACCTGGCCGGGTGGGTGCGCGACGCGAGGTCCACGGCCGAGAACCCCGCCCGGGTGAAGACCTCGCGCAGCCGGTCGGGGTCGCTGAGCTGGAACGGCGAGCGCATGATCTCGGCGGCCCCCGCACCGGCGTGACGACCGAGCGCGTCGGCGAACCGGTCCCACACGACGTTCTCGTGCAGCGGTGACCAGACGGAGACCACGACGGGTCCGTCGCCGACGACCCGGCCCATCTCGCCGGCGGCGCGGACGGGGTCGGGGACGAACTGGAGGCCCTGCTGGCACAGGACCGCGTCGAAGTCACCGTCCCCGAACGGGATCTCCGACGCGTCGCCGTCCTTCCACTCGACGACGCCGCCGACGTCCGCCGCCTTGGCGGTCTCCAGCATGCCGTCGTTGATGTCGAGCCCGACAACCCGACCGTTCGCCCCGACCCGACCGGCCGCGCCGCGCGCCACGATGCCGGTGCCGCACGCGACGTCGAGCACGCGATGCCCGTCGCGCACGCCGGCCGCGTCGAGCAGGTCGGGCACCCAGGAGGCGAAGAGCGCCGGCACCAGGTACCGCTCGTAGTTCTCGGCCGCCGACCCTCGGACCTGCCAGCCGCTGGGCTCCGAGATGTTCGTCATGACATCGGATCGTCACCCCGTGGAAGGGGGTGCGCAACCCTCGCTGGCGTGCGGCTCAGCCGCCGGCGCAGAGATAGTTGATCGTCCCCTTCGCCGAGCCGGAGTCGTCGCCGTCGATGAGCACGACGGCCCGACCGGCGCGAGCCTCCCGTCCGCGGAAGGTGAACTCGAGCTGGGTCTGCACGCTCTTCTGGCCCTCGCGCACCTCGATCGTCTCCGGCAGCGGCTGCACCCCGTTGGGCCGGATCCACGAGACCGTCAGCTCGCCGGGCTGGCCGTTGGTCGTGATCGTGGCGACGAAGCGCACGTCGGCGCGGGGGCAGTGGGCGAAGGGCCCGGGCTTGCCCTCCACCGAGATGCTGCGCACCTCGAGCTGGTCCGGGGCCATCCGCCACGGCTCGAGCAGGTAGGCGCCGGCGGCCGCCGCGCCCAGGGTGACGATGAGCCCCAGGGTGATGCAGATCCAGCGGAACCAGCGCGGAGGCGACCAGAACCGGTCGTCCTCCTCGGTCTCGAGCTCCGGCTCCACCTCGGGCGGCGCGACCTTCTCGGGCGCCGCGACCGGCACGGGTACGACGGGTTCGGGCGCCGGTGGGGCCGTCCAGTCCTCGACGGGGATGCTCCGGAGCACCTCGACCAGCTCGTGCGGAAGCGGCCGCTCCTGGGACCGTTCGGCCAGGCCGGCGAGCAGCGCCTCCGCGGCCCGCCACGGCAGCGGCGGCAGCGGGTCGTCGGGGGAGAGCGGCGGCGGGCTCCCGGTGAGGACCTGCTGGGCCAGCACCGCGAAGTCGTAGGCGTCCGTCCACTGGTCGGCCTCGGTGGGGGACAGCGCCTGGGCCACGGCGAAGCCGCCGAGCCGGGCCCTCCCGTGGGGCAGCACGACGATGTGGCCGGGGGTCACGGAGCCGTGGGCGAGCCCCTGCCAGGCCATCACCCGCAGGGCGCCGGCCACGTCGTCCAGGATCGGGATCGCCTGCGCCGCCGGGAGCGGCCCGTCGGCGATGAGGTCGGGCAGCGGCGTGCCCGGGACGTGCTCGCTCACCACCCAGACCGGGTCACCGCGAGCGTCGATCTCGAGGATCTTGATCATCGGACCGACGGTGGTGGCGGCCAGGACACCCGCCTCGATCCGGAGCCGCTCGAGGGCGGCCGGACCGCTGAACGAGGCTCGCGGGATCTCCACGACGACCACGTCGCGGCGCTGAGCGCGCTGCGTGGCCAGGTAGGCGTCGCCGTACCCCGTCGCGCCCAGCGGGCGCACGTGCTCGTAGCCGGGGGGCGCATGCGCCAGCTGGCTCATGACGAAATTCTCGTCCTGCGCCCGCGTGTGGCTCGTCTCCAAAATTGGGTAAGTCTCGTCCGATATGCAGTTGTGAGTGAGCGCTCACTCATTTAACTTCGACGGCGATGGACGTGAAGAGAGAGCGCGCGCGACCGCTGTCGCCGACCGAGCGGCGGGCGGCGATCATCACCGCCACCCGCCCGCTGCTGCTGGAGCACGGACGCCGTACGACGACGAAGCTGGTCGCCGAGGCGGCCGGCATCGCCGAGGGCACGATCTTCCGGGTCTTCCCCACCAAGGAGGAGCTCTTCGACGCGGTGCTCGACGCGGAGTTCGACCCCGGACCGTTCCTCGAGGCGGTCGCTCGGATCGACCTCGACGAGCCGCTGCGCGACCGGATGATCGCGGTCACCACGCTGCTGCAGCGCCGGTTCATCAGCATCTTCCAGCTGATGATCGCTATGGCCGTGCCGCGACCTCCCGGGCGGATCCAGCCCGACGAGCTCCGCAAGAAGCTGGCCAACGAGGGACTCCTCAGGGTGATCGAGCCGGACGCCGACCGGTTCCGGATGCCGGCCGAGGAGGTGGCCCGGCTGCTGCGGCTGCTGACGTTCTCGGGCAGCCACCCGCACATCTCCGAGAACCGGCCGATGCAGCCCGAGTTCATCGTCGACGTGATCCTCAACGGCACCCTGGCCCGAGGGGAGGACGACTGATGCTGCTCCGACTGCTGCGCACCTTCCTCGCGCCGTACCGCCCGTGGCTGACCGTGATCGTCGTCCTGCAGTTCACCTCGACCGTCGCGATGCTGTTCCTCCCCAGCATCAACGCCGACATCATCGACAACGGCGTGGCCCGTGGCGACACCGGCTACATCGTCCGGGCGGGCGCGGTCATGCTCGGGGTCTCCCTGTTGCAGATCGGCTGCTCGGTCGTGGCCGTGTGGTTCTCGGCCAGGACCGCCATGCGCTTCGGCCACGACCTGCGCGCAGCGATCTTCGACCGGGTCGGCACCTTCTCGGGCCGCGAGGTCGCGCAGTTCGGCGCCCCGTCGCTGATCACCCGCAACACCAACGACGTGCAGCAGGTCCAGATGCTCGCGCTGATGACCTGCACGATGGCGGTCGCCGTACCGATCATGATGGTCGGCGGCATCCTGATGGCGATGCGCGAGAACCTCGGGCTCTCGTGGTTGCTCCTCATCGTGGTGCCGGCGCTGCTGCTGTCCGTCGCGTTGGTCGTGTCGCAGATGGTGCCCAGCTTCCGGCTGGTGCAGGAGCGGATCGACGAGGTCAACCGGATCCTGCGCGAGCAGATCACCGGCATCCGGGTGGTGCGGGCGTTCGTGCGCGAGCCGCTGGAGACCCGTCGCTTCGCGAAGGCCAACGACGACCTGACCGACGTCTCGGTGCGCGCGGGCCGGTGGATGGCGACGATGTTCCCGCTGGTGATGCTGATCGTGAACGTCTCGAGCGTGGCCGTGATCTGGTTCGGCGGCCACCGGGTCGACTCGGGACAGATGGAGGTCGGGGCGCTGACGGCGTTCCTCAGCTATCTGATGCAGATCCTGATGTCGATCATGATGGGCACGTTCATGCTGATGATGGTGCCGCGGTCCTCGGTGTGCGCCGACCGGATCGCCGAGGTGCTCGACACCCGCACCAGCGTCACGCCGCCGGCCGACCCGGTGCGCGAGGTGTCGCTGCACGGACACCTCGACCTCGAGGGAGTCGGCTTCACCTACCCCGGCGCCGAGCAGCCGGTGCTCACTGACGTCGGCTTCAGCGTGCGTCCCGGCGAGACCGTCGCGGTGATCGGCTCGACCGGCGCCGGGAAGACCACCCTCGTCAACCTCGTGCCGCGGCTCTTCGACGCGACCTCCGGCACGATCCGGTTCGACGGCGTCGACGTCCGCGACCTCGACCCCGACCTGCTCTGGTCCCGGATCGGCCTGGTGCCGCAGAGGGCGTTCCTGTTCACCGGCACTGTTGGCACCAACCTGCGCCACGGCAAGCCGGACGCCACCGACGACGAGCTCTGGCGGGCGCTCGAGATCGCCCAGGCCCGCGACTTCGTCGCCGCCATGCCCGAGGGCCTCGACTCCCCGATCGTCCAGGGCGGCACCAACGTCTCCGGTGGTCAGCGGCAGCGGATCGCGATCGCCCGGGCGCTCGTACGCCGTCCCGAGGTCTACCTCTTCGACGACGCGTTCTCGGCCCTCGACCTCGCCACCGACGCCCGGCTCCGAGCGGCGCTGAAGCCCGAGACCCGCGAGGCGGCTGTCGTCGTCGTCGCGCAGCGGGTGGCCAGCATCCGCGACGCCGACCAGATCCTCGTGCTCGAGGACGGGCGGGTGGTCGGACGGGGCACTCATGCGGAGCTGCTCGCCGACAACCCGACGTACCAGGAGATCGTCGCGTCCCAGCTCAGCCCGGAGGAGGCCGCATGACCTCGGCCCCCGCGAAGATGAAGGAGACCGAGCGGGTCGTCTCCAGCGGCCCGATGCCCGGGCGCGGCCCGATGGGCGGCGGCATGGTCGGCCAGAAGGCGATGGACTTCGGGCCGTCGGCGAAGCGCCTGCTGCGGCGGATGGTGCCCGAGAGGTTCAAGGCGGCCGCCGTCGTCGTGCTGGCGATCGGCAGCGTCACGCTGATGGCGCTCGGCCCGCGGCTGCTCGGGCACGCGACCGACCTGGTGTTCGCCGGCTTCCTCGGCCGTCAGCTCCCCGACGGGATCAGCAAGGACCAGGCGGTCGCCGCCGCCGAGACGCGGGGTGACGACCAGTTCGCCGACCTGCTGCGCGGCGTCGACCTGGTGCCGGGTCAGGGCGTCGACTTCGACGCCGTACGCAACGTGCTGCTGCTCGTGCTCGCGGTGTACGTCGCGGCGTCGTTGCTCGCCTGGCTGCAGGGCTACCTGCTCAACGACGTGGTCCAGAGCGTCGTGCGCCGGATGCGGTCGGACGTCGAGGACAAGGTCAACAGCCTGCCGCTGCCGTACTTC
>DASTDJ010000020.1:0-6834 GCA_035710425.1 Nocardioides sp.
GACCTTGACGCCGTAGTTGTGCAGCACGTACGCGAACTCGACGCCGATCGCGCCGGCGCCCACGATGATGATGCTCTCCGGCAGCGCGTCGTCGAGGATCTGCTCCTCGTAGGTCACCACCCGCTCCGACAGCGCGGTGCCGGGCAGCAGCCGCGTGGTGGCGCCGGTGGCGATGATGCAGTGGTCGAACGTCACCGTGCGGTCGCCGACGCGGATGGTGTTGGCGTCGGTGAACGTCCCGCGGCCGTCGATCTCGGTGATCTTGTTCTTCTTCATCAGGTAGTGGACGCCCTTGGCGCTCGCCTCGGCGACGCCGCGACTGCGCTTGTGGGTGGCCGCGAAGTCCATCGTCGCGTCGCCGCTGATCCCGAACGTGTCCTTCTCGTGGGTGATGATGTGGGCGATCTCCGCGTTGCGGAGCAGCGCCTTCGACGGGATGCACCCGACGTTCAGGCAGACACCGCCCCAGTACTTCTCCTCCACGACCGCGACCGACTTGCCGAGCTGCGCTGCACGGATGGCGGCGACGTACCCACCGGGGCCGGCGCCGAGGACCAGAACATCGAAGTGAGTCACGGCAGCCAGCCTAGACGTGTCGCCCGGATCACCCTGCTTCGGCCGATAGCCTTCGGTCGTGACGCTGTACGCCGCCTACGGGAGCAACCTGGATCCCGCGCGGATGGGCGAACGGTGCCCCCACTCTCCGCTGCAGACCACCGGGTGGCTGACCGGCTGGCGGCTGACGTTCGGCGGGGAGGAGCACGGCTGGGACGGGGCCCTCCCCACGATCGTCCAGGACCCCTTCGAGCAGGTCTTCGTGGCCGTCTACGACGTGACCCGCGAGGACGAGTCGCTGCTGGACGGCTGGGAGTCGGCCGACTCCGGGCTCTACCGGAAGACCAAGGTCCGGGTCTCGACGCTGGGGGGCGAGATCGTCGCCTGGGCCTACGTCCTCGACGCCTACGAGGGCGGCCTTCCCTCGGCGTCCTACCTCGGCGTGCTCGCCGATGCCGCGGAGGCTGCCGACGCGCCCGCCGACTACGTCGCCGCGCTCCGTGGAAGGCCATGTCGCTCCACCGGCCTGTAGCGCACGATCCGAGCCCCGTCTGCCACTAGGCTGCCCGCGTGACCCAGACCACGCCGTACGACCTGGCCACCGAGGCCGCCGCCGCCCTGGCGCGGCTGACCGGGGTGGATCGTCATGACGTCGCGCTGGTCCTGGGCTCCGGCTGGCTGCCCGCGGTCGACGCGCTGGGCGAGGCCACGGCGGAGGTCGCGACCACGGACCTGCCGGGGTTCTCCGCGGCCGCGGTCGCCGGTCACTCGGGCAAGATCCGCTCGATCCGGGCCGGGGACCGCAACCTGCTGGTCTTCCTCAGCCGCACCCACTACTACGAGGGCAAGGGCGTCGCTGCCGTCGTCCACGGCGTACGCACCGCCGCCGCCGCGGGCTGCCGGGCGATCGTGTTGACCAACGGCTGCGGCGGGCTCAAGGACACCTGGAGCCCGGGCACGCCCGTGCTGATCAGCGACCACATCAACCTCACCGGCCGCTCCCCTGTCGAAGGGGCCACTTTCGTCGACCTCACCGACCTGTACTCGAGCAGGTTGCGGGCCATGTGCCGCGAGGTCGAGCCGTCCCTCGACGAGGGCATCTACGTGCAGTTCCCGGGTCCGCACTACGAGACCCCCGCCGAGATCGCGATGGTCCGGGCGATCGGGGGTCATCTGGTCGGAATGAGCACGACGCTGGAGGCGATCGCAGCACGCGAGGCGGGAATGGAGGTGCTTGGAATCAGCCTCGTCACCAATCTGGCGGCCGGTATCACCGGCCAGCCGCTCAACCACGAAGAAGTCCTTGAGGCCGGGAGGGCCGCGGCCTCGCGCATGGGGGGACTGCTCAGTCGCATCGTGCCCAGAATCTGAGGACTCCCATGACCGGCAATGCCGAGGAGACAAGGCAACGCCTGATCGAGGCCGCCACCCGGGGCTTTGCGGAGCAAGGCGTGCACTCCGCGTCACTACTAGAGATCACCCGCCAAGCCGGCCAGCGCAACCGGGGTGCGGTGCACTACCACTTCGGGTCCCGGGAGGGCATGCTCGTCGCCGTCCTGGAGCAGCACGTCGACATGCTCGCGACCCGGGAGAAGGAGCTGCTCAAGATCGCGCGCCAGCAGCCCGACGACGACCTGGCCTCGGCGGTGGCGGCGTTCGTCCGCCCGGCCGTCGAGCTCGGCGACCTGGGCTGGGAAGGAAGGTCCTACCTGGTCATCCTCTCCGAGCTCATCGAGGACGACCCCGACTCGCTGCATCCCGACGTGGTCGCCGCGCTCACCCGCGCGGGCGGCTACGAGGCCTACGGCCTGCTGGAGGAGCGGATGCCGCCGATGAGCGACGAGCTCCGTCTCGAGCGGATGTCCCTGACCACCTCGTTCATCTTGCGTGCGGTCGCCGACCGAGCCCGTTCCAGCGAGCGTCCGCACCCGAGCCGGCACCAGCTCGACACGGAGTCGTTCGTGCGCAACGTGATCGCGATGTCCGTCGGGATGCTCACCGCGCCCATCGAGACGTGAGTGGGATGCGGGTACTCGTCACCGGTGCCGCCGGCAGCCTCGGGCGAGTGCTGGGGGTCGGCCTCGCCGACCGCGGCCACGAGGTCGTCGGGCTCGACCTCGTGCCGGCCCCGGAGGGCGACGACCGCCCCTGGTACGTCGTCGACTGCACCGATCCCGACGCCGTGCGCGCCGTGCTCGCCGAGGAGCGACTCGACGCGATCGTGCATCTCGCCGGCAACCCCGACGAGGGATCGCTGACCGAGTCCCTGACCTCCCACACCGTGACGACGGCGGCGCTCCTCGATGCCGCCGTCGCGCACGACGTCCGCCGGTTCGTCTACGCCTCGTCCAACCACGCTGTCGGGCACACCCCGCGGACCGACCTCCTCAGCGTCGAGGCCCGGCCCCGGCCCGACAGCTTCTACGGCGTGGCCAAGGTCGCCACCGAGGCGTTGCTCAGCCTCTACACCGACCGCTACGGCATGGACACGCTCTCCTGCCGGATCGGCTCGTTCCGGCACGAGCCGGGGTCCGTGCGGGAGCTGTCGACGTGGCTGTCGCACGACGACTGCGTGCGCATGGTCGACGCCTGCCTCACCACGCCGGCTCCGGGCTTCGCGGTGCTCTACGGCATCTCCGCCAACACCCGCGCCTGGTGGGACCTCGAGCCCGGGCGGGCGCTCGGTTACCAGCCGATGGACGACGCCGAGGAGTTCGCCGACCGGATCGAGGTCTCCGCTGACGATGCCGCCGACGGCGCTCACGTGGGTGGACCGTTCACGTCGGAGTCGTACTACCGCCCAGCATTGGATCGCGCAGACGCTCCCTGAGCCCCGCGATGCAGCCCAGCATCATCCGGTGGTGGTTCCACTGCAGCAGGGGGCGCCCGACGTACGACACGACCGCCAGCGCGCCCCGGACCACCACCTGCTGCTCGAAGTCCATCCGGGTGCCCCCGTCCTCCGGCGTCAGCTCCCAGCGGACCGACCCGTCGAGGTCCCCGGACACCTCCACCTCGAGGACGGACCCTTCGCGGGAGACCGCGTGCAGCACCAGGTCCAGCGTGTAGGGCAGCGTCGAGCGGCAGAGCACCCTCGCGTCGTCGGGCCCCAGCTTCACCACGGCGCGGATCTGCGGCCACCACTCCGGGTAGTGCTCGAGGTCGACAGCGGCCTCGCGAACCGCGTCCAGCGGGGCCGCGACCGACCACGTCCCCCGGAACTCGTACGCCACCGACGGCCTTCGCATGGCGCTCAGAGTAGGCGCGCGACGACCGGGTACCGGGGGTGCTGCCCGTCTACGACCCAGGGAGGTCACGTGAGCCAGGGCACCGAGAAAGACCCGGACAAGCGCATCGACAGCGCCCGGGGCACCTTCGACATCGGGAGCGACGGCCGTCCGGCCGACGAGCGGGAGAGCGGCACCGCCGGCCTCCCGACCGAGGACGACGTACCTCAGGAGACCGTCGAGGAGATCGAGCGCGACCGCGCGGAGCGGCTCGACCCGGCCAACCGTCCCGAGGACACCGAGGTCGACAACACCGGACGCACCTTCGACTCCGGCGCCGGCAAGTTCACCGACAGCGAGGGCTACGACGAGGACGACCGGCCGTACGTCACCGAGGACGGCACGGAGCCACCGAAGCCCAGCAGTCAGGACTAGCGACGGGGCACTAACGTGCCCCCATGACTCCTGACGTCGACGTCGTGCTCGACCGAGCACGGAGCTGGGCCGCTGCGGACCCGGACGAGGCAACCCGGGCCGAGCTGGAGACCCTGATCGGGGACGTCGAGGCGGGCAGCGACCCCGCCGACCTGATCGACCGGTTCCACGGCACCCTCGAGTTCGGCACCGCCGGTCTGCGCGGCGCCCTGGGCGCCGGCCCGAACCGGATGAACCGCGTCGTCGTCAGCCGCGCGGCGGCGGGTCTCGCCGCCTACCTCCGCGAGCAGGGAGCCTCCGGCGGCGTCGTCATCGGGTACGACGCCCGCCACAACAGCGACGTCTTCGCGCGCGACACCGCGGAGGTGATGACCGGCGCCGGGTTCACCGCGCACGTGATGCCGCGTCCGCTGCCGACCCCGCTCCTCGCCTTCTCCATCCGCGAGCTCGGCTGCGTCGCCGGGGTGATGGTCACCGCGAGCCACAACCCGCCCCAGGACAACGGCTACAAGGTCTACCTCGGCGACGGCAGCCAGATCGTGCCCCCAGCCGATGCGGAGATCTCCCGCCACATCGCGGCGATCGGCAGGCTCTCCGACGTGCCACGTGGCGAGCCGGGCACGGTGCTCGGCGAGGACATCGTCGACCGCTACCTCGACACCGTCGCCGACCTCGCCGCCGACGGGCCGCGCGACCTGCGCACCGTCTACACGCCCCTGCACGGCGTCGGCGGCACGTCGGTGCTCCAGGTGCTCGAGACCGCCGGTTTCGACGCCCCGCAGGTCGTCGAGCAGCAGGAGCAGCCCGACCCGGACTTCCCGACGGTGAGCTTCCCCAACCCCGAGGAGCCCGGGGCGATGGACCTGGCGATGGCGCTCGCCGAGCGGACCCACGCCGACCTGGTCGTCGCCAACGACCCGGACGCCGACCGGTGCGCCGCCGCCGTACCCGGTCTGCACGGGTGGCGGATGCTCCGCGGCGACGAGGTGGGCGCGCTGCTCGCCCACCACCTGCTCCGCTCCGGCCGCAAGGGCACGTACGCCGCCTCGATCGTCTCCTCCTCCCTGCTCGGCAAGCAGGCGGCGGCCGCGGGTCAGGGTTACGTCGAGACGCTCACCGGCTTCAAGTGGATCAGCCGGGTGCCGGACCTGGCGTTCGGCTACGAGGAGGCGCTGGGCTACTGCGTCGACCCGGAGCACGTCCGCGACAAGGACGGTGTCTCGGCGCTGCTGATGCTGTGCGAGCTCGCGGCTCAGGCGAAGGCCGACGGCCGCGCCCTCACCGACCTCCTCGACGACATCGCGCTCGAGCACGGCCTGCACGCCACCGACCAGCTGTCGCTGCGGGTGAGCGACCTGGCCCTGATCGCGGGTGCGATGCAGCGGCTGCGCGACACCCCGCCCACGGAGCTCGGCGGCCTGCGGGTGGAGCAGGTCGAGGACCTGACCGCGGGCACCGCCGACCTCCCACCCACCGACGGGCTGCGCTACCGCCTCGCCGACGGCGCCCGGGTGATCGTCCGGCCCAGCGGCACCGAGCCGAAGATCAAGGCCTACCTGGAGGTGGTGCTCCCGGTGGACCCCGAGGACGGCGTCGAGGCAGCGCGGATCGCGGCCGCCGGCCGGCTCGACGCGCTGCGCAACGACGTCAAGGCTGCGATGGGGCTGTGACGACAGTCGACGTGCGTCCGGCCGCGGAGCGTGATCGGGAGCGCTGGGCCGAGCTCTATCGCGGCTACTGCGCGTTCTACGAGGTGCCAGTCCCGGACCTCGACCACCTGTGGCAGCGGCTCACCGCGGGGGGCGAGCTCGAGTGCTTCGTGGCCGAGCTCGACGGCGAGGTGGTCGGGCTGGCACACGTGCGGGCGTTCGCGCGGCCGCTCGAGGGTGACACGGCCGGCTTCCTCGACGACCTGTTCGTCGACCCGACCCGACGCGGCAGTGGGGCCGGGGCGGCCCTCCTCGAGCACCTGCGCTCCCTCGCGGACGAACGAGGCTGGGGCGTGGTCACCTGGATCACCGCCGCCGACAACCACGTCGCCCGTGGGCTCTACGACCGTCTGGCCGAGGCGCAGCAGTGGGTCACCTACGACATGACGCCGAAGCGGGACATGCCCTGACTACGTGACGATCGCGACCACCAGCGCCGCGACCGTGCCCACCAGCAGGACGATCTCGGGCCATGCCTTGGACACGCGTACGCCGTCGGCCGCGGCCTGCTGCTCCGCGGACCCCTCCTCGATGCCCTCCTGTGCGCGGGCGTCGCGCGCCCGGTGCAGGATCTGCGACTCGACGAAGAGCCCGAAGGAGTCCTCGGTGGGGTGGTGGTCGACGGGCAGGGCCGAGTCGCGCTTGATCTGGCGCGGGCTGCGGCCGACCGCGGGGCAGTCGTAGATGCGGCCACCCGCCTCGACGGTGGTGATCTGCTGGACCAGGACCTCCCCCACCGCCGCCCACGGCACGTGCACCGTCTCCAGCATGTTGCGGAGCGTCAGGTGGGTCTCACCGAGCACCAACGCCGGCCGGACCTGGGCGACGTACGACACCACTGCCACGAGCACGAACGCGAGGATCAACCAGTCCGCCCAGCCCGCCTCGGGGTAGAACGCGCCGAATCC
>DASTDJ010000021.1:0-3849 GCA_035710425.1 Nocardioides sp.
GCCGACGCGATCCTGGCCGAGCCCGACCGCTGGGACCTCTCCAGCCTGGCCGCGGTCTCCAACGGCGCCGCGCCGCTCTCGGAGGGCGTGCGCGAGCAGATCCGCCGGGCGCTGCCGGGCCGGTTCATCCTCGACTCCTACGGGTCGTCGGAGTCCGGCGCGACCGCGTCCCGCATCGACGACGGCACCGAGGGGCCGGTCGGTGCGCCGAAGTTCACGGCCGGCGACGACGTCGAGGTGTTCGACCCGGAGATGAAGCCCTGCCCTCCGGGTGTCGACGGGATGCTCGGTCGGACCGGCCCGATCCCGCTGGGCTACTACAAGGACCCGGTGAAGACCGCCGCGACGTTCAAGGAGGTCGACGGCGTCCGCTGGTCGATCCCCGGCGACTTCGCCCGCCGCGAGGACGACGGCAGCGTCACCGTCCTCGGCCGCGGTTCGGTCTGCATCAACACCGGAGGCGAGAAGGTGCACCCCGAGGAGGTCGAGGCCGTCCTGCTCCGCCACGACGACGTCTTCGACGCGGTGGTGGTCGGCACGCCGCACGAGCGCTGGGGACAGCAGGTGACCGCGCTGGTGCAGCGCAGGGACGGTTCCGAGGTGACCGAGGACGAGCTACGCCAGCACGCCCGGACGCTGATCTCCAACTACAAGGTGCCCAAGGAGATCGTCTTCGTGCCGCAGGTGCCGCGCACCCCGGTCAGCAAGGTCGACTACCGGGCCAGCACCGAGCTGGCGCTCGAGCTGCTCAGCTAGCGCACGCCCTTCACGGGCAGGATGGCGAGCGCGCTGAGGAGCGCGCAGGCGCCAGCGACCGCGTAGAGCACGCCGTAGCTGCCGTCGCCCGCAGCGAGTACGGCGGGCGCGAGCGCGGGGGCCACCGAGAACGGCAGTGCGCCGGCGATGTTGAACACGCCGAGGTCCTTGGCTGCGTTGGCCGGGTCAGGGAGCACGTCGGCGACGAGTGCGAGGTCGACCGCGATGTACATGCCGAAGCCCAGCCCGCTGATCGCCATGCCGACCAGGAAGCCGTCGAAGCCGCTGGCGACGGCGACGAAGAACAGCGCGAGCCCGTAGATCGTCGAGGCGAGCAGCACGAAGGCCTTGCGGCGTCCCGACCGGTCCGAGAGCCGGCCCCCGACCAGGGAGGCGGTGACGACGACGGCGGACTGGACGAGCGTGCCGAGGAAGATCTGCTGCGGCACGTCGTCCTCGGCGGTGCCGATCTTCTCCAGCAGGTAGTACGCCTGGTAGGTGATCAGGAAGGCGTAGGCCAGCACGAACAGGAACCTGCTGGCGAAGGCCCACCCGAAGTCAGGGGCGCGTCGGGGGTCGACGTAGAACGAACCGACGAGCTCACGCCACGACCAGGGCGGCCGGTCTTCTCGCGCCAACCGACGGTCCTTCAGGGTCACTGCGAAGACCAGGATGAAGACCCCACCGATCGCACAGGGCGCCAGGAACATCGCGACCTGGTTGCCGGTGAACAGCTGCACCACGTAGGTGCCGCTCACCGAGGCGATGGGGAGGCAGACGCCGAGCACGCCCGAGACCGTGCCGCGTTGTGCGGTCGGCACCTGGTCCGGCAGTACGGCGACGTGGGCGGCGAGCAGGGCGTTGAAGAAGACCTGGGCCAGGCACCAACCGACGAGGACGACGGGGATGGTGGGCGCTACCGCCACCACGAGGACGCCGAGAGTGCCGCCGAGGAGGCCGATGACCATCCACGGCCGCCGCATGCCGAGGCGGGACGAGGTGCGATCACTGAGCCTGCCGAAGAACGGGTTGCCGACCATCGCAGCCAGGGCGCCGACACCGGTCACGAGCGACAGGCTGTGGGGTGCACTGTCGATCCCCACGAGCGAGTTGACCTTCAGCGAGAGGGTGACCAGCAGCGGCGCGATGAGCACCAGGCAGGTGCTCATGAACGACAACGCGTACAACGTGACGAAGCCCCAGCCGACCCGGTGCGGCGCGACCGACCCACGTCCCGGACGCGGAACGTCGGCCATGCGCTCGGTCCTAACTGCCTGTTGTCGTCGCGATCAGCTCAGCCTGGTAGCCGGCGTACCCCTCGCGCAGCGGAATGGATGGCCAGGCCCGGGGCAGCAGCGCCTCGGGCAGCGCGGGATCCCGCAGGAGATGGCGTACGACGGCAGCGCTCAGCGTGAGGCGATCCCGGGCAGTGCCGGCGCTCGCGAGCCCGTCGAGCAGGCCGCGACCGTGGGCGGCCCAGCCGTCGACGTCCCAGAGGCGGCGGGACAGGGCGACGGGGTCTTCGGGCGTGGCCCGGAACCTCGCGATCAGGTCGGCGGGCCAGGAGGGGAGCGGTCGAGCGAGGTTGGCCGGCCGCATCCAGGTGCCTTCCCGGAGCTCGGCCAAGCGGAGGGAGGTGAGCTCGGCGCGCAGGTCGGCGCGGTCCTGGGCGCTGCGACCCGAGGACGTGATGACCACCTGCTCCCAGGTGCCGTCCCAGGCGGTCGTCTCGACGTCG
Organism: Nocardioides sp.; assembly: GCA_035710425.1. Classification (GTDB taxonomy): domain Bacteria; phylum Actinomycetota; class Actinomycetes; order Propionibacteriales; family Nocardioidaceae; genus Nocardioides. The sequence continues at coordinate 2,495 of DASTDJ010000021.1, forward strand.
AGGGCGGCGTCCTGGCGGCGCTGGCGCTCGAGCAGTCGTTCGCTCAGCCGGTAGGTGCTGCCGTCGCGGACCAGGTCGCCGGCCGCGACCATCCGGCTCAGCGCCGCCCGCAACGTCGTCTCGGGGACCTCGAAGAGGTCGCCCGCTCGCACCAGGGCTGCCGCGGAGAGCTCGGCAGGGTGGGCGCCGAGCAGGAGGCTCAGCACCACCGAGCGGGCGCTGAGGGGTCGCAGGGCGAGTGCCGTGGTCATTGCACTATTGAAACATCTGTCGAGGATTTGCAATCCTAGCGACATGGTCACCGAGACGACCCTCAGCAGCACCGGCTCCGCCACCCACGAGGTCACGAACCAGCCGCCCCCGCACGCGCCGTACGACGCGGCGGCGGACCCCGCGATGCTCGAGGGGCTGCGCCGGGAGGGCGCCGGCTGGGCGGAGGAGGACCTCCTCCGGCTCGGCACCATCGCGGGCGGTCCGGAGGCGCAGCAGTGGGCCGAGGACGCCAACCGGTTCGAGCCGGAGCTGCGCACCGTCGACCGCTACGGCAACCGGCTCGACGAGGTCGACTTCCACCCGTCGTGGCACCACCTGATGCGCACCGCGATCGCCGAGGGCGGGGCGGCGACGGCCTGGGCCGACGACCGGCGCGGCGCCCACGTCGCGCGGTTCGCGGGCTCGCTGGTGTGGGGGCACACCGAGGCCGGACACGGCTGCCCGCTGTCGATGACGTACGCCGTGGTGCCCGCGCTCCGCCACCAGCCCGACCTCGCGGCGACGTACGAGCCGTTGCTGACCAGCCGGGTCTACGACCCGGGTCTCCGGGTGCCTACCACCAAGCGCGGCCTGCTCGCCGGCATGGGCATGACCGAGAAGCAGGGCGGCTCCGACGTGCGCACCAACAGCACGGTCGCGACGCCGACGCTCGAGGACGGCGTCTACACGCTGCGCGGGCACAAGTGGTTCACGTCGGCGCCGATGTGCGACGTGTTCCTGGTGCTGGCCCAGGCGCCCGGCGGGCTGACCTGCTTCCTGGTGCCGCGGATCCTGCCCGACGGCACCCGCAACACCTTCCGGATCCAGCGGCTGAAGGACAAGCTCGGCAACCGCTCCAACGCCTCCTCCGAGCCGGAGTTCGACGGCACCGTCGCCTGGCGGGTGGGGGAGGAGGGCCGAGGGGTCAAGACGATCATCGAGATGGTCAACTGCACCCGCCTCGACTGCGTCGGCGGCTCGGCCGCGCTGATGCGCAAGGCGCTGGTCGAGGCCGGCCACCACGCGAAGCACCGTTCCGCCTTCGGAGCCCTGCTCGTCGACCAGCCGCTGATGCGCAACGTGCTGGCCGACCTGGCCGTCGA
>DASTDJ010000022.1:0-4631 GCA_035710425.1 Nocardioides sp.
TGTCACCGTCTTGCATCGAGCCGCCGTCGAGCATCTGCTTCCAGGTCGAGAGCCGGACGCCCTCGCCCTCGGCGGCGGCCGACGGGTGGGAGCCCATGGCCGGCCGCTCGCCGTCCCACGGGCCCATCTCCTCCATCGCGGCGCGTGCCTCGGCGACGGTGCGGAAGCGCATCGGGCTGCCCTGGCCGAGCGCCGCCAGCTCCTCGGCGATGCCGGCCAGCACCCGCAGGTCGGGCAGCGAGGCGGGGTTGCTGAGCACCGCGTCGAACGAGCGCGGACGACCCTCCCAGTTGACGAACGTGCCGGCCTTGTCGCTGACCGGCGCCACCGGGAACACCACGTCGGCGACCTTCGTCACCTCGGTCTCGCGCAGCTCGAGGGCGACCACGAAGCCCGCCGCCTCGATGGCGGCGCGGGTGGCCTCCGGATCGGCGGTGTCGGCCGGGTCCACCCCACCCACCACCAGGCCGCCGAGCTCGCCCGCAGCGAGCGCAGCCACGATGGCGTCGCCGTCGCGACCGACGGCTTCGGGGAGGCTGTCGACCCCCCACGACGCGGCCGCGTCGACCCGAGCCGCAGCGTCGGCGACCGGGCGGCCGCCGGGCAGCAGCGTCGGCAGGCAGCCGGCCTCCAGCGCACCGCGGTCTCCGGCGCGTCGCGGGACCCACGCCAGCCGGGCGCCGGTCTTCTGCGCCAACGAGGCAGCAGCCGTGAGCCCGCCGGGCACCGAGGCCAGCCGCTCGCCGACGAGGACGACCGTGGTCTTGTCGACGCCGTAGTCGGCGTGGCCCACCAGCGCCTCGAGCGCGGCCGGCTCGTCACCGGGAGCCGTGGGCACCAGCGTGCCCGCCATCTTGCGCAGCCCGCGGGTGCTGAACGGCGCGATCGCGAGCACCCGGGTGCCGGAGCGCGACGCCTTGCGCAGGCGCAGGAAGATCGCGCCGGCCTCGTCCTCGGGCTCGAACCCGACCAGGACGACGGTCTTGGCGTGCTCGAGGTCGGCGTAGGTCACCGAGCCGCCATCGGGTCCGGTGAGCACGACGTGGGCGGCCAGGAAGTCCGCCTCCTCGGCGGTGTGCGGCCGGGCCCGGAAGTCGATGTCGTTGGTGCCGAGCGCCACCCGGGCGAAGGTGCTGTAGCCGAACGCGTCCTCGGTGGTGACCCGACCGCCGGTGAGCACGGCGGAGGCACCGGCCGCGTGCAGCCCACGCGCCGCGACCACGAAGGCCTCGGTCCAGGACGCCGGCCGCAGCGAGCCGTCCTCGTCGCGGACCTGTGGGTAGGTGAGCCGGTCCTCGGCGTGGGCGTAGCGGAACGCGAACCGGTCCTTGTCGGTGATCCACTCCTCGTTGACCGCCGGGTCGTTGCCCGAGAGGCGCCGCATCACCTTGCCGCGGCGGTGGTCGACGCGGATCGCCGAGCCGCACGCGTCGTGCTCGGCGATGGCCGGGCTCGAGACCAGGTCGAACGGGCGGGAGCGGAAGCGGTACTCCGCCGAGGTGAGCGCACCGACCGGGCAGATCTGGATCGTGTTGCCCGAGAAGTAGGACTCGAAGGGCTCCTTCTCGTAGATGCCCACCTGCTGCAGCGCGCCCCGCTCGAGCAGCTCGATGAACGGGTCGCCGGCGACCTGCTCGGAGAACCGGGTGCACCGCGCGCACAGCACGCACCGCTCCCGGTCGAGGAGCACCTGCGCGGAGATGTTGATCGGCTTGGGGAAGGTGCGCTTGACGCCACCGCCGGCGGCGAACCGGGACTCGCCGCGACCGTTGGACATCGCCTGGTTCTGAAGCGGGCACTCGCCGCCCTTGTCGCAGACCGGGCAGTCGAGCGGGTGGTTGATCAGGAGGAACTCCATGATCCCCTGCTGCGCCTTGTCGGCGACCGGGCTGGTGGCCTGGGTGTTGACGACCATGCCCTCGGCCACCGGCAGCGTGCACGACGCCTGGGGCTTCGGGAACCCGCGGCCGTTGCCGGCGTCGGGGACGTCGACCAGGCACTGCCGACACGCGCCCACCGGCGCGAGCAAGGGGTGGTCGCAGAACCGGGGGATCTGGACGCCGACCTGCTCGGCCGCCCTGATCACCAGAGTGTCCTTGGGAACGCTGACCTGGATGCCGTCGATGGTGACGTTGACCAGGTCGGTCTTCTCCGGAGTCGTGGTCATGCGCTCGCTCCCTGGGCGGCGAAGACGGTGCTGGCGGCCGGGTCGAACGGGCACCGGCCCTGCCGCAGGTGGGCGAGGTACTCGTCGCGGAAGTACTCGATCGAGCTGGCGATCGGGCTGACCGCACCGTCGGCCAGGGCGCAGAAGGAACGGCCCATGATGTTGTCGCACTGGTCGAGCAGCAGGTCGAGGTCGGCCTCGCTGCCCTCGCCGCGCTCGAGCCGGCTCAGCACCTGCACCAGCCACCAGGTGCCCTCGCGGCACGGCGTGCACTTGCCGCACGACTCGTGCTTGTAGAACTCCGTCCAGCGCAGCACCGCACGGACCGTGCAGGTGGTGTCGTCGAAGATCTGCAGCGCGCGGGTGCCGAGCATGGAGCCGGCCGCGGCGATGCCCTCGAAGTCGAGGGGTACGTCGAGGTGCTCGGCGGTCAGCAGCGGGGTGCTCGAACCACCCGGCGTCCAGAACTTCAGCTCGTGGCCGTCACGGACGCCGCCGGCCAGGTCGATCAGCTCGCGCAGCGTGATGCCGAGGGGGGCTTCGTACTGGCCGGGCTTCGTGACGTGGCCGGACAGCGAGAAGATGCCGTAACCCTTGGACTTCTCGGTGCCCATCGAGGAGAACCAGTCGGCGCCGTTGGCGATGATGCTCGGCACCGACGCGATCGACTCGACGTTGTTGATCACCGTCGGGCTGGCGTAGAGGCCGGCGACCGCCGGGAACGGCGGGCGCAGCCGCGGTTGGCCGCGCCGGCCCTCGAGCCCCTCGAGGAGCGCGGTCTCCTCACCGCAGATGTAGGCCCCGGCACCGGCGTGGACCACGACGTCGAGGTCGTAGCCGGAGCCGTGGATGTTCGTGCCGAGGTGACCGGCGGCGTAGGCCTCCCGGACCGCTGCCTGCACCCGGCGGATGACGTGCAGCACCTCGCCACGGATGTAGATGAACGCGTGGTTGGCCCGGATCGCGAACGAGCTGATGATCACGCCCTCGAGGAGGGTGTGCGGACTGGCCATCATCAGCGGGATGTCCTTGCAGGTGCCCGGCTCGGACTCGTCGGCGTTGACCACGAGGTACTTGGGCTTGGGGTTGTCCTGCGGGATGAAGCTCCACTTCATGCCCGTGGGGAAGCCAGCGCCGCCGCGGCCACGCAGCCCGGAGTCCTTGACCGCGGTGATCAGCGCGTCGGGGTCGGTGTCGAGCGCGGTGCGCAGGGCGGCGTACCCACCGCGGGACTCGTACGTCGCCAGCGTCCAGCTGCGTTCGGCGTCCCAGTCGTCGGTGAGGACAGGGGTGAGGGTGGAGGTCATTCGCTCGCCTCCTCCTGCTTCGTCTCGGTCTCGGCACGACCGGTGTCGGCCTGCTCGGCGGCCCCGGTCTTCGAACCCGCCAGCGCCGGCGCGGTGCCGCCGGCGTCGGCGTCGGGCGCGGTCCAGCCGCGCTCCCGGGCGATCTTCAGCCCCACGAGGCTGGCATGTCCGGCGCCGGGCCCTTCGTCGACCAGGTCGTCCGGGAAGCCCGCGAGCACCCGCTCGGCCTCCCGCCACGTGCACAGCCGGGGTCCGCGCGTGGAGTGGACCTCCTTGCCGGCCCGCAGGTCGTCGACCAGCTGGGTCGCGGTGGCCGGGGTCATGTTGTCCATGAACTCCCAGTTGACCATCATCACCGGGGCGTAGTCGCAGGCAGCGTTGCACTCGACGTGCTCGAGGGTGATCTTGCCGTCGTCGGTGGTCTCGTCGTTGCCGACGTCGAGGTGCTCCTTGAGCCGCTCGAAGATCGCGTCACCGCCGAGCACCGCGCAGAGCGTGTTGGTGCAGACGCCGACGTGGTAGTCGCCGACGGGCTTGCGCTTGTACATCGTGTAGAACGTCGCGACGCCGCTCACCTCGGCGGCGGTGATGTCGAGGATGTCGGCGCAGGCCTCGATGCCCTCCGCGGTGATCCGCCCCTCGACCGACTGCACGAGGTGCAGCATCGGGAGCAGCCCGGACCGACGCTCCGGGTAGCGACCCGCGATCTCCTCGAGCTCGCCCCTGGTCTTCTCGTCGATCACCTGTCGACTCCTCCCATCACCGGGTCGATCGAGGCGATGGCGACGATCACGTCGGCCACCATGCCACCCTCACTCATCACGCTGGTCGCCTGCAGGTTGGTGAACGACGGGTCCCGGAAGTGCGCGCGGAACGGGCGGGTGCCGCCGTCGGAGACGACGTGAGCCCCGAGCTCGCCGCGCGGCGACTCGACCGGCACGTAGGCCTGGCCCGGCGGGACGCGGAAGCCCTCGGTGACCAGCTTGAAGTGGTGGATCAGTGCCTCCATCGACTCACCCATGATGTGGCGGATGTGGTCGAGGCTGTTGCCCATGCCGTCGCTGCCGATCGCGAGCTGGCTCGGCCAGGCGATCTTCTTGTCCGCGACCATGACCGGCGCGCCCTCGAGGTTGGCCAGTCGGTCTGCGGCCTGCTCG
>DASTDJ010000023.1:0-19009 GCA_035710425.1 Nocardioides sp.
GGTGTCGTCCGCGAGCCGGACGCCGGTGATCCGGTCCTCCTCCACCACCACGCCGGCCACCACGCCGTCGACGACCCGGACGCCCCGCGCGGCCAACAGATCGGCCTCCTCCGCGCTGGGCTCCGGTGCATGGTGTCGCAGCAGCACGACGTCGGAGCTGAGCTGGGAGAAGAGCAGGGCCTGGTGCACCGAGCTCGGCCCGGTGGCCAGCACCGCGATAGCCCGGTCGCGCACCTCCCAGCCGTGGCAGTAGGGACAGTGCACGACGTCGCGTCCCCACCGCTCCGCCAGTCCCGGTACGGCGGGCAGCTCGTCCACCAGCCCGGTGGCCACCAGCAGCCGGCGCGCCCGCACCGACCGGTCGTCGGCGAGGGTGAGCCGGAAGCCGCCCTCCTCGCGGGTCGCGGTCACGACCTCGCCGGCGACGACCTGTCCGCCGTAGCTGCGCACCTCGGCGCGCCCGCGCTCCACCAGCTCGGTCGGCGCGATCCCGTCGTGGCCCAGCAGGCCGTGCACACCCTCGGCGGGGGCGTTGCGCGGTGACCCGGCGTCGATCACCAGGACCGTGCGGCGCGACCGGGCCAGCATCAGCGCGCCGTTCAGGCCGGCGGCTCCACCACCGAGCACCACGACGTCGTACATGTCATTGATCTCGTCCATGCCCTCGATGGTGCAGGCGCTTCCCGCTGAAAGCAAACCAAGTTGCCGATTCGGCAACAGCCTTCGGAGTCGGCCGGATCGCGAACGACAGCCCGGCCGCGACCAGGCACAGGATGGCCGCGGTCCAGAACGCCCCGCCGTAGCTGCCGGTGGAGTCGCGGACGGCGCCGGCGCCGAAGGCGGCGATGGCCGCTCCCACCTGGTGGGCGGCGAAGATCCAGCCGAACACGATCGCGCCGATGTCCGCCCCGAAGACGTCGCGGCAGAGCATCACCGTCGGCGGCACGGTCGCCACCCAGTCCAGGCCGTAGATGACGATGAACACCCAGATGCTCGGTTGCGGGTGCGGGCCGAGCAGCGCCGGTAAAGTCATCAGGCCGACGCCGCGCAGCGCGTAGTAGGCGAGCAGCAGCAGCCGCGGGTCCCAGCGGTCGGTGAGCCATCCCGAGAGGACCGTGCCGGCGACGTCGAAGATCCCCACGACCGCGAGCAGACCGGCGGCGGTGGTCGTGGGCATGCCGTGGTCGTGGGCCGCGGGCACGAAGTGCGTGGCGATCAGCCCGTTGGTGCTCATCCCGCAGATCGCGAACCCACCCGCGAGCAGCCAGAACGTCGATGACTTCGAGGCCGTGACCAGGACCGACAGCGCTCGGGTGGCGCTCGACCCCGACCGGACGTGCGGCGGCGGACCCGGGTCGGCGTCGGTGGCGCCGTACGCCGTGAGCCCCATGTCGACCGGGTGGTCCCGCAGCAGCAGGAGCACCAGCGGGACCACCGCGAACGCCGTCGCGGCGGTCACCAGCGACGCCGTTCGCCAGCCGTGCGCGGTGGCGAGCTGGGCCACGATCGGGAGGAAGATCAGCTGGCCGGTGGCAGACCCGGCGGTGAGCACACCGCTGACCAGGCCGCGCCGGGCGACGAACCACCGGCTCGTGACGGTGGCGACCAGGGCCATCGACATCGATCCGGTGCCCACGCCCACGAGGACGCCCCACAGCAGCACCAGCTGCCAGGCCTCGCCCATGAACACGGTGAGACCGCTGCCCGCGGCGACCAGCACCAGCGCGTTGGCGACGACACGGCGGACTCCGAAGCGATCCATCAGGGCGGCGGCGAACGGCGAGAAGAGCCCGAACAGCACGAGGTTGACCGACACCGCGGCGCCGATGGTGCCGTGCGACCAGCCGAACTCGTCGTGCAGCGGGTCCATCAGGACACCCGGCACCGAGCGGAACGCCGCGGCCCCCACCAGGGTCACGAACGTGACGGCGGCGACCACCCAGGCCCAGTGCAGGCCGGAGGGGGCCGGGCGACGGGCAGCGGCGGAGCTCGCGGTCACCGAGGAGTGGGTCACGGGGCAATCGTTCCGGCCGGGGCGCCGGCGGACGAGTGGCTGATTCGCCAACATGTGTCAGGATTGGGCCATGAGCAACAACGTGCACCGAGTGGTGGTGCTGCTGCTCGAGCCGGTGATCGGGTACGACGCGGTGATCCCGCCGCAGGTCTTCGGCCAGGCGGAGGGACCCGACGGCGCACCGCTGTACGACGTCGCGATGGCCAGCCTCGACGGCCGGCCGGTCACGGCGTCGCTCGGCTACGCGATCACCCCCCACGGCGACGCGTCGCTGCTCGCGACCGCCGACACCGTCGTGGTGCCGGGCACCAAGATCCCCGGACCCCGCTTCGACGGCACGATCCCCGACGACCTCGCCGCCGCGCTGGCGTCGATCCGGCCGGACACCCGACTGGTCTCGATCTGCACCGGTGCGTTCGTGCTCGGCTCGGCCGGGCTGCTCGACGGACGCCCCGCGACCACGCACTGGAAGTACGCCGAGGAGCTCGCGCGCCTCTACCCGACCGTCGAGCTCGACGAGGCGGTGCTGTTCACCGACGACGGCGACGTGCTGACCTCGGCCGGACTGAGTGCCGGTGTCGACCTGTGCCTGCACCTGATCCGCCGCGACCACGGCACCGAGATCGCCAACCGGGTCGCCCGGCACCTCGTCGTACCCCCGTGGCGCGACGGCGGCCAGGCCCAGTTCATCGAGCGCCAGGTGCCGGAGCGGCCAGAGCAGTCCACGGCCGCGGCCCGGGCCTGGGCGCTCGAGCGACTGGAGGAGCCGCTCCGCGTGCCCGAGCTGGCGCGCGCCGCCGGCATGTCGGTGCGCACGTTCACCCGGAGGTTCCGCGCCGAGACCGGGGAGTCGCCCACGGCCTGGCTGATCCGGCAGCGGGTCCACCACGCGCAGCGGCTCCTGGAGTCCACCGACCTGCCCGTCGACGCGGTGGCCGATCGAGCGGGTCTGGGCTCCGCCGCATCGCTGCGTGCCCACCTGCGCACCCTGGCGGGCGTCTCGCCGACGGCCTACCGGCGTACCTTCCGAGTGGACGAACCCGCCTGAAGGAGGTCCCCATGGAGCTCGCAGTCCTCGGCACCGGCGCGGCCGGACGCGCGATCGCGGCGCGGCTCGCCGAGCTGGGTCACCACGTCTCGATCGGCACCAGGGATCCGGAGGCCACCCTGGCGCGCGACGACTTCGCCGGCTGGGCCGGCGACCATCCCGCAGTGCGGCCGGCGACGTTCGAGGCCGCGGCGTCGGGCGCCGAGGTGGTCCTCTTGGTCACCAGCGGCTCCGCCTCCCTCGACGTGCTCACCCGGGCCGGCGCCGAGAACCTCGAGGGGAAGGTCGTCATCGACGTCTCCAACCCCCTCGACTTCAGCCAGGGGATGCCTCCCACGCTGTTCGTGAAGGACACCGACTCGCTCGCCGAGCAGCTCCAGCGCGCGTTTCCCGCGGCCCGGGTGGTGAAGACCCTCAACACCATGAACAACGAGGTGATGGTGCACCCCGAGCTGCTCCCCGATCCCGGGAGCGTGTTCGTCTCCGGCAACGATGCCGCCGCCAAGGAGACCGCGACCGGGCTGCTGGCCGAGTTCGGCCACACCGACGTCATCGACCTGGGTGACCTGAGCACCGCACGTGGCGCCGAGATGCTGCTCCCGATCTGGGTACGCCTGATGGGCGTGATGGGAACGGCGCGGTTCAACTTCAAGATCGTCCGCTGACCGACGTCCAGACCGCCGTAACGGAACCGGAACCGGATTCCCCTGTCTCGCGTCTCAGCCTCCATGCGTACCTCCCCACTCCTCACGTTCGCCGCCCTGCCGTTGCTCCTGGGTGGCCTCGCCGCGTGCGGCGGCGACTCCAGCGCCGAGGGCGACGACCGCCCTCGCGCCGCCGGCCCGACGACCCTGGCTGCCGCTGACCCCGACGCGCCGGTGCCGGCCGGATTCGAGCGGGAGGAGTGCGAGCTCGTCACCGGGGACCGGTCGCTGACGGTGTTGGTCGACCTCCCCGCCGGCGCGATGCCGCCGGAGGGTGTTGCGCTCGAGCCCGGGAACTCGTGCTGGTACCCCCAGCAGAGCAACTGGCCCGACCCGGACACCGTGCCCGAGCTCAACGTCCTGCTGCTGCACGAGGACGACGCGGACAACGAGGAGGACGACGTCGCCACCCTCGAGGACCTCGAGGCCGGCTTCGCGGACCGGGTCGGCGAGGAGGCCGTCGACAACGTCGAGTACGACCGGGGCGTCGTCGTCTTCGGCGACACGGTCGGAGACCGGCTGACCTGGACCAGCGAGTACGAAGGCGAGCCGGAGTGGAACTTCCGGGCCGAGGCCGACGGAGTGCAGCTCTGGCTGACCGCCCAGGGCGAGGAGTTCGACGGCGACGAGATGGAGCGCCTCTTCGAGCAGATCTCCGCGAGCGTCAGCCTCGGCTGATCACCGCACGCTCAGCTCGGGGACGTCGTCCGGGTCGGCCTCGGCGCGCGCCTCCTGGCGCTGCCTTCGTCGGCGTTCCCAGGTCGACCAGCCCACCATCACCGCCGCCACGCAGATGCCGCCGGCGATGATGTCGACGACGTAGTGCTCGGCGTAGTAGACGAGCATGAACGACATGGCGATCGGGTAGAGCACCATCAGCCAGCGCCAGGGGCTCCGCAGTCGGCTGATGAGGTAGGCCGCGACCAGGATCGAGAGGCCGGCGTGCAGCGACGGCATCGCCGCCACCTGGTTGCCCACCGCCGAGAACTGCTGGTGCGCCCCGCCGCCACCGGACTTCCCGAAGTCGAACCAGCCGCGGCCGGTGATCCGGGAGATGTCCTCGGTGATGTAGCCGTCGCGCGACGCCATCCACGGCGGCGCCATCGGGTAGACGATGTAGATCACCAGCGCGGTGAAGGTGAGCGTCAGGTAGCGGCGCATGTAGCGGATCCACTCGGGACGGTCGCGCATCCACAGGTAGGCGGCGATCGACAGGGCCGCGAAGAAGTGGGAGTAGTAGACCGTGGTCAGCGCCACGTCGTACCACGCGGGTTGACTGGCGCGCTCGCACGGGACGCCGCACATGTGGGCCTGGAGCCACTCGGTCGGCAGCGTGCCGAAGAACAGCCACCGGTCAGCGTCGATCGGCGCGGTCACGTGGACGTTGACGAAGCCGAGGTCGTCGGAGATGCCGCGGCTGTAGAGGTAGATCATCAGCAGCGCCATCGGCATCCACCAGTCGCGGAGGAACGTCAGGTGCTGCAGCAACGGCTTTCGCACGTCCCACGCGATGGTGGCCAGCCACAGCCAGGCCACCGCTGCCCACGACTGCTTGGGCAGCCCGACCAGGGCGATGTACGTCGCCAGTGCGGCGGCGTAGACGGCGAGCGAGACGAGACGCACGTGGATCGAGGTCTGGCGGACGTCCCCGTCCACGGTCTCGGTCACTGCTCACCTCCGCGCGAAGAGTAAAACACGGGCGACCCGGACCGCCGCCGAATAAGTATGACGATCCGGGCCACCCCAACGTGACTAGGCCGGGCCGTAGTCGAGGTGCACGACGCCGTTGTCGTAGACGTCGGTGGTCTTCAGGGCGAGTCTGGTCGCGTCGACGCCGTCCCTCCAGAGCCGCTCACCCTCGCCGAGGGCGACCGGGTAGACGAACAGGTGGAGGTCGTCGACCAGGCCGTCCTTCAGCAGCCCCCGGACCAGCTGGCCGCTGCCGGAGATGTAGATGATGCCGTCGCGCTCGTCCTTGATCTTGCGGATCGCGTCGGCGTCGTAGGTGCCGATGCGGGTGGAGTTGTTCCACTCCTCCACCAGCTCCTGCGTGCCCACGACGAGCTTCTCGGTCTCGTTGAAGAACGGCGAGCCCGGGTCGTCCTCGACGGTCCGGTCACGCCAGGCCGGCGCGAACATCTCGTACGTCGTGCGGCCCAGCAGGATGGTGCTGGCGTTCTCCGTGATCGCACCCAGGGTCTCGCCCATCTTCGGGTCGAAGCCGTAGTCGAACGTCCAGGTCGGGCTCTCGAACACGCCGTCGAGAGAGATGAACTCGTGCACTGCGATGGTGGCCATGGGGTTGCCTTTCGGGAGGTTGAAGGGGGTTTCCACCCACACCACGAACGAACGCCTGCCCACACGACAGCGTGCCCGAAACTTTTTCTCCGGCCGGTTCTCAGGCGGTGCTCTTGAGCATCCCTCCGCCGATCACGTAGTCGGCTCCGGTCACGTAGCTCGCGCGCTTCGAGCACAGGAAGAGCACCAGGTCGGCGATCTCCTCGGGCTCGGCGACCCGGCCCAGCGAGATGTTCATCGCCTCGGGCAGCATCGTGTCCATCACCTCGTCGGCGCTGATGCCGGCCTGCTCCGCGAAGAGGTGCGCGAACCCGCCGGGCTCCATCCACAGTGGCGTGCGCACCGGCCCGGGCAGCACCGAGTTGACCCGGATGCCCTGCGGCGCGAGCTCCTCGGACACGGCCTTGCCGAAGTTGACCAGCGCCGCCTTGGCCGCGCTGTAGGGGGCGATCATCCCTTGCGGCAGCTTGGCGTTGAGAGACGCGATGTTGACCACCGCGGCGTCCTTGCCTGCGGCCAGCAGCGGCGCGGCGGCCCGCATGGTGCGGACGACCCCGAAGAAGTTCACCTCGAAGAGCCGCTGCCACTGCTCGTCGGTGAAGTCCAGGCTGGTGGTGGCCGGCTCGCTGGCGCCGACGTTGTTCACGAGCAGGTCGAGGGTGCCGTACGACGCCGCGACCGCGGCCACCAGGCGCGCGGGTCCGTTCGGGTCGGCGAGGTCCACGGCGAAGTGCTCGACGTCGTGGTCGTTCATGAGCTCCTTCAGCTCCGGTGTCGTTCCGCGCGCTCCGACGGCGACTCTGACGCCCTCCTGCGCGAGTGCGGTGGCGACCGCCAGGCCGATGCCCTTGCTGCCGCCGGTGACCAGTGCTGTCTTGTTCCTCAGGTTCAGCTCCATGGCTCAACACTCGCCTGTTCCGGGCGCAGTTGCTGGCGGGTTTCGGACGCTGCGGCAACGGCGCGTTAGCCTCCCCTCGTGGCCATGGACGCGTCCCCTACCGAGGTGCGGATCGAGCACTCGGTCGCGGACCAGCGGTCGCTGGGCCGGGCCTTCATCGTCCTCTATGCGCTGCTCGCCGTGGCCGGCCTGGTGGCCGCCCTGGTCAAGCCGGAGCTGCTGCTGGGTGCGCTGTTCTTCGCCGCGTTCGTCGCTTGGTGGGCGTGGCGGATCCGGCGCGCGCAGTCCGAGCCGTGGCTCGTCCTCCTGACGCCCGACGAGCTGCGGCACACCGCCACCGGCGTCGACGTCCGGATCACTCGCGCCGAGGCCGCCGAGGTGCGGGTGGAGTCTCGGATGGGTCCCCGGATGCAGATCCAGGTCTGCAAGGTGCGGGACCGGGACGGCCGCGACCTGCTGACGGTCAGCCTCCCCGGTCGCAACGAGGCGGTCATGCTCGAGGCGGCGTTCGAGGAGTGGGGCTGGCCGGTCAGGTGACGGCGGCCAGCAGGTCGTCGAGCACCTGGGGGGTGTGCGGGTCATCGACCAGCTCGGCCACCCAGTCGGCGGCGTCGGCGCGTGCCTCCGGATCGGTTGCGGCCAGCCAAGCGTTCGCCGCGTGCTCGGCGATGTGGCCGAGCTGAGCGATCAGCATCGAGAAGTCGGCGCGGCGCGCGACCCGGCCCGGGCCGCCCGAAGCCCGGTAGGCCTCGACGAGTGCCCTGGCGCGACCGGCGTCGCCGCGACCGAACTCGAACAGCACGCACCCGAGCTCGTACCACGGATCGGCCGGGCCGCTGTTCTCCCAGTCGAGCACGCACACGCCGCCCGCGCGGGTGGGCAGCAGGTTGTCGGACCACAGGTCACGATGACTGGTCCGCACCCGCCGGGGTGGCACCACCCACGCGTCGAGGGCGACCAGGTCGTCGCGCAGGACCGCCAGCGCGGCGGCGAAGGGAGCGTCCGCAGCGCTGAGCCGCGCGACCAGCGCATCCCACCGCCTGGCCCCGACCGGTTCGGCGTACCACGCCGCGACCGGGCGGTGGTCGCGTCGCGGCTCCGGCACGCGGTGCACCCGCGCCACCGTGGCGCCGACCAGGTGGGGATCAAGTGAGGTGTCGGGCGGGAGCACGTCGACCCACTCGTAGACCCGTGCCCGGGTGTCCCCGACGTCGCCGAACACCTCGCCAGCAGGGGTGCGGTAGACCCGCGGGGTCGGCACGCCCGCGTCGTACGCCGCCTCGTGGAACGCCGTGGCCCCGCGGACGTCGTCCTCGCCGACGGGCTCGAACGGCACCTTCACCGCGAACAGGCCGCGGTCGGTCTCCAGGCGCCAGACCGCCCCTTGCCTCCCGCGCGCCGCCGGCTCCGGGGAGAGCCGGGCACCGCGCCCCAGCCCGAAGGCGTCGGCGATCCGGTCAGCGTCCACCACACCCCCTGGGCCGATCCGGAATACCCACACCGTCAGTGCGTTCATCGTAGGGAGCAACGAAGGAGGGACATCCATGCAGCACTTCTACGACCGGTACCGCTTCGCGGAGGACCGGTTCGCCCACCGCGACTACCGCGGCGCCGCGCGGACCCTCGAGGAGCTGCTCGGCGAGGCCGCGGAGCGCCCCGACGACGTCGGCCACGGGCTGGGTGAGGCGCGCCTGCTGCTGGCCCGGGCCTACTACCACTCGGCGCAGCTGCGCCGGGCCGAGGCCACGGTTCGCGAGCTGCTCGCCGACGACCCCACGGACGCCTACGCCGCCCTGCTGCTGGCGCGCACGCTCGAGCGGCAGTCCCGGCACGACGAGGCGCGGGCGGCGAACCGGATGGCCGAGGCACTCGGAGCCGCGGCCTGAGCGCCTAGAGGTCGGCCAGCTCGAGCCGGGCCAGCCGGTCCGGCGCAGCGATGACGTCGATGCCGGCGATCGCGTCGTCCACGATGAGGAAGCGCAGGGCGACGGTCGGCCGGCTGCCCGTCGCCATCACCATCCCCACCGATCCGTCGTCGACGGCCAGCTCGCTGGCGCGCGCCCTGGCGGCCGACGCGACCGCGCCACCGGCGACGGCCTGGCGACCGCGCAGCACCAGCCCGCGGCCGGTCGGCATCGCCTCGGCGTCCACGCGCAGCACGACGTCCGGGTCCAGGAGCCGGACCAGGCCCTCGAAGTCGCCGTCCCGGGTGGCGGCGAGGTAGGCCTCGACGACCCGGCGCTGCCGGGACAGGTCGGGCTCCGGTGGCTCGAGGCCGCGCACCCGGCGGCGGGCCCTGCTGGCCAGCTGCCGGGTGGCGGCCGGGGACTTGTCCACGATCGTCGCGATCTCGTCGAACGGCACGTCGAACATGTCGTGCAGCACGAACGCCAGCCGCTCGGCAGGCGTCAGCGTCTCCAGGACCACCAGCAGCGCCATCCCGACGGAGTCGGCGAGCAGCGCGGCCTCCTCGGGGTCGTCGCGCACGACCCGCAGCGGCGGCGCGGGGTCGTCGCCGTCGAGCGGCTGCTCTCCCCGGGTGCCGCGCTTGCGCAGCATGTTGAGGCTGATCCGGGCGACCACCGTGGTCAGCCAGGCCGGCAGGCTGCGCACCTCCTCGGCATCGGTGCTGCTGAGCCGCAGCCAAGCCTCCTGGACCGCGTCGTCGGCCTCGTCGGCCGACCCCAGCATCCGGTAGGCGACGGCCCGCAGTCGCGGTCGGCTCTCCTCGAACCGCTCCGCCAGCCAGTCCTGCTCCACCATCCGTCGTCCTCCCTCGAGACCGCGTGTCTACCAGCCTGATGACCCGCGGACGCACTCGGATGTGACACTCGACCGCATGAGCCAGGTCCGGCTGCTCCGCGCGCCCCAGCTGTCCGACGACGTGCCCTACGCCTACGCCGCCCGAGCGCCCGGTGACCTCGTGTTCACCGCCGGTGCCTGCCCGCTCGACGACGCGGGCGCCGTCGTGCACGTGGGCGACGTGCGCGCTCAGGCGCGGCAGGTCATGGAGAACCTCCGGGCGGCCCTCGTGGTCGCGGGGTGCACCTTCGCCGACGTCGCCAAGACCACCGTGTACGTCGCCTCGACCGACCGCGCCGACCTGGTCGCGGCATGGGAGGTGGTGCGTGCGGCGTTCGGTGAGCACGATGCCCCGAGCACCCTCCTCGGCGTGGCCGTGCTCGGCTACCCCGACCAGCTGGTCGAGGTCGAGGCGGTCGCGGCCGCCCCGGCCTGACACGTCACACGGCCCAGGGGTCGCGGGTCAACGGTTCGACACGACGATCGAACGAACCGGAGGACCCCATGGACGCACCCATCCTGATCACCGGCGGCACCGGCACCCTGGGCGGTCACGTCGCCCCGAGGCTGCTCGCGGCGGGCGCCGAGCTGCGCATCCTGAGCCGCACGCAGCGCCTGCCCGCGGAAGGGATCGAGTACGTCGTCGGCGACCTGGCCGCCGACCGCGGCATCGACGCCGCGGTCGCCGGCGTACGAACCGTGGTGCACCTCGCGGGCGGCGCCAAGGGCGACGAGGTGTTGGCCGGCCACCTGGTCCGCGCGGCGCGGGAGGCCGGCGTCGAGCACATCGTCCTCATCTCGGTGACCGCGGCCGACCGGATCCCGCTGACCTATCTCCGCGCGAAGCACGAGGCCGAGCAGGTGCTGGCCGGCTCGGGGGTCCCGCACACAGTGCTCCGCGCCGCGCAGTTCCACGACCTCGTGCTCAGGACCGCCCGGGCGATGGGCAGGCTGCCGGTGGTCCCCAGGCCCGGTGGGCTGCGGCTGCAGCCGGTGGACAGCGACGAGGTTGCTGCCCGGCTCGTCGAGCTGGCCCTGGACCGGCCCGCCGGGCGGGTCGCCGACCTGGTCGGTCCCGAGGTGCACCCGATGGGCGACCTGGTCCGCGGCTACCTGCGGGCGGCCGGGAAGCACCGGCCGATGCTGCCGGTACGGATCCCCGGCAAGGCCGGCCGCGCCTACCGCGCCGGCGACAACCTGGTGCTCGACGGAGCGATGGTCGGGAAGCGCACCTGGGCCGAGTTCCTCGCCGATGGCGTCAGCCGAGCTCCTGGAACAGCGTCAGGTGCACCTCGCCCGGAGCGTCGAACCGGGCGTTGAGCGAGTTCCACGGCGTCCGGGTGGGCGGGGCGACCGGTGCCGCCCCGCCCTCGACGGCGGTGCGGGTCGCGGCCTCGCAGTCGTCGACCTCGAGCGCGACCCGGAAGTGCCCGGCCACGCGGGAGCCCACCTCGACGTCGTCGATCATGTCGGCCTGCGCGGAGTTCGCGATCTCGAGCGTGGCCCTTCCGGCGTCGAGGATCGCCACCTCGGCCCCGCCCTCGCCGCTGTAGGCCTCCTGCTCCGGCATGCCCAGCACGTCGCGGAAGAACCGCAGCGCGCCGTCGTAGTCCTCGGCGTGGACGACCAGCCGGAGCTGCCGCACGCCTCCCGTCTCAGTCATGCCGATCAGGTTAGGGCTCGGCGCGATCCGTCAGCGGAAGGCGTCCTCACCGGTCACCGCCTGGCCGATCACCAGCTGGTGGACCTCGGAGGTTCCCTCGTAGGTCAGCACCGACTCGAGGTTGTTGGCGTGCCGCAGCACCGGGTACTCCAGCGTCACCCCGGCCGCGCCGAGGATCGTGCGGCACTCGCGGGCGATCGCGATCGCCTCGCGGGTGTTGTTGAGCTTGCCGAGGCTGACCTGACGGTGGTCGAGGCGCCCGCGCTCCTTCAGCCGGCCGAGGTGCAGCGCGAGCAGCATCCCCTTCCCGAGCTCGAGCGTCATGTCGGCGAGCTTGGCCTGGGTGAGCTGGAAGGCCGCGAGCCGGCGGTCGAAGATCTCCCGCTCCCTCGCGTACGCGATCGCGGTCTCGAGGCAGTCACGCGCCGCGCCCAGGCTGCCGAACACGATGCCGAAGCGGGCCTCGCTGAGACAGGAGAGCGGGCCGGACAGGCCGGTCACCTCGGGCAGCACGGCGGAGCCTGGCAGCCGCACCCCGTCGAGCACCAGCTCGGAGGTGACCGACGCGCGCAGCGACATCTTCTTCTTGATCTCCGGCGCGGAGAAGCCGGGGGTGTCGGTGGGGACGACGAACCCGCGGATGCCGTCGTCGGTGCGCGCCCACACCACGGCGACGTCGGCGACCGAGCCGTTGGTGATCCACATCTTGGTGCCGTCGAGCACCCAGTCGTCGCCGTCGCGCCGGGCCCGGGTGCGCATGCCGCCGGGGTTGGAGCCGAAGTCGGGCTCGGTCAGCCCGAAGCAGCCGATCGCCTCACCCGCGGCCATGCGCGGCAGCCACTCCTCCTTCTGCGCCGGAGACCCGTGCTTCCAGATGGCGAACATCGCCAGCGAGCCCTGCACCGACACCAGCGAGCGGATGCCGGAGTCACCCGCCTCGAGCTCCATGCAGGTCAGCCCGTACGCCGTCGCACCCGCGCCCGCGCACCCGTAGCCCTCCAGGTGCATCCCGAGCAGACCCAGCGCGCCGAGCTCCTTGGACAGGTCGCGGACCGGCACCACGCCGGACTCGTACCACTCCGCGATCTCCGGTCGGACCCGGTCGTCGACGAACCTGCGAACGCTGTCGCGGGTCGCGCGCTCCTCGTCGTCGAGCAGGTCGTCGATCGCGAACAGACCCAACGGGCTCTTCGGTTGCGTCATGCCAGGATCCTCACATGCCCCTCACGACCATGAAATACGACGTGGACGGGCGCATCGCCCGGATCACCCTGGACCGTCCCGAGCGTGGCAACGGGATCACCCTGGACACCCCGCGCGAGCTCGCCGAGTGCGTGGAGCGCGCCAACCTCGACCCGGGCGTGCACGTGATCGCGCTGAGCGGCGCCGGCAGCGGGTTCTGCGGCGGCTACGACCTGGTGTCGGCCGCGGAGGGCCGCCCCGACGAGGGCGAGGCGGAGTCGGCGCCGCCGGGGTCACCGGTCGACCTGCACGTGCTGGCGGCCAACCACGACCCGGCATCGGTGTGGGACCCGATCACGGACTACCAGATGATGTCGCGCAACCTGCGCGGTTTCATGTCGCTCTTCCACTCCGACAAGCCGGTGGTGGTCAAGGTGCACGGGTTCTGCGTGGCCGGCGGCACCGACATGGCGCTCTGCTCCGACCTGATCGTGGCGGCCGAGGACGCGAAGATCGGCTACCCGCCGGCCCGGGTCTGGGGCGTGCCGACATCGATGCTGTGGGCGCACCGGGTCGGCCTCGAGCGCGCCAGACGGCTGCTGCTGACCGGCGACTCGATCGACGGCCGGACCGCCAAGGAGTGGGGCCTGGCCAGCGAGGCGGTGCCCGCCGATGAGCTGGACGCCTGTTTCGAGGACCTGCTGGCCCGGATCGCGCGGGTGCCGATCAACCAGCTGGTGATGCACAAGCTGGCGATCAACCAGGCGCTGTTCGCGCAGGGCCTGCACGCCACCCAGGTGCTGAGCGTCGTCCTCGACGGCGTCGCCCGGCACACGCCGGAGGGCTATGCGTTTCAGGCGCGCGCCGCCGAGGCGGGGTTCAAGCAGGCCGTGCGCGAACGCGACGAGCCGTTCGGCGACTTCGGACTGGGGGGGTTCAGCCGTCCAGGAACTGCAGCACCCGCTGAGTGAGCAGCTTCGTCGCCTCCGCGTCGTGACCGGCCAGGCTCGAGTCGGCGAAGAGGTGCTGGTCGCCGGGGTAGAGGAACAGCTCGGCGCCGTCGACGCCGGCCACGAGCGCCTTCGCTGCATCGAGATCCTCACCCGCGAACCACGGGTCGGCGTCCATCCCGTGCACCTGGAGGCGCACGCCGTCCGGCCACGCGCCGCCGAACTCCTCTGGCGGCATCGCCGCGTCGATGAACAGCCCCGCCACGGCCCCCGAGCGGTTCTGCGCGAGCTGCTGCGCAGGCATCACCCCGAGCGAGAAGCCGGCGTAGACGAGCTTGTCGGGCAGCCCCTCGGCAGCGGCGACCCCGCGCTCCAGGATCGTCTGGAACCCCGCGGAGCGGGCGTAGTCCATGCCGTCGTCGAGGGAGTCGTAGGTGTTGCCCTCGTAGAGGTCGGGCGTGTGCACGGTGTGGCCGGCGGCGCGGAGGTCGTCGGCGAACGCGACCACTCCGGGCGTCAGCCCCTGGGCGTGGTGGAACAACAGGATCTCAGCCATGTCCCATGCCTACACGACGCCGCCGACACAGATCGGGGGTTGTGCCCGGGACCGGGTTGGAGCAACGTGGGTCCATGGCAGAGAAAGTCGCAGGACGGACGGCCGGCCACGACCTCGAAGCGTCCGGGCCCGACGGGATCCGCAACGTCGTCCTGATCGGGCCCAGCTCTTCCGGAAAGACCACCTTCCTGGAGACGTTGCTCGTCTCTGCGGGCGCCATCAACCGCCCCGGCTCGGTCGAGGACGGCACCACGGTGTCCGACTTCGAGGACTCCGAACGCGGCCACGGCCGCTCGATGGGCCTGGCCGTCACACCCGTGCGGCATCGCGGCACCAAGATCAACTTCATCGACACCCCGGGGTACGCCGACTTCGTCGGTGAGCTGCGGGCGGGGCTGCGTGCCGCCGACTGCGCGCTCTTCGTCGTCGCCGCCAACGAGGGTGTCGACCACACCACCGCCGGCCTGTGGCAGGAGTGCGCGCAGGTGGCGATGCCACGGGCGGTGGTGGTGACCAAGCTCGACCACGCCCGGGCCGACTACCCGGGCGTTCTCGCGCAGGCGCAGGCCGCGTTCGGCGACAAGGTGCTGCCGGTCTTCCTGCCGGTCAGCGAGGGCGGTGCCTGCGTCGGTCTCACCGGGCTCCTCGAGGGGAGCAGCGCCGACGACGAGGAGACGGCCGCGCACCGGGCGACGCTGATCGAGGGGATCATCGAGGAGTCCGAGGACGAGACCCTGATGGACCGCTACCTCGGCGGCGAGGCGATCGACGCCGACGTGCTCGTCGACGACCTGGAGCGGGCGATGGAGCGCGGCTCGTTCCATCCGGTGGTGCCCGTCTGCGCCACCACAGGCGTGGGAACCACCGAGCTGCTCGACCTGGTCGTCCGCGGCTTCCCGGCCCCGTCGACCCACCCCAGCCCGGAGGTGTTCACGCCCAACGGCGCGGTCGCCGACCCGCTGGCCTGCGACCCCGACGGGCCGCTGGTGGCCGAGGTCGTGAAGACGACCAGCGACCCGTACGTCGGCCGGGTCAGCCTGGTGCGCGTCTTCTCCGGCACGCTCGACGCCGACAGCCCGGTGCACGTGTCCGGGCACTTCTCGTCGTTCTTCGGCGCCGGCTCCGGCCACGACGACCACGACGACGACGAGCGGGTCGGCTCCCTCGCCTACCCGTTCGGCCAGCAACAGGCCCCGGCCAAGCGGGTGGTCGCCGGCGACATCGCGACGATCGGCCGGCTGACCCGGGCCGAGACCGGCGACACGCTCTCCGCGGTCGACTCGCCACGGGTGCTCCGGCCGTGGACGCTGCCGCAGCCGCTGCACCCCGTCGCCATCGAGGCGACCACCAAGTCCGACGAGGACAAGCTCTCCACCGCCCTCGGCCGGCTCGCCGCGGAGGACCCGTCGGTGCGGATCGTCAACGACCCGGAGACCCGTCAGCTCGTCGTCTGGGCGATGGGCGAGGCGCACGCCGACGCCGCGCTCGAGCGGCTGCGGGACCGCTTCGGGGTGTCCGTGGGGACGGTCGACCTCGTCGTACCCCTGCGTGAGACGTTCGGCGGCAGGGCCACCGGTCTCGGCCGCCACGTCAAGCAGTCCGGCGGGCACGGCCAGTACGCCGTCTGCGACATCGAGGTGGAGCCGCTGCCGCAGGGCTCGGGCTTCGAGTTCGCCGAGCGGGTGGTCGGCGGGGCGGTGCCGAAGCAGTTCATCCCCAGCGTGGAGAAGGGGGTGCGCGCGCAGATGGAGCGCGGCGTCCGCAACGGCTACCCCGTCGTCGACATCCGGGTGACGCTCACCGGCGGCAAGGCGCACAGCGTCGACTCCTCCGACATGGCGTTCCAGAGCGCCGGCGCGCTCGCGCTGCGCGAGGCCGCGGCGGCCGCCGCGATCGTGCTCCTCGAGCCCTACGACGAGATCGAGGTCGTGGTGCCCGACGAGATGGTCGGCACCGTGATGAGCGACCTCTCCGCGCGCCGCGGCCGGCCGCTGGGCACGGATCAGCAGGGCGACCGCACCGTCGTCCGCGCGCACGTACCGGCGAGCTCGCTGACCCGGTACGCCGTCGACCTGCGTTCCTCGACGCACGGCACCGGCAGCTTCACCCGGTCCTTCGCCCACTACGAGCCGATGGCCGACGACCTGGCGCGCGGGGTGCCGGCCCGGGCCTGAGCTCCGTGGCTAGCAGGCGTCGGCGTACGTGCCGCGCTCGGTCCTCGGCGCGACCACCGACTTGGTGTTGGGGGTCTCTGTGCTCCAGTGCCGCAGCCAGTCCATCTGCATCCGGCTGGCGTTCATGGTCTCGCCGGGCACCGCCTGCATCGTGAACCGCACGGTGAGCGGGATGCCCGACAGCGCGGCCTTGCGGCGCTCCGAGTGGACCACGTGCGCGTCGACGAACCACGAGATCCGCTTCGGCTTCACCTCGACGGCGTACGTGTGCCACTCGTCCTTGCCGAGGTTCATCTTGCCGACGTGGCCGCGGAACACGTTGTCGGGCAGCGTCCGGATGTGGAGCTGCACGGTCTTGCGGCCGATCTTGTAGTCGTTCAGCGCGATGTTCTGCGCACCGCAGTGGTGGGCCTCGGGATCGGCGGGGACCAGCTCGGTCAGCACCCGGAAGTTGGCACCGCCGGTGCCGTAGCGGCGGCTGCGGAGCCGCGTCTCCCAACGGCCCGTCGTGGCGCCCGTGCGGTCGAGGGTGGCGCTGACGCTGCCGGCGTCGGTGGTGTTGAGCGTGAGCATGCCGTTCTGGTGCTGCACCACGCCCGGGCCCTCGACCTTCCAGTACGTCGGCATCGAGCCGTGGAACTCCTCGCGGTAGACCAGGCTCTTCCACCAGCCGAACGTGGTGCCGGCGTGGATCGGTCCCGGATCGTCACCGGCGTGGTCGGCGGTCGCGGTCGGCGGGTTCAGGGTGATGGCCAGCGGCAGCAGCAGTGCGGCGGCCACGAAACGGCGTACTCGCGTGACGGACACGGGCCTCGACGCTACGTCACATCTCCTCGTGGGTCACGGGATCGCCACCGAACAGCCGGCCGTCGGGACGGCCGAGCCCGGTGATCGCCGCCATCTCCTCGTCCGTGAGCTCGAACCCGAAGACGTCGAGGTTGCTCCGCTGCCGCTCGGGTGTCGCGGACTTCGGGATCGGCAGACAGCCGAGCTGCACCTGCCAGCGCAGGATCACCTGGGCCGGGTCGACTCCGTGGTTGGCCGCGGCGTCGGCGACCGGCGGCTCGGTGAACGGCGCCTGCCGCTTGCCCAGCGGGCTCCACGACTCGGTGACGATGCCGCGGTCGGCGTTGACCGCGCGCATCTCGGGTTGGGGGAAGTAGGGGTGCAGCTCGACCTGGTTGACCGCCGGGGTGACGCCCGACTCGTCGATGATCCGCTGCAGGTTGGCCTCGGTGAAGTTGGAGACACCGATGCTCGTCACGAGCCCGTCGCGCTGCAGGTCGACCAGCGCCTGCCACGCCTCGACGTACTTGTCGACGCTCGGGTTGGGCCAGTGGATGAGGTGCAGGTCGAGCTTGGCAAGCCCGAGCCGGTCCAGCGACTCATGCGTCGAGCGGACCGCGTCGTCGTACCCGTGATGGCGGCCGGGCAGCTTGCTGCACACCTTGACCTGGTCGCGCGGGATCCCCGACCGGCGCAGCGCCTCGCCCACCTCGCGCTCGTTGTCGTAGTTCACGGCCGTGTCGAGCAGCCGGTAGCCGACCTCGATCGCGGACACGATGCCGGCGATCCCGTCCTCGCCGCGCAGCGTGTAGGTGCCGAAGCCGACCGCGGGCAGCTCCTCGCCGTCGTTCAGCCGGTACGTCGCGACCTCGCTCATGCGTCCCAACGTAACGATCCCCCCTGAGGTGTACCGTTTGGTACATGGACATCGAACGCCGTGCCACCTCCCAGGCCGCACCCGACCGGGTCTGGGCCGTCATGTCGGACCTGGACGCCTGGCCGGAGGTGCTGCCCACGGTCGACCGCGTCGAGCGGGACGGCCCCGCCGGGCCGCCCGGTGTCGGCACGGCGTACTACGTGGAGCAGCCGAAGGTGCGCAGGGCGAGGTGGGAGGTGACCGAGTGGACGCCGGGAAAGTCCTTCACCTGGACCTCTTCCGCGCCGGGATTGCGCATGACCGCCACGCATGAGGTCGTCCCCACCTCGTCGGGAGGTGCCGAGATCGTGCTCGGCATGCACTGGACGGGCTGGCTCTCCGGGTTGCTCGCGCGGCTCTACGGCAAGATGACCAAGAGCTACATGGAGACCGAGGCAGCCACGTTCGCCGCGCGTGCCGAGGGGTGACCGCACGCGACGACCTGCTCTCGCGCGCCGTCGCGTGGTTCACCGAGAACGGCATCGGCGACACGAGTCTCCGCGCCATCGCCTCCGGCCTCGGCACCAGTCACCGGATGCTGATCTACCACTTCGGTTCGCGCGAAGGCCTGCTCACGGCGGTCGTCGAGCACGTCGAGCAGCGCGAGCGGGACCTGCTCGCGCAGCTGGTCACGGCCGGTGACGACCCGTACGACGCCGGTCTGCGGTTCTGGACCCAGGTCGCCGACACGGCGTCGACGTTCGCCCCGTTGTACTTCGAGCTCTCCGGCCACGCGATGCAGGGGCGCGCGCACGCGGGGCTGCTGCGGGACTGGCTCGCCGAGGGCTGGACCGACGCGCTCACCGGGCTGTTCGTCGCCGCGGGGCACGCACCCGACCGGGCCGCCGACCTCGTCCGGATGTCCCTGGCGATGGCGCGCGGCCTGCTGTTCGACGTGGCGATCACCGACGACCGCGCCGCCGCCGACCGGGCGATGGCGGAGTTCGTGGATCTGCTGCCCAGGCCCTCGTGACGGTGGTTGAGGTGTGAGGAGCGCTGGCGACGAGCCTCGAAACCA
>DASTDJ010000024.1:0-2963 GCA_035710425.1 Nocardioides sp.
AGGTCCGGTACGACGGCGCCCGCACCGTCGCCCGGTTGCGCGCCACCGGGCTGGACGTCGCCGTGCTCGGCGACCCCGAGCGCGCCGCGGGCGAGGTGGTCGAGGTGACCAACCCGATCGCCGGTTCGCACCGCAAGCTCGTGGTCCGCGACGGCGTGATCGTGGCCGGCACCCTCGTCGGTGACCTGTCCCGGATCGGGCTGATCACGCAGTACTTCGACCGCGGCAGCATCCTCGCCCCGAGCGAGCCCGGCTCGCTGCTGATGGGCGACCGGAAGCCGCCGCCGACCGCGCTGCCCGACGAGGCCGAGATCTGTGCCTGTGCCGGAGTCAGCGCAGGACGCATCCGCGCCTGCGCCTCGCTCGACGAGGTCCGCGCCTCCACCCGCGCCACCACCGGCTGCGGCGGCTGTGCCGCTGCGGTGAACCAGCTCGTCATGGAAGGAGCACCGGCATGAGCCCGCACCTGAGGAAGAAGCTCGTCGTCGTCGGCCACGGCATGGTCGGCCACCGGTTCGTCCAGGCCGCGATCGAGCGCGGCCTCACCGAGACCTACGACGTCGTCGTGGTCGGGGAGGAGCCGCGGCCGGCGTACGACCGGGTGGCGTTGACGTCGTACTTCGAGGTCGGTGCCGAGGAGCTGTCGCTCCTGCCGGAGGGGCAGTACGACGACCCGCGGGTACGGCTGGTCCTCGACACCGAGGTGACCCGCATCGACCGCGACGCGCGTCAGGTCGTGACCGCCGACGGCACCGCGGTGCCCTACGACGCCCTCGTGCTGGCCACCGGGGCAGCACCGTTCGTTCCGCCGGTGCCCGGCCGCGACCTCCCGGGCTGCTTCGTCTACCGCACGATCGAGGACCTCGAGGCGATCCGCGAGGCCGCGCCCGGGGCGCGCGTCGGTGCGGTCATCGGCGGCGGGCTGCTCGGTCTCGAGGCCGCCAACGCGCTGGTGCAGCTCGAGCTCGACACCCACGTGGTCGAGATGGCGCCGCGGCTGATGCCGGTCCAGGTCGACGACGCGGGCGGCGCGATGCTCGGCCGGCACATCGAGCAGCTCGGGCTGACCGTGCACGCCGGGGCGGCCACCGAGGCGGTCCTCGGCGACTCGCACGTCACCGGGCTCGCGCTGAAGGACGCCGGCGAGGTCCCGGCCGACCTGGTCGTGTTCTCCGCCGGCATCCGGCCCCGCGACGGGCTGGCCAGGGAGGCCGGTCTCGACCTGGCCGAGCGCGGCGGGGTGCTCGTCGACGCGCACTGCCGGACCTCTGACCCACGCATCTGGGCCGTGGGCGAGTGTGCGGCGCCGGGCGGGCGGATGTACGGCCTGGTCGCGCCCGGCTACGCGATGGCCGAGGTCGTCGTCGACACGTTGCTCGACGGCCCGGGGGAGTTCACCGGCGCCGACACGAGCACCAAGCTCAAGCTGCTCGGCGTCGACGTGGCCAGCTTCGGCGACGCGTTCGCCACCACCGAGGGCGCGCTCGAGCTGGTCCTCGCCGATGCGGTGGCCGGGCACTACAAGAAACTCGTGGTCTCCGCCGACGGCAAGCGGCTGCTCGGCGGGATCCTGGTCGGCGACGCCACGGCGTACGGGTCGCTGCGGGCCATGGTGGCGGTTGACGGAAAGGGCGGCATCGAGCTGCCCGAGAACCCGGAGGAGCTGATCCTTCCGATCCGCACCGGGGCCGGGGCGGTGGAGCTGCCGGACGAGGCGGTGATCTGCTCCTGCAACAACGTCTGCAAGGGCGAGGTGATCGCCGCCGCGGAGGCCGACACCACGACGACCGCCGGTACGACCTGCGGGTCGTGCAAGCCGACCGTGAAGAAGCTCGTCGAGGACTTCTTCGCTGCCCAGGGTCGCACCATCGACCGCAGCCTCTGCGAGCACTTCCCGCTGACCCGGCAGGAGCTGTTCGACGTGGTGGCGGTGCACGGCTACCGCCGGTTCGACGAGATCGTCGAGGCGCACGGCTCCGGTCGGGGATGTGACATCTGCAAGCCGGCGGTCGCATCGATCCTGGCCAGCCTGCTCGGCGGGCACGTGCTCGACCGCGAGACCCGCACCCTGCAGGACACCAACGACGCCTACCTCGCCAACATCCAGAAGAACGGCACCTACTCCGTCGTACCCCGGATCCCCGGCGGCGAGATCACGCCGGAGAGGCTGATCGTGATCGGCGAGGTGGCGCGCGACTTCGGGCTCTACACGAAGATCACCGGCGGCCAGCGGGTGGACCTCTTCGGCGCCCGGATGGAGCAGCTGCCCGCGATCTGGCGGCGGCTGGTGGACGCCGGCTTCGAGTCTGGGCACGCCTACGGCAAGGCGTTGCGCACGGTGAAGTCGTGCGTGGGGTCGACCTGGTGCAGGTACGGCGTGCAGGACTCGGTCGGTCTCGCGATCGCCCTGGAGCTGCGCTACCGGGGGCTGCGGTCGCCGCACAAGCTCAAGGGCGGGGTCAGCGGCTGCGCCCGCGAGTGCGCGGAGGCCCGGTCGAAGGACTTCGGCGTGATCGCCACCGAGAAGGGCTGGAACCTCTACGTCGGCGGCAACGGCGGCGCGACCCCGGTGCACGCGCGGCTGCTCGCCGGTGACCTCGACACCGACACCCTGGTCCGCTACCTCGACCGGTTCCTCATGTACTACATCCGCACCGCCGACCGGCTGCAGCGCACCGCGCCGTGGGTCGACAGCCTGGACGGCGGGCTGGACCGGGTGCGCGCGGTCGTGGTCGACGACGCGCTCGGGCTCGGGTCCGGGCTGGAGGCCGCGATGGCCGCGCACGTCGACAACTACGAGGACGAGTGGAAGGCGACGCTCGAGGATCCGGAGAAGCTGGCCCGGTTCGTGTCGTTCGTGAACGCCCCCGACGTACCCGATCCCAACATCAGCTTCCGCGAGGAGCGAGGCCAGATCGCTCCGGTGGTCTCGCTGGGTGCCACCATCCCGGTCGGGGCACCCC
>DASTDJ010000025.1:0-8371 GCA_035710425.1 Nocardioides sp.
GCGGCGTGGTCGGCGGCGGCGGCCCGCATCACCTCGGTACGGCGCAGGTCATGCAGGAGGCGCTCCACGTCCGCGGCGGCGGCCGGCAGCCACCTGTTCCGGCCACTGGCGAGCACGAGCTGCTCCACCTCGAGCCGGAAGAGCAGCTCCTCCAGCAGCTCACGTTCACGCCACAACACCTGCGACAGCCGTTCCACAGCTGGCACCTCCTCCCACGTCTCAGCCGAGACCTCGATTGTGCTTCAGGGACTCCCATCGCCCGGTGCGTTTACCACCTGAGGGAAAATCGCGCAGCGGTTCTTCAGGGCGACTTGGAAGCGGTTTCGTCCTTCATCTAGAGGTGACTAGTTGGACTAGTCACTTGGAGTCATACGGCTTGGCGACGATCGCGCCGAACGAACGATGCTCGAATTTCGCACCGGCTGATCTACTTCGCCGTCGTGACACAGATGCAGTCGTTCGACGAGCTCGTGAGCGGCCACCTCGGGCTGGTGGCGCACATCGTTCGGGAGACCATGAACCGCGTCCCCTCCCATGTGGACCGGGATGACCTCACCTCCGCCGGCCTGATGGCGCTGGTGCGTGCGGCCCGGGCGTTCGAGCCGGAGCGCGGTGTGCCCTTCACCAGCTACGCCGCCACCCGGATCCGCGGTGGGATCGTCGACGAGCTCCGCAGCATCGACTGGGCGTCGCGAGCAGTCCGCCGGCGCGGCCGCGAGGCGGAGACCACGCGCAACAACCTCGCGGCCGCCCTGGGCCGGGTCCCCTCCGACGAGGAGACCGCCGCCGCGATGGGGATCACGACCGACGAGCTCCGCCGCAACCGGGAGGACGTCGAGCGCGCGCAGGTGCTCTCGCTGGACCTGTCCCCGGACGACGGGGGCACCCTGGACGACCTGCTGGTCAGCAGGGACCCGATGCCCGAGGCCGCGGCGCTGCACCGCGAGCGGCTCGAGTACCTCGTCGCCGCCATCGACGAGCTGCCCGAGCGGCAGCGCGTCGTCGTCACCGAGTACTTCCTCGCCGAGCGCCCGATGGCGGAGATCGCCGAGACCCTCGGCGTCAGCGAGTCCCGCGTCTCGCAGATCCGGGCCGAGGCGCTGGTGCTGCTGCGGGATGCGCTCAACACCGCGCTCGACCCGGAGCTGGTGCCTCAGTCCGAGCGTCCGCACGGCTGCGCCGCCCGGCGGCGCGAGGAGTACTTCCGTGCGGTCGCCGCGCGGCACTCGCTCCGCTCGGTGCGGTCGGGCCCGATCGACGTCAGCGCCTGACCGACTTCTCGAGGGAAATCCCTCAACCATCGGCGGTCACCGCCGATCCCTCCGGTGCGGAGCCCACGGAAGGGCTCCAACGACTCAACCACCAGGAGGGACATCATGAGTCTCCGCATCAACCAGAACATCGACGCGTTCAACTCCTACCGGAACCTGTCGGTCACCCAGAACCAGATGTCGAAGTCGCTGGAGAAGCTGTCCAGCGGTTTCCGCATCAACCGCGCGGCTGACGACGCCGCGGGTCTGGCGATCTCCGAGGGCCTGCGCTCGCAGGTCGGCGGGCTCAAGGTCGCCTCCCGCAACGCCCAGGACGGCATCTCGGTCGTGCAGACCGCGGAAGGTGCGCTCACCGAGGTGCACTCGATCCTGCAGCGCATGCGTGACCTCGCGGTGCAGGCGGGCAACGACAGCAACAACGCCGACGCCCGCTCCAACATCGCCACGGAGGTCACCAGCCTCCAGTCGGAGCTGACCCGGATCGCGGACTCGACGAACTTCAACGGCATCAAGCTGCTGGACGGTTCGGCGGGCACGCTCAACTTCCAGGTCGGCGCCGACGGCGACGCCGCCAGCCAGATCGGCGTCAACCTGACGTCGGCCAACGTGGCCGGAGTCGCCACCGCCCTGGGTGCCGCCGGCACCGAGTTCGCGGTCGTGACCCCGACCCTGGTCACCGGCGCCGTGACGTTCACCGACTCGACCAACGCCACCACCGCCACCGTCACCCTCGGCGCGGCCGGCACCTACACCTCGGTCGACGACGTGGCGGAGGCGCTGAACAACGACACCGGGTTCAGCGCGCTGTTCTCTGCGTCGGTCAACACCGACAACGAGCTGGTCGTCACGTCCAAGGCCGGCGGCGCCATCGCCGTCGCCGCCCCTGGCACCGGCATCGCCGCCGGCTCCGCCACCGTGGGCGGCCTGAGCTTCGCCACCTCGGCCGGAGCGCAGAACGCGATCACGGTGATCGACAACCAGATCGGCCTGGTCTCCACCGCCCGGGCGAACCTCGGTGCGCTGCAGAACCGGTTCGAGCACACCATCAACAACCTCAACGTCGCGGTGGAGAACCTCTCCGCGTCGGAGAGCCGGATCCGGGACACCGACATGGCCCAGGAGATGATGAACTTCACCCGAGCCCAGATCCTGTCCCAGGCCGGTACGGCGATGCTGGCGCAGGCCAACTCCGCGCCGCAGAGCGTCCTCAGCCTCCTCCGCGGCTGAGCAGGACCGGGCCGTCGCCGCACGGCCCGTCCGGGGGGTCCCCCTCACCACCCCGCACGCGGGTGGGGCGGAGCACTCCGCCCCACCCGCGTGACAGCAGCCCCGAACCCATCAGTCCGGCCACTCCCGAGGAGATCCCATGGCCAACGCGAGCATCGGCGGTCTGAGCAGTGGCTTGGACACCGCCGGGATCATCGACGCGCTGATGACTCTCGAGGCGGCACCGCAGCAGCGGCTGCGCACGAGGGTCACCGACGAGCAGTCGGTCGTCACCAAGCTCCAGGCGATCAACACCCGCACCTCGCTGGTCGCCTCCCGCGCCGAGACGCTCGCCAAGGCGTCGACCTGGGCCGGACTCACCGCCACCAGCACCAGCTCAGCGGTCACCGCCACCGCGAGCGGCACCGCCACCCCCGGCCGACTCACCGTCACGGTGACGTCCACCGCCGCCACCCACCAGCTCGGCTTCGCCGAGAGCCACGCCCTCACCGACGTCGTGACCGGCGCCGGAACGACCGTCCGGATCACCCGGCCCTCCGGGGCGCCGCTCGACATCGACACCGGCGACGGCACGCTCGCCGGCCTGGTCGCCGCCATCAACGACCCGGAGAACGAGACCGGACTGCACGCCCAGACCGTCCGGGTCGGCACCGGCCAGTACCGGCTCCTCGTCGAGTCCGTCGAGACCGGGGCCGCACAGGCCTTCGACCTCACCCGCCTCGACGGACAGCCGCTGCTCGGCGGCGCGACCACCCGGCCGGGCACCGACGCGACGGTCGACCTCGGCGCCGGCATCACCGCGAGCTCGTCGACGAACACGTTCACCGATCTGCTGCCCGGCGTGACCGTCACGGTCGCCCCCGGCACCGCGCCGGGCACCGTCGCGACCGTGACCGTCGCCCGCGACGCCGCCGCGATCTCCACGAAGGTCGAGGACCTGGTCGCCGGCGTCAACGCCGTGCTCTCCGAGATCAAGGCCCAGACCGCGTTCAACGCCAGCACCAAGCGCTCGGGCCCGCTGTCCGGCGAGGCCTCCGTCCGCGAGCTGCGCTCGAACCTGCTCAACGCCGTGTTCCCGCCCGACGACACGTCGCTGGCCCAGGTCGGGATCGAGCTCGACCGGGCGGGCAACCTGACGTTCGATGCCGAGCGGTTCGCCGAGGCGTACGCCGACGACCCCGCGGCCGTCGCCGCGATGTTCACCGGGAGCGACGGGTTCGCCGGTCGGATGCAGGAGGTCGCCGACGCCGCGAGCGATCCGATCGACGGCACCATCACCGGCACCATCGCCGGCCGGACCTCGAGCATCACCCGGCTCGAGAGCGGCATCGAGGACTGGGACCGGCGCCTCGAGCTTCGACGCTCATCGCTGGAGCGGCAGTACGCCGCCCTCGAGGTGGCGCTCTCGCAGCTCTCCAGCCAGTCGAGCTGGCTGACCTCTCAGCTCGCTGGTCTCACCCAGAGCCAGCAATGACCCACAGCGCAATGCGGAGCACGAAAGGACACCGATGAACAGCACCGCACGCAGCACCTACATGGGCGCCTCGGTCGCGACGGCGTCGCCGGCCCGCCTGCTCGTCATGCTCTGTGACCGGCTGGTCCTCGACGTACGGCGCGCCCTCGACGCCCAGCTCGAGGGGCGCCCCGCCGAGGCCAACCAGCAGCTCCTGCACGCCCAGGAGATCGTGCTCGAGCTGCGCAGCAGCCTCCGTGAGGACGCGTTCGACGGAGCCACCCAGCTGGGTCGCATCTACGACTTCCTGCTCTCCGAGCTGGTGCGCGCGAACATGCGCAAGGACGGCGAGGACACCCGCCGCTGCCTCCAGCTGACCGAGCAGCTCTGCGAGACGTGGCGCGAGGCTGCGCTCAACGCGGCGGTCTCGTGAACGACCGCGTGCCGGCCTGGGAGCAGATCCTCGACCATCTCGACGGCGAGTGCGCCGGGATCGAGCTGGCCCTCGAAGCGGGCGAGCCCCCGTCGTACGACCCCTGGGAACCGCCCACCGGAGCCGGACCGCTTCCTGCTTACCTGCGCACCCGCGCCGAGCAGGTCCTGGCCCGCCAGCAGCGCGCGATCGCGGCGGTCTCCCGCGCGGCCAGCACGGCCGCCCGCCACCAGCAGCTCAACGGACGGCTGCGCAGTGGTACGTCGACCGCTCAGGCGTCGGTCTACGTCGACGTCAGGGCCTGAGTCGCCCGGGCGTTGATCCGCTGGGCGATCCGGTCCAGGGGCAGCACCTCGTCGGCGAGCCCGGCGCGAGCCACGGCACCGGGCATCCCCCAGACCACGGACGTCGCCTCGTCCTGGGCGAGCACCGCGCCTCCGCCGTCGACGACGTCTCTGCAGCCGGCGAGACCGTCCACCCCCATCCCGGTCAGCACCACGGCCAGCACCCGCCCCCGGCAGGTCGCGACGGCCGAGCGCAGCAGCGGGTCGGCGGCGGGCCGGCAGTAGTGCTCCGGCTCCCCCTGGTCCAGCGTGGCGACGAGGTCCAGCCCCCGGGTCGTCAGCCGCAGGTGGTGGTCGCCCGGGGCGAGCAGCACCCGGCCGCGACGCGCCACGTCGCCGTCGCGGGCCTCGCGCACGTCGAGGGCCGAGACCCGGTCGAGGCGCTGGGCGAACATCGTCGTGAACACCGGGGGCATGTGCTGCACGACGACGACCGGCAGCGCGAAGTCGCCGGGCAGGCCGGACAGCACCCGGACAAGGGCGTCGGGGCCCCCGGTCGAGCTGGCGACGACCAGGATCTCGGGCGGGTGGCTCGGGGCCGGACGGTCACGGCGAGGGCGCCGCGGCGGGCTCGACCCGGCCACCCGGCGCATGCCGGCGAGCGCGTGGATGCGCGGCACCAGCTGGTCACGCACCGCGGCCTTCGACTCGGAGACCGACGATGAGGTCACCGGCTTGGTCACGAAGTCGCTGGCGCCCAGCGACAGCGCCTCGAGCGTCGCGCTCGCTCCGCGCTCGGTCAGCGTGCTGAACATGATGACCGGAAGCTTCGGGTGCCGAGGACGCAGCACTCGGAGGGTCTCGAGGCCGTCGAGGCGGGGCATCTCGATGTCGAGGGTCACCACGTCCGGCGCGAGCCGGTCGACCTTCTCGATCGCGTCCTGCCCGTCCCGCGCGGTTCCGACGACCTGGATCTCGGGCTCGTCCTCCAGCACGGAGGAGATGAGGTGCCGCACGACGGCGGAGTCGTCGACCACGAGCACCTTGATCACTGCTGACCAATCGGCCGGTGGTCGTCGTTGATGAGCCATTCGTCGGTGGTTGAGGTGCGAGGAGCGCCAGCGACGAGCCTCGAAACCACCGCCGCCGCAGGGGAGATCGACACACCCCGCCCAACCCCTCAGGAACGGCGACAAGCCTCCGATGAGTCCTGCGTGTCCCTGTCAGAGACGAGCCTGCGGTACGTGGCCGAGCTGGTCCATTCGCGTACGTCGATCCGTTTCGACGTCGACAAGGGTTACCTGATACAGGCGCGCCTGATGCCGCTGGCGCGCCAGGCCGGCGTGGACCTCGACGTCTACGTCCAGCGGCTGGCCGGCGATGCCGAGGAGCGACGCCGGGTCGTGGACGCGCTGACCATCAACGAGACCTCGTGGTTCCGCGACACGGAGCCGTTCCGGGCGTTCACCGACGTGATGCTGCCGCACCTGCTGGCCGAGCGGACCATCACGCAGCGGATCCGGATCTGGTCGGCCGCCAGCTCCAGCGGCCAGGAGGCCTACAGCCTGGCGATCCTCTGTGACGAGCACCTTCCCCCGGGTTGGACGGTCGAGATCGTGGCCACCGACGTCTCGGAGACCATGGTCGAACGGGTCCGCCGGGGTCGGTACGGCCAGGTCGAGATGAACCGCGGGATGCCGGCCGGCACCCTCGTGAAGCACTTCACCCGGGTCGGCACCGAGTGGGAGATCAGCGCACCGCTGCGCTCCGTCGTGCGCGCCCGCCACCTCAACCTGGCCGACCCGTTCCCCGAGCTGGGGCGCTTCGATGTCGTGCTGCTGCGCAACGTGCTCATCTACTTCGACCCGTCGACCCGGGCCGACATCATGCGTCGGCTGCACCCGAGGCTCGCCGACGACGGCTACCTGCTGCTCGGTGCGGCGGAGACGGCCACCGAGTCCAGCGAGCACTGGCGCCTCGAGCGCCACGGGCGGATCTCGGTCCACCGACCCGCCGGCCCGGCCCAGCTGGTGGGTGCCGCCCCCACCGTCCCGACGACCACCGCCACTACTGGAGGCTGACGATGCACGCCCTGATCATCGACGACTCGCGGACCATGCGCTCGATCCTGAGCCGGATCGTCGCGGACCTCGGGTTCGCGGCCACCGAGGCCGGCCACGGCCAGGAGGCGCTCGACCTGATGGCCGGCGGCCTGCAGCCCGACGTGTGCCTGATCGACTGGAACATGCCCGTGATGGACGGCTACACGTTCGTCACCAAGGTGCGCGCCGAGAAGAGGTGGCGGCGGATCACGCTGATGATGGTGACCACCGAGAGCTCGCACTCCCACGTGGTCCGCGCCCTCGCCGCGGGTGCCCACGAGTACGTCATCAAGCCGTTCACCGCGGACGCGATCGCCGCCAAGCTGCGCCTGCTCGGCCTGCTCGACCCCTCCGGCTCAGCCCTCGACGCGGGAGCCCTCGCATGACCGCCGGCACGGTCAGCCCGACGACCGGCGAGGAGCTGGCCGCCCTGGTGGAGGAGATCTGGGTGAGCCTGCTCAGCGACAGCGAGCCGCTGGTGCCGATGTACGACGCCGAGGCGGCCGCGCCGCTCACGGACCCGTGGTCCGCCCAGGTGACCATCGACGGCGACTGGCACGGCACCGTGCGGGTGGACCTCGACGCCCCGCTGGCGGAGGCGCTCACCGCGCGGATGCTCGGCCGCCGGCCCGGCGCGCCCCTCGTCGAGGGCGCGCTCGAGGACGCCGTGGGCGAGCTGGCCAACGTCATCGGCGGCAACGTCAAGAGCCTGCTGCCCGGCGAGGGCTCGCTCTCGTTGCCCGTCGCCGGTCGGCCGCTGCCCGCCGCGTCCGGCGAGACGGTCTGCCGCACCGACCACAGCTGGGACGAGCACCGCCTCTCCGTGCTCGTCCTGACCCCTGCCGAACCGCACCAGACCCGGGAGCCCCGATGAAGATCCTCGTCGTCGACGACAGCCGCGTGATGCGCCAGATCGTGATCCGCACCCTGCGCCAGGCGGGACACGGCGGCCACGAGCTCAGCGAGGCCGAGAACGGCCGGCTGGCGCTCGAGCACATCCAGGTGACCCCGCCGGACCTGGTGCTGTCGGACTGGAACATGCCCGAGATGAACGGCATCGACCTCCTCGAGCGGCTGCGTGCGTCGGGGTCCACCATCCCGTTCGGGTTCGTGACCTCGGAGGGCTCCGACGACATGCGCGCCCGGGCCGAGCGGTCCGGTGCGGCCTTCCTGATCGCGAAGCCGTTCACGCCAGAGGCCTTCGCCGACGCGCTCGACCTGGTGGGCATCTCGTGATCACCGGCACCGTCCACCTGCCCGCGCGGATCGAGGTCCGGGACCTGCTCTCGGGGCTGCTGGGCCGCGACGTCAAGCTGTCCCCCGGCGCCCCGATGGCACCCGGGCCGGGCGAGCCGATCACGATCGCGACGTACGTCGACGACAGCCTCACCGTGCGCGCCACGGTCGCCTGCGACCTCACGCTCTCGGCCGCGGTCGGCTGCGCGCTGGCGCTGCTGCCGCCGACCGGCGTCGCCGCCGTCGTCGAGGCGAACACGCTCGACAACGCCCTCGCGGAGAACGTCTACGAGGTGCTCAACGTCCTCGCGGCGACGTTCAACGTCCCGGACGCGCCGCACATCCGGCTGCACGCCATGCAGCCG
>DASTDJ010000026.1:0-16295 GCA_035710425.1 Nocardioides sp.
AGCGCCTTCTTCCACGGGTCGCGGGTGCCCTTGATCGCCTTCTGGATGGTCTGCGCGGCGTCGGCCTCGATCCGCTCGAAGACCGCCTCGAACAGCGCCTGCTTGCCCGAGAAGTGGTGGTAGAGCGCGCCCTTGGTGACCCGGGCGCCCGCGACGATGTTGTCGAGTGACGTGTTGGCGTAGCCGTTGTCGGTGAACAGCTCCTCGGCCACGTCGATCAGGGCCCGTTTCGTGGAGGCGGAGTACGCCGCCCGGCGGCTGGCGCCCGGCACGCTCGGGACCTTCGGGACCAGCTTGCTCACCGAGGACTTCACCACGCGCCGAGTCTAGGTGTAACGGCCATCACGCAGGTGGTCAGAATCACGCCCCCCGGAGTTGGGGTACCGCCGGTCGGCTCCATACCCTGAGTACGTACTCCCGGTATGGACGTGACCACGCGGCCGGCCGGAGTCTGACCGAGAAGGAGCTGACCATGACCTGGAAGTCCTTTCACAACCGGGGCGAGATCCTGCGCTCCGTGATCGCCACCGCCGGCGTCCGCCGCGATGGCCTCCTCCCCATGGACGTCTCGGGCGTGGCGGAGACCTTCGGCGACGAGCTCACCCTGCTCGCCGCCCTGCAGCTGAAGTGGCACACCCGCCTGTCGGGCCACATCGAGCGCGAGCTCGTCAACCAGCCGATGGACCTCGACGGGGCCGTGATGGCCGCCTGGGGTCACGCGGCCGACGAGCTGCCCGGCGTACGCAGGATCCTGGACCACTACCGGGCCGAGCCCATCGACGAGGCGATGGCCACCGCGATGGCGAAGGCCACGGCCAAGGAGCACCTGCTGCTCGCCGTGATGGCCGGGAAGTCGAGCGTCGCCGACCCGAAGGCGGTGCCGATCGGCGCCGCGATCGAGGACCGCGCCCGGCTCGCCCACCAGCACGCCGTGACCGTGCCCGCCAGCCGTACCGAGCAGCCCAGCCTGCTCGAGCGGCTGAAGGCGGTCGTCGCGGCCTGACCGAGCCCACCCAGCCAGGCGGCCCCGGGTCCGACGCATCCCTCCCTCCCAGCGTCGGCCTCGGGGCCGCCTTCCTTTACCGGTTCCTGCCACGCCGACCCTGGGTCATGATGGGCGGGTGACGGAGATCCGCCCGGGGGTGCTGCTGCTCGCGACGCCGGTGCTGCTCGACCCCAACTTCGCGGACACCGTGGTGCTGATGCTCGACGTCGGCGACGAGGGGGCCCTCGGAGTGGTGCTCAACCGGCCCACCGGCCTGGCCGTCTCCGAGGTGCTCAGCGACTGGGGCGACGTGGTCGCCGAGCCGGAGGTGCTGTTCCAGGGCGGCCCGGTCGAGACGGAGGGCGCGCTGGCGGTCGCCCTGCGCAGCTCCACCGATGGCGAGGCGGTCGGCTTCCGCGAGGTCGCGGGCCGGCTCGGCCTGCTCGACCTCGACACCCCGGTCGAGCTGGTCACCGGCTCGCTCGCCGGGCTGCGGATCTTCGCCGGCTACGCCGGTTGGGGAAGCGGCCAGCTGGAGCAGGAGATCGCCGACGGGCACTGGTACGTCGTCCCCGGCCGCGGCGAGGACGTGTTCCGCAGCGACTCCCGCGAGCTGTGGCGCGACGTGCTCCGCCGCCAGCCGGGTGAGCTGGCCCTGCACTCCACCCGCCCCGTCGACCCGGACCTGAACTAGATGAGCGATTCCTGGCAGATCGAGACCCTCGACCTCGACGGCTACCTCGGCCGGCTCGGCGTGACGGCCCGGCCGCCCTCCCGCGAGGCCCTGAGCGAGCTCCACGAGGCCCACGTGCGGACGTTCACGTTCGACAACATCGACGTGCTGCTCGGGGAGCACCCCGGCGTCGGCCTGGAGGCGGTCCAGGCGAAGTTCGTCGGTCGCGGTCGGGGCGGCTACTGCTTCGAGCACGCGACGCTGTTCGCCGCGGCGGCCGAGCGGCTCGGCTACGACGTGCGCCGCCACCTCGGCCGCGTGGGTGACCCGGACGCCGCGCCGCGCACCCACTTCGTGGTCGAGATCGTCCTCGACGGCCAGCGGCTGCTCGCCGACCCCGGCTTCGGGATGAGCGTGCTGCACCCGATCGAGCTGGACGACGGCGTGGAGGAGGAGCAGGCGGGCTGGCGCTACCGGGTCCGCCGCGCTCCGGGCGACGAGGTCGCCTGGGAGATGCACCGGCTCCGCGACGGCGGCTGGGAGCTGATGCACACCTCCGACGAGCAGCCGGTGCGCCCCGTCGACGTGGTGATGGGCCACCACTTCACGAGCACGTTCCCGGCCTCTCACTTCCGCAGCACGCTGATGGTGACCCGCCACCTCGACGGCCGGCACCTCACGGTCACCGCCGACGCGGTGACCGTCCGTCGGGCCGGCGAGCCGACCGAGCACCGGCCGCTGCACAACGGCGAGCTCGTCGACCTGCTCGCGGAGCTCGCCGTGCCCCTCACCGACGACGAGCGCAGCCGCTTGCTCGAGGTCGTCTCCGGGCTCGGGGGGCGGTAACCGATGCGCTCCGGGCTCTGGCTCCCGCTGTTCGACGACCTCGCCGAGCCGCGTGCGTGTGCCGACCTCGCCATGGAGGCCGAGAAGGCGGGGTGGGACGGGGTCTTCGTCTGGGACAACCTGCGCTGGCCCGCCCCGGTGCGGGGGGTCGCGGATCCTTGGATCACGCTCGCGGCCATCGCGGCTGCCACCAGCCGGGTCCGGATCGGCCCTGTCGTGACGCCGCTGGCCCGCCGTCGGCCGGTCAAGGTGGCGCGGGAGACGGTGACCCTCGACCGCCTCAGCGGCGGCCGGTCGGTGCTCGGGGTGGGTCTGGGCAGTGACCGGTTCGCCAGCGAGTTCGTCTCCACCGGCGAGGAGACCGACGAGCGGCGCCGGGCCGCGATGCTCGACGAGGCGCTCGACATCGTGACCGGCGCCTGGACGGGCGAGCCGGTGCGCCATCGCGGCGAGCACTACGTCGTCGACGGGATCAGCTTCCTGCCGCGTCCGATGCAGACCCCGGGCGTACCGGTGTGGGTGGCCGGGACCGCCGGCGCCGCCCGCCCGATGCGGCGAGCCGCCAGGTACGACGGATTCGTGCCCATCAACCTGAGCAGCCCCGACCAGCTCGCCGAGGCCGCTGCCGAGGTCGCCGAGCTGCGCTCGGCCGCCGGGGCGAGCGGCGAACGGCCCTACGACGTGGTGGTCGCGCTGCCCGTCGACACCGACCCCACGCCGTACGCCGCTGCCGGGGCGACGTGGTGGCTGCCCGAGCTCGAGCCGACCCAGCTCTCGATCCCCGAGATACAGGCCATGATCCGGCGCGGGCCGTGGAAGAGCGGTCTTGCCGCGACGTGACGCTGGTCGCGTTCTTTTACCTTCCTGAGCGGGGCTGACCCCGCCGCCGTGTGACCGCGGCTACTTCTCGGCGTCGCCGAACTTGAGCGGCGTCATCGGCGTTTGGCTCACTAGGTGCTTGCCCGAGCAAGCAGAGCGCTAGCGCAAGCAAGCAGCGCCCTTGCCCCCTCAGCACGAAAGCAGCACTCTCATGAACACCCGTCTCCGCCATGCGCTCCTGGCGTCCGGCCTCGCGGCCGCGCTCGTCGGCAGCCTGACAGTGACGAGCACCGTCGCCTCCGCCGGCCCGATGACCCCGGCCGCCGCACCGCTTCCGCCGATGACGATCAAGCAGGCCGAGGTGATCCGGCCGCTGCCGGAGCCGTGGCAGGCACCGGTCCGCGGTTTCCGGATCACCGGACAGTTCGGCGCCTCCGGCAGCAACTGGTCGAGCACCCACACAGGGCTCGACTTCGCCGCCGGCTACGGCACGCCGATCCACGCCATCACGTCCGGCGTCGTCACCGAGGCGGCGTACGACGGCTCCTACGGCAACAAGACCGTGGTCACGCTCGAGAACGGCACCGAGGTCTGGTACTGCCACCAGGTGGCCCTCGCGGTCGACGCCGGCCAGCGAGTGGCCAGCGGCCAGGTGATCGGGGCCGTGGGGATGACCGGCAACACGACCGGCCCGCACGTGCACATCGAGGTCCGCCCCGGTGGCGGTGACCCCATTGACCCCGCGGCCGTCCTGGAGGGACATAGAGTGGTGCTGTGACCCAGATCGGCTTCTCGACCGGCACCGACGTCCGTGAGGACCGGCGTACCGTCCCGACCGAGGACGGGGATCACGAACGGTTCTCCCACTACGTGGAGAAGGACAAGCTCACCGAGGCCATG
This sequence comes from Nocardioides sp., assembly GCA_035710425.1. GTDB lineage: Bacteria > Actinomycetota > Actinomycetes > Propionibacteriales > Nocardioidaceae > Nocardioides. Next base: position 4,224 of record DASTDJ010000026.1, read on the forward strand.
GTGATGGGCACCCCCGTCGTCGCGCTCTGCGGCAAGGTGTGGGTGCCGAGCCGGGCCCCGGAGAAGTTCCCGGTGTGCCCCGAGTGCAAAGAGATCTGGGAGTCGCTCAAGCCCGGGGAGCCGGGAGACGGCGCGGAGTGAATCTCACCCCTGCCTGGCCGGACCGCGCGGCCTGGGGGACGGCGACGTCCCTGCGCGCCTGGCAGTCCGCCGCCATGGACGACTACCTGAGTCGCCAGCCCCGCGACTTCCTCGCCGTCGCCACTCCCGGGGCGGGCAAGACGACGTTCGCGCTCTCGGTCGCCGCCGAGCTGATCGGCCGCCGGATCGTCGACCGGGTCACGGTCGTCGCCCCGACCGAGCACCTGAAGCGCCAGTGGGCCGAGGCCGCGGCCCGGGCCGGGATCCCGATCGACCCGACGTACTCCGCGGGCAAGGGCAAGATCGCCAGCGACTACCTCGGCATCGCGGTCACGTACGCCGGCGTCGCGGTCAACCCGCTCGCGATGCGGGTCCGGACCGAGCGCTTCAAGACGCTGGTGATCCTCGACGAGGTGCACCACGCGGGCGACGCGCTTTCTTGGGGCGAGGGCATCCGCGAGGCGTTCGAGCCCGCCACCCGGCGGCTCGCGCTGACCGGTACGCCGTTCCGCTCCGACGTCAACCCGATCCCGTTCGTCAGCTACGCGCCCGCTGCCGACGGCATCCCGCGATCGGTCTCCGACTACGCCTACGGCTACGCCGAGGCGCTCGCCGACCACGTCGTGCGCCCGGTGCTGTTCCTGGCCTACTCCGGCGACCTGCAGTGGCGCACCCGCGCCGGTGACGAGATCGCCGCCCGGCTCGGCGAGCCGCTCACCAAGGACCTCACGGCGCAGGCGCTGCGCACCGCCCTGGACCCGGGCGGCTCGTGGATCCCGCAGGTGCTGGCGGCCGCCGACCGGCGGTTGACCGAGGTGCGTCGGCACGTCCCCGACGCCGGCGGGTTGGTGATCGCGAGCGACCAGGAGTCCGCGCGCGCCTACGCCAAGCTGCTGCGCAGCATTGCGGGCGAGCCGCCGACGGTGGTGCTCTCTGACGAGAAGACCGGCTCCCGCAAGATCGAGGAGTTCACCGAGGGCGACCGGCGCTGGATGGTCGCGGTCCGGATGGTGTCCGAGGGCGTCGACATCCCTCGGCTCGCGGTCGGCGTCTACGCCACCACGACGTCGACCCCGCTGTTCTTCGCCCAGGCGGTCGGTCGCTTCGTGCGCGCCCGGGCGCGGGGCGAGACCGCGTCGGTGTTCCTGCCGTCGGTGCCGACGCTGCTCGAGCACGCCGCCGAGATGGAGGTCCAGCGCGACCACGTGCTCGGCCGCACGATCACCGACGAGGCGGACATCTTCGCCGCCGAGCGCGACCTGCTCGCCCAGGCGCAGGCGGGGGAGTCGGCCTCCGACTTCCAGGACGGGTTGCCCTTCGAGGCGTTGGGGTCGGAGGCCCGCTTCGACCGGGTGCTCTACGACGGCGGTGAGTTCGGCCACGAGGGCGAGGTGCACGTGGGCTCGGAGGAGGAGATGGACTTCCTCGGCATCCCCGGCCTGCTCGACCCCGGCCAGATGCGGGAGCTGCTCGCACAGCGCCAGTCCGACCGGGCCAAGTCCCGCCGCAAGGCGGCCCCGGAGCCCGACTCGGTGGCCGCCCTCACCACCCACGAGCAGCTCGCGATGCTGCGCCGCGAGCTCAACGGACTGGTCGGCGCCTGGCACCACCGCACCGGCCAGGCACACGGCATCACGCACGCGGCGCTGCGCAAGGAGTGCGGCGGTCCGGCGGCCGCCGTCGCGAACGCCGACCAGCTCCAGGCCCGGATCGACACGCTGCGCGAGTGGGCGATCCGGCGTACGTCCTAGCCGTGCGTCCTGCGGTCCACCGACGCCGAGTAGGCGCCCGGCCGGAACCGCAGGATCGGGTCGTCCGACAGCTCGATCCCGTCGACGACGCGGGCCGGGTCGAACACGACCACCTCGCCGTTCTGCTCCCGCTCCAGGTCGCGACTGACCACTTCGATGGTGCCCGCGTCGAGCACCCGGCCCGAGCCGGACCAGACCGACATCGGGTCGTGCGGGTCGTCTCCCTGGCCGGCCACCTGGACCTCGAGCCGGAACCGGACCGCTCCGCGGTCGAGCCGTGCGGCCATCTCGTCCTGCAGGACGTTGGGTCCGGAGAAGCGCTCGGGCAGCCGGTCCGCCTCTCCTGCGAACGGGACGAAGCGGTAGCGCACCCACGACTCGCGGCCGTCGGGCGCGATCCAGCGATAGGCGTGGATCGGGTAGTACGTCGGCTCCGCGTAGCTCACCGGGGTCGCGATCGCCCGGGCCTTGGCGTTCGCGGCCAGCGCCGGCACGGCGCTGGGGTGGCGGGCCAGGAACAGCGGCAGCCTGACCGGGTTCTGCGCCGCCCGCACCATCGCGACGAACGCCTCCGGGGTGCGGACCGGGAAGCGCGGAGCGGTCTGGGCGAGCAGGTCGGTGGCGGTGCCGTCGGGCAGGCGGAACGACACCGCCATGCCGCGGACGTCGGGGCCCTTGTCAGGGATCTCGGGGTCGCCTCCGCCGTTCGACCAACGGACCAAGACCGGTACCGGCTCGCCCCGCAGGTGGCCGGCCCGGCAGAGCTCGGCGGCCTCCGGGGTGGCGGTGAACGTGCCGGCGTAGAACCGACCCTTGGCATGCAGGGAGCGGTGGGTGCCCGAGCCGACCGACTGGCCGTAGGCGCGGTTGATCTCCGCAATGGCCTCCGTGGGCGTCAGCATGGCGTCACCGTAGTGGGAATCGGCACGTGCCCCGAGCCGGAAGTCGTGATGTGGTTGGCGTGTTCAGGGTGTGTGCATCGCAAGGCGGCGGAGCGCTGGCATGGGCGCGAAGCGCACAAGGACATTCGGCTCGGGGCACTAGTCTCGGCGCATGCCCGCGGAGACGTCACAGACCTTGGACCGCGGACTGCGGGTGCTCTCGGTGCTCGCCGGCGCTCCCGGAGGGCTGACGGTGACCGAGCTGGCCGACCGGCTCGAGGTCAACCGCACGGTCGTCTACCGCCTGGTGACCACGCTCGAGCAGCACGGTCTGGTACGCCGCGACTCCCGCTCGCGGCTGCACGTCGGCCTGGGCATCCTTCACCTCGCCTCGGCCGTGCAGCCGGTGCTGCGCGACATCGCCGCGCCGGTGCTGCGCCGGTTGGCCGAGGAGGTCGGCTGCACCGCCCACCTCACCGTCGCCGACGGCGAGGAGGCCCTGGCTCTCGCGGTGGTGGAGCCGTCGTGGACCGACTTCCACGTCAGCTACCGGGTGGGCTCGCGGCACCCGCTCGGCCAGGGCGCCGCCGGCAAGGCGATCCTGCTCGGCCGCGAGCCGGTCGACGACCGTGCGGCGTACGTCGTGACCGCGGGCGAGCTGCAGGCCGGCGCCCAGGGCCTGGCCGCGCCGGTGCCGGACGTCGAGGGGCTGGAGGCCAGCGTCGGCATCGTCACGCTGGGCGACCTCGACGCCGCGACGGCCGGGCCGCTGGTGGCCGAGGCCGCGTCGCAGCTCGGGGCACTGCTGCACAGGTAGGACCGAGCGCCCGGGCGGTCACCTGTGGTCGGTTCGCTCGGTCCGAAGCGCCCACAGCTCACCCCTCCGTCGGCGCCCCCAGCAGTGGCAGCACCCGGTAGGGCACCTGGGTGGCCAGCGCCATCACCGTCGAGGTGCGGACGATGCCGGCGAAGCCGACGACGCGGTCGATCACCCGCTGCAGGTCGCTGTTGGAGCGCGAGACGACCCGGCACCACATGTCGCCGGTGCCGGTGATCGTGTAGGCCTCGAGGACCTCGGGGATCTCCGCGAGGTGCTCGGCCACCACGTCGTGGCCCTTGCCCTGGGTGATCTCCAGGGTCAGGAAGGCCGTGACCGGGAAGCCCAGTGCCTCCGTGGAGAGCTCGGGACCCCAGCCGGTGATCACCCCGACGCCGACCAGCTTGTCGATCCGGGCCTGGACGGTGCCGCGGGCGACGCCCAGCCGCCGGGAGGCCTCGAGGACGCCGATCCGGGGCTCGTGGGCGAACAGCTCGATCATTGTGCGATCCAGATCGTCCACGCGAGCCTCCGACTCTGGGCAGATTGTCCAGTGTTTCGACGTACTGTTGCACAGATTGTCATCAGTCGACAGCATGTGCCCATGACTCTCACCCCGGACGAGCTGAAGGCCGATCTCACCCTGGAGCAGCTCAAGGAGCTGGTCGGACTGGTGGAGTACGACGCCAGCCGCGACGTGTTCCCGGTGACCGCCATGGACGCGGTCTGCTTCGTGGTCGGCAACGCCACCCAGACCGCGAACTTCTACCAGCTCGCGCTGGGCATGCAGCTCGAGGCCTACCGCGGGCCGGAGACCGGTAGCCGCGACTCGAAGTCGTACGTGCTGCGCTCCGGCAGTGCGCGGTTCGTGTTCACCGGCGGCGTCACTCCCGACAGCCCGGTGCTCGACCACCACCGCCGGCACGGCGACGGCGTCGTCGACCTCGCGCTCGAGGTGCCCGATGTCGACAGGTGCATCGAGCACGCGCGCTCGGTGGGCGCCACCGTGCTGGAGGAGCCGCACGACGAGACCGACGAGCACGGCACCGTCCGGATCGCCGCGATCGCGACGTACGGCGAGACCCGCCACACGCTGATCGACCGCTCCAAGTACGACGGCCCCTACCTGCCTGGCTACGTGGCGAGGGAGACCCGGGTGGCCCGCCGCGAGGGGCACCCCAAGCGGCTGTTCCAGGCCGTCGACCACTGCGTCGGCAACGTCGAGCTGGGCCGGATGGACGAGTGGGTCGAGTTCTACAACAAGGTCATGGGCTTCACGAACATGGCCGAGTTCATCGGCGACGACATCGCCACCGACTACTCCGCGCTGATGTCGAAGGTCGTGGCGAGCGGCAATCACCGGGTGAAGTTCCCGCTCAACGAGCCGGCGGTCGCCAAGAAGAAGTCGCAGATCGACGAGTACCTCGAGTTCTACTCCGGCGCCGGCTGCCAGCACATCGCGCTGGCCACCAACGACATCCTGCGGAGCGTCGACATCCTGCGCGACAACGGCATCGAGTTCCTCGACACCCCCGACTCCTACTACGACGACCCGGAGCTGCGCGCCCGGATCGGCGAGGTGCGGGTGCCGATCGAGGAGCTGAAGAAGCGCCGGATCCTGGTCGACCGCGACGAGGACGGCTACCTCCTGCAGATCTTCACCAAGCCGATGGGCGACCGGCCGACGGTGTTCTACGAGTTCATCGAGCGGCACGGCTCGCTCGGCTTCGGCAAGGGCAACTTCAAGGCCCTCTTCGAGGCGATCGAGCGCGAGCAGGAGGCGCGGGGCAACCTCTGAGCTACTCGCTCAGCGGCGCCCCGTCGCAGCAATTGGCCTTCATGTGGCAGTGCGGGCACAACCAGCGCGTGGAGATCGGGTCGAACTCCTTGCCGCAGTAGTCGCAGGGCATGCGCCGAGACTAGGTGCCGGGGTGCTGCTTCCCACGGCTCCACGCCGGAGAATTTCTGCGGCACCCTGTCGTGTTGACGTCGACCCGTTCGTGGAAGAGATGAGAGGCGGCCGGTCGAGGCTGCCCGGACAAGGAGTCATGCGATGACGCGGTACCTGATCTCGTTCGACGACGGATGGATGAAGATCCCCGACGAGGAGCTGCCTGATGTGGCCAAGGCAGCGATCGCGGTGGTGGAGGAGGCCGAGGCGGCAGGCGTGTGGGTCTTCGGCGCCGGGCTGGAGAGCCAGCGGGCGAGCATCGTGGACACCGACGGGATGGTCACCGACGGCCCGTTCCCGGAGACCAAGGAGGTCATCGGCGGATTCGCGGTCGTCGACGTGGACTCTCGCGAGGACGCCCTGCAGTGGGCCGCCAAGCTCGCGGTCGCCTGCCGCTGCAAGCAGGAGGTCCGCGAGGTCCTGCCCGATCCCACCGTCTGAGCGGCAGAGGCCCGCCGCGCAGGGCGCGGCGGGCCTCCTCACCTACTCCACACGGTGGTACGTCGCGCGCGGATCTCTCGGTTGCCGTGTCCGGTCTTCAGTTGTGGTGCGGGTGGGCAGGCGGTCGGCGACACGACGCCGCACGGGGCCTCGCTCGTCGCAGGCATTCCTGCCAGGCTGCTGATCTCGCCTCGACGAGGGTAGGGCCCGGGTGCGACCGCATTACCGGCGCCCAAAATGACCCCGACGGGAGATGTGCATTGTCGGCGCCCGGCCTAGCGTCGAAGGTCCGAGGCCATCGCCATTCCCTAGGAGGCCGTCATGAAGTACGTCATCAGCTGGGCAGTCAGGCCGTCCGTGACCGAGGAGTCGGCCGCTCGGTCCCTGCAGGTCTTCAGCAAGTGGTCGCCGTCCGAAGGGGCGGACTTCAAGGAGTTCCTCGGGAGAGTCGACGGCCAGGGTGGGTTCGCGGTCGTCGAGACGGACGACCCGTCGCTGATCGCCAAGGACGTGGCGCCGTTCGCATCGTGGTTCGACTTCACCGTCCACCCCGTGCTCGAGATCACGGAGACCGCGGCCATCGACACGCAGGCGGTCGAGTTCCTGGCCTCGATCAGCTAGGCGCAGGCTTTCTGCGCAGCTCGGTCACGGGCGCAGGGTCCGGGTCCGCGAACGTCGAGAGGGGTCGTCCGGCCTCGGTCGTCGCGCCCTCGAGCGCGTTCCAGACGAACGCCGCCAGGTAGCGGCTCACCGCCGCCCGCGACATGGTGCGGCGCTCGAGCCACCACTCGCCGGTGGTGAGACCGAGTCCGACCACGCTCTGGGCCCACGGCTCCGCCCCGGCGGAGTCGATGCCGAGCTTGCGCAGCGCGTCGCCGAGGACCCGGGCCAGCGCCGCGGCGATCTTGGCCTTACCGTCCGCGAGCGGATCTCCGCCCGCGCGGTGCCGCACCAGGAGCAGGAAGACCTGGTGGTGCTCCTCGATCGCGGCCAGGTAGACGTTCATGCAGCGCTCGATCCGCTTGCGGATCGGCCCGTCGGCGAGCAGTGGCGGTACGACGCGGGCGAGCACCTCGTCGGCGCCCCACTGGCCGACCGCGGCGTGCAGCTGGTCCTTGTCGGCGAAGTAGCGGTAGAGCACCGGCTTGCTGACACCGGCCTCGACGGCGATCGCCGTCATGCTCACGTCGGGGCCGTCGCGGTCGATGGCGCGGACGGCGGCCTCGACCAGCTCGCCGCGACGCTCCTCGCGATGGCTGTCCCACCGGGTGGCCCGGCCGTCGCCGGACTTGCCCTCCGCCGCCATGGCATCCACGGTATCTCCATGGCCACCTACCTCGGGTTTCTTCGGGCGATCAACCTCGGGCCCACCCGCAAGTTCCCCAAGGCCGACATCGTCGCCGCCACCGAGGCCGCCGGCTTCTCCGACGTGGCGACGCACATCAACACGGGCAACGTCAGGTTCGAGAGCCGGATGCGCTCGCGGGAGCGGATCGAGGACGCCCTCGAGTCGGCGTACCTGGCGGACCGAGGGTTCGAGGTGTCGACCGTCGTGTTCACCCCGGCCGAGCTGTGCGCGATCGCCGACGAGGCCGAGGACGTCGCCGACGGGCACCCCGGCACCCACTACGTGTCGCTGCTCAAGAAGGAGCCGACCGCGGCGCTGGCCCGGGAGATCGAGGCGCTCAGCACCGACCGCGACGTGGCTCGGGTGCGCGGTCGGGCCGTGCACCTGGTCATCACCGACCCCTACCACCACGCGAAGCTGAGCAACGCCACCATCGAGAAGCAGCTCGGCGTGGCCACCAACCGCAACCTCAAGGTGATCCGCGCGATCGCCGAGAAATGGTGTCGCTGACCCGTGTCAATCGCCGCGGAACGACGGGCGGCGGCGCCCCGAGAAGGCCCGCAGGCCCTCGGCCACGTCGGCGGTCCGCAGCAGCACGGTCTGCCCGGCCCGCTCGCGCTCCAGCGCGTCATCGAGCTGCGTCAGGGTCGCGGCGTTGATCGCCTTCTTTGTCGCTGCGTAGCCGAGGGGCGGGCCGGACGCGAGCCGCCGGACGATCTTGGTCACGAGGTCGTCGTACTCGTCCTCGGCGGCCACGTGCGTGACCAGTCCGGCGTCGTACGCCTCCTGTGCCGAGAGGGGCTCGGCGAGCAGCGCCATCCGCATCGCCCGGGCCCGCCCGATCGACGCCGCGACGGTAGCCGTGGCCCCGCCGTCGGGCATCAGGCCGATCCGGGCGAAGGCGAGCAGGAACGTGGCGGACTCCTTCGCCACGACGATGTCGGCGGCGAGGGCGGCCGAGCACGCGACGCCGGCCGCGACCCCGTTGACGGCGGCCACGACGGGCTTGTCGAGGTTGACGATCGACCGGATGATCCGGTTGGCCAGGTCCAGGGCTCGCACGTCGAAGTTCTCGTGGGCGTTCTCGCCCGAGATGTCGGCGCCGGCGCTGAACGCCTCCCCGACCCCGGTCAGCACCACCACGCGCACGTCGTCGTCGCTGACGGCGTTCTCGGCGTACGACGCCAGCGCGTCGCTCATCTCCGGCGACATCGCGTTGAGCAGCTCGGGCCGGTTCATGGTCAGCCAGAGGGCGCCGTCGTCGAGGCGTACGTCCAAGTCGGTCACGCTCGGCAGTGTGCCACCATGGCAACGTGTCAGCGCCGAGCCCGGTAGAGGTCGAACCCGATCTCACTTCTGACGAGATGACGGTCCTCGCCACCCCGTGGGTCACCATCGTGTGGAACGACCCGGTCAACCTGATGTCCTACGTCACCTACGTCTTCCAGAAGTACTTCGGCTACAACAAGAAGAAGGCCGAGAAGCTGATGATGGAGGTGCACCAGGACGGCAAGTCGGTGGTCAGTACCGGCTCGCGCGAGGAGATGGAGCGCGACGTCCAGGCGATGCACGAGTACGGCCTGTGGGCCACGCTCAGCAGGTCGGAATGAGCGGTTTCGCCAAGCACCGCCGCAGCGGCCTGGTGATCGCGAACTTCACCGGCTTCGAGGCCGACCTGTTGCGCTCGCTCGCCTCCCAGCTGGTCGAGCTCCTGCGCAACGAGGAGGCGGTGCCGCACGGGCAGGACCCGTTCGAGGCACTGATGGACTTCTCCGGGCCGACCGCCGCGCCGGAGGACCCCGTGCTCGCGCGGCTGTTCCCGACGGCGTACTCCGACGACGAGGAGGCGGCGGCCGAGTTCCGCCGCTTCACCGAGGCCACGCTGCGCGACGGCAAGGCGACCGCGGCCTGCGTCATCATCGACGGTCTCGAGGAGGCCGGGCTGCCTCCGCAGCTCGACGAGGACGGGCTGATGATCGACGTCGAGCTCGACCGGCCCACCGCCGAGACCTGGATGCGTTCGTTCACCGACCTGCGGCTCGCGCTGGCCACCCGGCTCGGTGTCGAGCAGGACGACGACGACTACTGGGAGGCGCTGCCCGACGACGACCCGCGGGCCCAGGCGCACGACATCTACGACTGGGTCGGCTACCTCCAGGAGACGCTGGTCCGGGCCCTCGCCTGAGGAGGTGTCTGAGAAAAGGCCAAATTGGTGAGACCTCGACCGCGGGGTTTCGGGCCCGATGATTGACTCGCCCCCATGAGGCGACTCCTGATGATCGTGCCCGCGATCTGCCTGATCCTGGCAGCCGCGGGATGCAGTGACGACGACGGCGGCACGGACGAGGAGAAGGCCGGAGAGCCGACGTCAGGAGCGCCCAGCAGCGAGCCCCCGGAGGAGGAGCGCAAGCCCGCCAAGATCGCCGACTGCACCGCCGAGGCGAGCACCACCGGCGCCTACGAGGCCGAGTGGCAGGGGGAGGCCCAGGTCCGCACGGGCGGCAAGCCCGCCGACGACCCGGGTCCCAACGCCGTCTACACGCTCACCGACCAGAGCAACCGGCTGGCCGTCTACAGCCCCGGCGCCGAGTTCAAGGGGAGCGTGACCCTGTCGGCCGACGGCGTCGCCTACTCGAGCGACCCCGCCGACGCGGAGTCCCTCGACATCGACAAGCACGGCAAGAGCGCGGCGGTCGACGTGACGCTGACCTCCACCGGTGGCGACACGATCGACGTCGTGGCCGAGTTCACCTGCGACAGGTCCAAGAAGCAGTGACGCTGACCATCGCGCAGGCGACGTACGACGCGATCGTCGCGCACGCCAGGCGGGACCATCCCGACGAGGCGTGCGGGGTGGTCGCCGGGCCGGAGGGCAGCGACCGTCCGGAGCGGTTCATCGAGATGGTGAACGCCGCCGGCAGCCCCACCTTCTACGAGTTCGACTCCAGCGACCTGCTCGCTCTCTACCGCGAGATGGACGACCGCGACGAGGAACCGATCGTGATCTACCACTCACACACGGCGACCGAGGCGTATCCCTCTGTGACCGACATCGGCCTCGCGAGCGAACCAGGGGCACACTATGTGTTGGTGAGCACCCGTCAGCACGGGAATAACGACGGCCCGGTGGAGTTCAGGTCGTACAGGATCGTGGACGGCGTGGTGACCGAGGAAGAGGTGGACGTCGTACCCGCGCTTCCTGCCGACTGAAGCGACCTGAGGAGCATCACCCATGACCATCGAGGTCAGGATCCCGACCATCCTGCGCACCTATACCGCCGGCGAGAAGGCCGTCTCCGGGGAGGGCGCCAGCCTGGCAGCGTTGATCGACGACCTCGAGGCCAACCACCCGGGCATCAAGGAGCGGCTGATCGACGACGGCGACCTGCGCCGCTTCGTCAACGTCTACGTCAACGACGAGGACGTCCGCTTCATCGGTGGCCTCGAGGCCGAGCTGAGCGACGGCGACCAGGTCGTCGTGCTGCCAGCCGTCGCTGGCGGATGAGGTTCGACAACCTCCTCGCCTCCGTCGGCGGCACGCCGATGGTGGGTCTTCCCCGGCTCTCCCCGACGCCCGAGGTGCGGCTGTGGGCCAAGCTCGAGGACCGCAACCCGACGGGCTCGATCAAGGACCGGCCGGCGCTGCGGATGATCGAGGAGGCGGAGAAGGACGGCAGCCTCCGACCCGGCTGCACGATCCTCGAGCCCACGTCCGGCAACACCGGCATCTCGCTGGCGATGGCCGCCCAGCTGAAGGGCTACCGCATCGTCTGCGTGATGCCCGAGAACACCAGCGAGGAGCGGCGTCAGCTGCTCCGGATGTGGGGCGCCGAGATCGTGTCCTCGCCGGCCGCGGGCGGCTCCAACGAGGCGGTCCGGGTGGCCAAGCAGATCGCCGCGGAGCACCCCGACTGGGTGATGCTGTACCAGTACGGCAACCAGGCCAACGCGCTCGCCCACCAGGACGGCACCGGCCCCGAGATCCTCGCCGACCTGCCGAGCATCACCCACTTCGTCGCCGGCCTCGGGACCACCGGCACCCTGATGGGCGTCGGCCGGTTCTTCCGCGAGACCAAGCCCGAGGTGCGCATCGTCGCCGCCGAGCCGAGGTACGGCGAGCTGGTCTACGGCTTGCGCAACCTCGACGAGGGCTTCGTGCCCGAGCTCTACGACGCCGAGCTGATCGACTCCCGGTTCTCTGTCGGCCCACGCGACGCCGTACGACGCACGCGTGAGCTGCTCGAGCTCGAGGGCATCTTCGCGGGCATCTCCACCGGCGCGATCCTGCACGCCGCGCTCGGCCAGGCGGCCAAGGCCGTGAAGGCCGGCGAGCCCGCCGACATCGCGTTCGTGGTCGCCGACGGCGGTTGGAAGTACCTCTCCACGGGGGCCTACGAAGGCACCATCGACGAGGCCGAGGACCGGCTCGAGGGCCAGCTCTGGGCATAGGGCGCGTCTCCGTCATCGCCCTGCTGCTGCTGGGCGGTCTGCTCGCGTCACCGGCACATGCCGCGGCCGACGTCGTCAACGTGACGCCGCCGCAGGTGACGGGCCAGCCGATGTTCGACCGGGTGCTCCGGGCTAGCCCCGGGGTGTGGGACCCGGCCGACGTGGACGTCGCCTACCGCTGGCTGCGCGACGGCACCCCGATCGCCGGCGCCACCGAGCGTCGCTACACCCTGTCGGCGACCGACCTCGGAACGCGGGTCACCTGCGCCGTGACCGCAAGCAACATCGCGGGC
>DASTDJ010000027.1:0-5622 GCA_035710425.1 Nocardioides sp.
CGACGACCGGGCCAGCCGTGCGGCCAGCGAGAGGTCGCGGGCGTCGTCGCCCGTCCGCCGGATCGTGCCGGCCAGCACCCGCGAGGTGACCAGGCCGCGCTCGCGGCGCACCAGCATCTCGGGGGTCGCGCCGAAGAGGCCGTCGACGTGGAACGTCCAGCACATCGGGTAGGTCTCGGTCAGGCGGCGCAGCGGCCAGCGGACGTCGATGTGCTCGTCGGCGGTGGCGACCAGGTCACGGGCGAGGACGACCTTCTCCAGCGCGCCCTCGCCGATCCGGGAGACCGCGTCGGCGACGACCGACATCCACTGGTCGCCGTTGAGGGCGCCGTCGACGAAGCGCACGCCGGCGGGCGGGCGCGGCGGGTCGACCCGGTCCATCGAGGGGTCGAGGCGGTCCTGGCCGTCGGCCGCGATGGTGGTCAGCCAGGCGCGGTCGCCGCGCAGCCCCACGACGTACGCCGGCACCACCAGGGCGGAGTCGCCGGGCTCGTCGGCGAAGCCGAACGCGCCGAAGCAGACCAGGCCGGTGCCGGGCTCCTCGACCTCGTCGCGGACCACCGCCCGGGCGGTCGTCTCGCGCCACCACTTGTCGGCGTCGGCGAACCGGGTCGCGCCGGCGGTGGTGACCCGGGCGGCCTGGCCCCAGCCCACGAGGCCCTCGCCGCGGCGTACCCACGCGACGGGGTGGTCGGCCGGCAGCAGGTCGACCAGGGCGCCGAGGTCGTCGACGTCCAGCGATACGGTGCGGACGACCAGTGGAGCTGAGGAGTCTCCGAGCTCGCCGGAGGGGACACCGATCGTCACGCGTCGAGACTAGCCGTATCGCCGCCCCGGCCCGCAGTCGGGAACGGCGGCACGAGAGGAGAAACACATGTCCGAACCAGCGACGGGGGCGACGACGCCACCCGCCGGCAGGACCGGGCTCCCGTTCGTGCTGCGCATCCTCGGCGGCTGCCTCGTCGTCGCGATCATCGTCGGCGCCGGCCTGGCGGCCGAGCGGTTCCTCAGTGACGACGACCTCGAGCTGCCCGACGAGGTGGGCGGCCTCGCAGTGGACGACTCCGAGCGAGCGCGCGACCTCTACGACTACAACGACGACCGGGTGTCCGATGCCTACGACGGCGCCGACGCGGTCACCGCGCTCTACGGCCGGGAGTCCGACTCCCCGCTGGTCGTCACCGCGGTGGAGGCGGAGTCGGGGCCGCCGCTGCCGACGGGGTTCGACGACCCGGAGGCCCTCGGCCTCTCCGCGCCCCTGAACGAGCTCGTGGACGAGGGCGACGTCACGTGCCTGGTCACGCGCAACCCCGAGCCGGCGGAGGAGGGGGCGGACGCCCCGGCACCGGTCGCCGTACTCTGCCAACGGACGCATGGTGACCTCACCGTCCGGGTCCTCGGGACGCAGGAGCCCGACCTCGACGAGGTCGTGGATGCCACCGACGAGGTCTGGGAGGAGCTGTCATGAGCGACCGGAGTGCCCAGGTGGCCGGCGCGCTGACCGGCGTGGTCCTGCTCGGCGCGGTCGCGGCGTTCGGGATCGCGCTGCCGAAGGCGACCGGCGACGAGGAGGAGCAGCAGGCCACCGAGATCGTCCTGCCCGACACGCTGCCCCACGGCCTGGTGGCCGAAGACGTCGCCGACGAGGCCGGTGGGCCCGAGGCGGAGGAGTACGCCGGCCGGGTCGCCGAGATCCAGGAGTCGGCGATCGGCGGGCTCGAGGAGATCTTCGGCGAGCCGGCGGCGATCCGCGGCTACGCCAGCGACGACGGCACCGCGCAGGCAACGGTGACGGTGCTCGACACCGCCCCCGGGCTCTTCGACCCGCACGGTCCGCCGATCGACCCCGAGCTGCTCCAGCTCGAGCGCTCGATCTACGAGCTGCGCCGGGTGGGCGACGCCGTCTGCGACCTCTACTGGCAGCAGGTGGTGCCCGAGGGCCAGCCGGTCGACGACTCGGCCGACCCCGCCGCCGTCCAGTGCCAGCTGGGCGACGGCGACCGGACCCTGGAGATCTTCGGGTCCGGGCTGTCGGCAGACGACGCCGTCGAGATCCTGGAGTCCCTTCAGGACCAGTAGACGATCACCGTGTCGCCGACCTGCACCTGGTCGAACAGCCACGCGATGCCCTCGTAGTCGCGGACGTTCACGCAGCCGTGTGAAGCGCCGGCGTAGCCGACCGCCGCGAAGTCCGGCGAGTAGTGCACGGCCTGGCCCCCGGAGAAGAACATCGCGAACGGCATCGAGGTGTCGTAGAGGCTCGAGACGTGGTCGCGGCTCTTGTACGAGACGGAGAAGGCGCCCTCGCGGGTCGGCGTGAACTCACCGCCGAAGCGGACGTCGAACGTCTTCTGCACCTCGCCGTCGACCACCCAGCGCAGGGTCTGGCTGGACTTGTCGACGCACAGCACCCGACCGGTGGTGCACCGTGGGTCCAGCGCGCCGGGCACGTTGTCGCCGAGCTGGTTGGTCAGCTCGGCCTGCGTGGGCTCGGTGGTCATGCCGTGCAGCCGGTTCAGGGTCCGCTGATCGACCTCGCCGGTCACCGGGATCTCGCGCTTGGCCTGGAAGCCGCGCACCGCCTCGGTGGTCACCTCGCCGTAGAAGCCGGTGACGTCGGCCTCGAACCAGTCGATCTGCTTGAGGCGGGCCTGCAGGTCCTTCACCTCGGCGCTCTCGTCACCGGGCTGGAGAAGAGCCGGCCCAGGGGTGAGCCCGGCCTCCTCGTCATCCGGCCCGGTCGTCTCCTTCGGTGGACGCGGCGTCTCGGTGCTCGGCGCCTCGTCCTCCGGCTCGATGGTGGACCCGGCAGTCGCCGGCCGATCCTCGCGGTCCGGCTCGTCGGAGGGCCGGAGTGCCCAACCGGTGCCGAAGGCGACGGCCGAGAGCAGGGCGGCGATCACGACGGTGAGCGCGAGTCGGCGGGCGATGTTCATGGCCTTCTTCCTGGGTTTCTCGATGTGGTGGTACGTAGGTGACGCGAACGGCGCCCATTTGGTTGCCTGGTGTGACCTGTGGCTCTCGCGCCCCCGTACCCTCGGCGCGTGACCCGCGCGGAGCTCGACAAGCAACCGACCGACGTACGTCGGATGTTCGACGCGGTCGCGCGACGCTACGACGTGACCAACGACGTCCTCTCGATGGGTCAGGACCGGCGCTGGCGCCGGGAGGTGAGCGAGGCCGTCGACGCGCAGTACGGCGACCGGGTGCTCGACCTCGCCGCCGGCACCGGCACCTCGAGCGTCCCGTTCGCCGATCGTGGGGCCGTGGTGGTGCCGTGCGACTTCTCGATCGGGATGCTCAAGGTGGGCAAGGAGGCCCGGCCCACGCTGCCGTTCACGGCCGGCGACGGCACCCAGCTGCCCTTCGCCGACGGCAGCTTCGACGCAGTCACGATCTCCTTCGGGCTGCGCAACATCGTCGACCCGCTCGCCGGGCTCCGGGAGATGCGGCGGGTGACCCGGCCCGGGGGCCGCCTCGTGGTCTGCGAGTTCAGCCGCCCGACCTGGGCGCCGTTCCGGACCGTCTACGTCGAGTACCTCATGCGCGCCCTCCCGGCCGTCGCCCGGGCGGTCTCGTCCTCCCCGGACGCCTACGTCTACCTCGCGGAGTCGATCCGCGCCTGGCCTGACCAACCGGCCCTCGCCGAGCTGATCGCCGCGGCCGGCTGGCAGCGCCCCGAGTGGCGCAACCTCTCCGGCGGCATCGTCGCCCTGCACCGCGCGACCGCCTAGCACCCCTAAATACACAACGTTTCCGTGCGTTAAATGCGCAGGTGAGAGCGGCTTTTCGAGTCACGGGGACCGGGTGTTGCCACCGTGCCGAGGAGTGGCAGACTGTGGCTCACGCCGTTCGTGATTCCGTTCACAAAGTCACAATCGGACGCCCTCCGATCGGCGTGCTGCTCGGGTGATCGGACCGGAAAGGAAGGCCTGGGATGGAGCTCTACACCCCGGTGCTGGCGCTGGCCCTCCTCGCGACGTTGTTCGCCGTCGGCTCGCTGGGCGTCAGCCTGCTGGTCGGCCCGCGCCGCTACAACCGCGCCAAGCTCGACTCGTACGAATGCGGCATCGAACCCACCCCGCAGCCGGTCGGCGGCGGCCGGTTCCCGGTGAAGTACTACATCACCGCGATGCTCTTCATCGTCTTCGACATCGAGATCATCTTCCTCTACCCCTGGGCCGTGCAGTTCGACGCGATGCAGCTCTTCGGTCTGATCGAGATGGTCATCTTCATCGTCACCGTGTTCGTCGCCTACGCCTACGTGTGGCGCCGCGGCGGCCTGGACTGGGACTGACGGACGCTAGGGGAGGACTGACGTGGGTATCGAGGACAAGCTGCCGAGCGGAGTGCTGCTGACCTCCGTGGAGGGGCTCTCCGGCTACATGCGCAAGGCCAGCTTCTGGCCGGCGACGTTCGGCCTGGCCTGCTGCGCGATCGAGATGATGACCAGCGGCGGCCCGAAGTACGACCTGGCCCGCTTCGGCATGGAGGTGTTCCGGGCCAGCCCGCGCCAGGCCGACCTGATGATCGTGGCCGGGCGGGTCAGCCAGAAGATGGCGCCGGTGCTCCGCCAGATCTACGACCAGATGCCCAACCCGAAGTGGGTGCTGGCCATGGGTGTCTGCGCCAGCAGCGGCGGGATGTTCAACAACTACGCCATCGTCCAGGGCGTCGACCACGTCGTCCCCGTCGACATGTACCTCCCCGGCTGCCCGCCTCGGCCGGAGATGCTGATCGACGCCATCCTCAAGCTGCACGACCAGGTCCAGCACGCCAAGCTCGGCGCCAACCGCACCGCCCAGATCGAGGAGCTCGAGGGCGAGGCGCTCAAGGCGCTGCCCACCTCGGAGATGAAGGGCCTGCTGCGGTGACCGACAACGACAAGGCACCCGAGCAGCCCGCAGTCGAGCAGTCTCCGGAGAACCTCCCCGCCGCGCCTGGCGAGGTCCGCGAGGTCGGCCGGCGTACCGGCATGTTCGGCGCCAGCGGCAGCGGCGACACGAGCGGTTACGGCGGCCTGGTCGCCCCGGTGATCTTTCCCGGGAGCGCCGCTCGCCCCTACGGCGGTTGGTACGACGAGGTGGCCGACGCCCTCGAGACCCTGATCGCCGACGTGGTGATCCACCGCGGCGAGATCACGTTCCACGTGCAGCGCGAGAACCTCCTCGAGGTCGCCCGCAAGCTGCGCGACGACCCGGCGCTGCGCTTCGAGCTCTGCTCGGGCGTCAGCGGGGTGCACTACCCCGACGACCGTGGGCGCGAGCTGCACGCGGTCTACCACCTGACCTCGATGACCTACAACCGCCGGATCCGGCTCGAGGTCACCGCGCCCGACTCCGACCCCCACATCCCGTCGACGGTCGCGATCTACCCGACCAACGACTGGCACGAGCGCGAGACGTTCGACATGTTCGGGATCGTGTTCGACGGCCACCCGTCCCTCACCCGGATCCTGATGCCCGACGACTGGCCGGGCCACCCCCAGCGCAAGGACTACCCGCTCGGCGGCATCCCCGTCGAGTACAAGGGGGCCACGGTGCCCCCGCCGGACACGAGGAGGAGCTACTCATGAGCGCTCCGACAGACCACCGGCCGCACGCCCCGCGCGCGACCAGGCCC
>DASTDJ010000028.1:0-12108 GCA_035710425.1 Nocardioides sp.
CCAGCGACGAGCCTCGAAACCCCATGACTGACGTCGCAGCGCTGGTCGAGGGCATCCGAGCCGGGAAGCGGGCCTCGGTGGCGCGGGCGATCACGCTCGTCGAGTCGTCTAAGCGTGCGCACCGCGACGCGGCGAGGGAGCTGCTGACCGAGCTCGCCGGTGACGCGGGTAAGGCGGTCCGGGTCGGGATCTCCGGGGTCCCGGGCGTCGGCAAGTCGACCTTCATCGAGACGCTCGGCACCCGGCTCACCGCAGCCGGCCACCGGGTGGGCGTGCTGGCAGTCGACCCGAGCTCGATCCGGACCGGCGGCTCCGTGCTCGGCGACAAGACCCGGATGGCCAGGCTGGCGAACGACCCGAACGCCTTCGTCCGACCCTCGCCGTCCGCGGGCACCCTCGGTGGGGTGGCCCGAGCGACCGTGCAGGCGATGACCGTCCTCGAGGCGGCGGCGTACGACGTGGTGCTGGTCGAGACCGTGGGCGTCGGTCAGTCCGAGGTCACCGTCGCCGGGATGGTCGACACGTTCCTGTTCCTCACCCTGGCCCGTACCGGTGACCAGCTGCAGGGCATCAAGAAGGGCATCCTCGAGATCGCCGACGTGATCGCGGTCAACAAGGCCGACGGCGACCGGGAGCAGGAGGCGCGGGCCGCGGCGCGCGAGCTGGCCGGCGCGCTCCGGCTGGTGCACGGCAAGGGGGAGTGGGCGCCACCGGTCGTCACCTGCTCGGGGCTCACCGACGTGGGCGTCGAGGAGCTGTGGCAGCGCGTGCTCGACCACCGCGAGCACCTCGGTGCCGACGGGCTGGCGGCAAAGCGGGCGGAGCAGCAGCTCGATTTCACCTGGGCGCTGGTCCGTGACGAGCTGGAGCAGCGGCTGCGGCACTCGCCCGCCGTCCGCGCGGTCCGGGACGAGGTGCGCGAGCAGGTGCTGTCCGGCGAGCTGCCCGCCACGGTGGCGGCCGACCGGATCCTGGCAGCCCACGACCAACCTGGGGGATGACTCCGGTATTCGCCGGACACGGGACAAGAACCGTGCTTAGGTCGCGCCCATGTCCCGACTCGTCGGGACACCCTTCTCATGTGCTCGGGACGTCGGGACGGGGATTCTCAAGGCGTCATCAACGAATGAGTCATCTGGAGGAACCCACATGCACCGCAAGCATCTGGTGGCGGCCGTCGCGGCCGTCGCCCTCGCCGGCACCGCGCTCGGCGGGCCGGCCGGCGCCGACGACCCGGTCGCCAAGCCGAACCCGAACACCGTCGCCAAGGACCTGCTCAGCCCGCTGAGCCTCGCCGTTGCGGACGACGGCACCGTGTTCTACAGCCAGAACTTCGCCGGCATCCTGAACGCCAAGCGGCCCGGCAAGAACCCGCAGGTGGTCTACGCCGCGCCCGTGCCCGGCACCGAGGTCGGCGCCGTGTCGGTCGACGACGGCACCCTGCGCTTCGCGACGACGTTCCTGCCCGAGGAGGAGGGCCAGGGTGCGCCGGCGACCGCGCTGATGGGCATCGGCAAGAAGGGCAAGGTCCGCAAGCTGGCGGACCTGTGGAAGTACGAGGAGAACAGGAATCCCGACGCCGGCAACACCTACGGCATCCAGGACCTGCCCGCCGAGTGCGAGGTCCCGCCCTTCCTCCAGTCCTACACCGGGATCGTGGAGTCCCACCCCTACGCCACGGCCCAGGCCGACGGCGTCACCTACATCGCCGACGCGGCCGGCAACGACATCCTCAAGTACGGCCGCAACGGTGGGCTGTCCACGCTGGCAGTGCTGCCCCCGCAGCCCGTCGTGATCACCGAGGCGGCTGCCGAGGCGAACGAGCTGCCCGAGTGCGTGGTCGGGCTGACGCTCATCACCGAGGCGGTGCCCACCGACGTCGAGGTCGGCCCCGACGGCAAGCTCTACGTCACCACGCTGCCCGGCGGTCCGGAGGACCCGAGCCTCGGTGCGCGCGCGTCGATCTACCGCGTCGACCCGAAGACCGGGAAGGTCAAGCGGGTCGTCTCCGGGCTGCTCAGCGCGACCGGGCTCGCGGTCGGCAAGACCGGCAAGATGTACGTCGCCGAGCTGTTCCGCGGCCGCATCTCCCAGGTCAAGCCCGGCGGTGAGCCGAAGGGCTACCTGTCTGCCGCGCTCCCGGCCGACGTCGAGATCCGCTCCAACGGCGACATCTACGCCACCATCCAGGCGCTCCCCGGCGAGGAGGAGCCGCCCGCCGGCAAGGTGATCCGCATCCGACGCTGATCACAGCGCACCACCAGCAGCATCCCGTGGGCCCCGTCCGACTCGGACGGGGCCCACGGTCCGTCTCGACGGCGACTAGGCTCAGGCCCGATGTCCACGTCCACGACCCAGCTGATCGAGGCCGTCGTCGACAAGTACGACGACGAGCTGGTCGAGCTCCGCCGCGAGATCCACCGGCACCCCGAGCTCGCCTGGGGAGAGTCGCGCACCAGCGAGCTCGCGGCCCACCGGCTGGAGCAGGCCGGCTGGCGGGTCACCCGGATGCCGCGGAGCGGGTTCTTCGCCGAGCTGGGGGAGGGCGAGCGAGTGATCGCGCTCCGCGCCGACATGGACGCCCTGCCGATCCCCGATCGCACCGACGACCCGTGGCGCAGTGCCGTCCCGGACGTCGCCCATGCCTGCGGTCACGACGTCCACGTCTCCGCGATGGTCGGCGCCGCGCTGGCGCTGGCCGAGGTCCACGAGCGCGGCGAGCTCCGCGGCACCGTGCGGCTGCTGTTCCAGCCGGCCGAGGAGGTGATGCCGGGCGGCGCCAAGCACCTGATCGCCCAGGGTGCGCTGGAGGGGGTCGAGCGCGTGTTCGCGCTGCACTGCGACCCCGCTGTCGACGTCGGCAAGGTCGGGCTGCGGGCGGGAGCGCTGACCAGCGCCGCCGACCGGATCGAGGTCTGGCTCGAGGGCACCGGCGGCCACACCTCGCGACCGCACCTCACCGGCGACCTGACGTTCGCGTTGGCCAAGGTGACCAGCGAGCTGCCGGCCGTGCTCAGCCGCCGGATGGACCCGCGGGCCGGGGTGAGCGTCGTATGGGGCATCCTGCGAGCCGGTGCGGCCCCCAACGTGATCCCCGAGGGCGGCATGGCCGCGGGCACGGTGCGGATCCTCGATGCCGTGGCCTGGGCCCAGTGCGAGCCGATCATCCGCGAGGCGGTCATCGACATCGTCCGGCCCTACGGCCTGACTCCCACCGTCGACTACCTGCAGGGTGTGCCGCCGGTGGTCAACGAGCCGTCGTCCAACGCCGTGCTGGCCGCTGCGGTGCTGCGCGTGCTCGGGGTGAAGGGACAGGTGAGCGTGCCCCAGAGCCTCGGCGGCGAGGACTTCGGGTGGATGCTCGAGCAGGTCCCCGGCGCCATGTTCCGGCTCGGCACCCGCACGCCCGGCGGGCCGACGTACGACCTCCACCAGGGCGACTTCCGGGTCGACGAACGGGCCATCGGGATCGGCGCGCGGGTCCAGGCCGAGGCGGTCATGGGAGCGCTCGCCGCACCCTGACCCGATTCGTTGCCCTATCGAGACGGTAACGATTGTCGATATGCCTTGCCACCAGTCCGGCTTGTCCTAGTGTTCTCCCAATCGTGCGCTCGGCATCGAGCGCTCATGAGTGACCCAAGGAGGCGTCTTGCGACGCAGTTACAGGCTCGCAGCCGCGCTCAGCGCGATGGTCCTCGCCCTCACCGCTTGCGGTGACGACGGCGATGACGGTGGCGACGGCGGCGGAGACAACGGAGGCGGCGGCGCCAGCGACGTCAAGGTCGGCATGGCCTACGACGTCGGTGGCCGCGGTGACCAGTCGTTCAACGACTCCGCAGCGGCTGGTCTGGACCAGGCCGTCGAGGAGTTCGGCGTCGAGTCCGACGAGGCCGAGGCCGAGGACGGCGAGGACGAGGCGGCGCGCGAGGAGCGGCTCCGCACGTTCGCCGACAACGGCTACACCACGATCATCGCGGTCGGCTTCGCCTACTCGGCCTCGGTGGCCAAGGTCGCGCCGGAGTACCCCGACGTGAACTTCGCGATCATCGACGACGAGGTCGCCGTGGGCGACAACATCGCCAACCTGGTGTTCGCCGAGGAGCAGGGCTCGTTCCTGGTCGGTGCGGCGGCAGCGCTGAAGTCCGAGGCCGGTCACATCGGCTTCATCGGCGGCGTGGAGACCCCGCTCATCAACAAGTTCGAAGCCGGCTACATCGCGGGTGCGCAGGCCGTGAACCCCGACATCGAGATCGAGTCGACCTACCTCACCCAGCCGCCGGACTTCTCCGGCTTCGGTGACCCGGCCAAGGGCAAGACCGCGGCCGAGGGCATGTTCGACGCCGGCGCCGACGTGGTCTACCACGCTGCCGGTGGTTCCGGTGGCGGTGTCTTCGAGGCCGCTCAGGCCGCCGAGGGCTGGGCGATCGGTGTCGACTCCGACCAGGCCGTCACCGCCGACCCGGCGGTCGCGGACGTGATCCTCACCTCGATGCTGAAGAACGTGAACGTCGCGGTCTACAACTACCTCGAGGGAGTCGCCAACGGCGAGGTGCCCACGGGCGTCACCCGCTACGACCTCTCGGTCGACGGCGTGGGCTACTCCACGACGGGTGGTCACATCGACGACATCACCGGGGATCTCGACGACTACAAGCAGCAGATCATCGACGGGGAGATCGAGGTTCCGACCACTCCCTGACGCTGAACCCATGAACGGGGTTCGCGGGCGCGCGCAGGTTGCGTGCCCGCGGACCCCTTTCACTTGTAGCCTCACCGCAGTACCGCCCACGGGTCCTGCGGTCGCCATGCAGTCGCCAACTGAGGAGGTCACAACGTCGTGACGAGCACAGAAGCCCCTGCGGCACCCGAAGCCCCACCTGGCGACGTGGCCGTACGCCTCCGCGGCATCGGCAAGCGGTTCCCCGGCGTGATCGCCAACGACGACGTCAACATCGACGTACGCCGCGGCACGATCCACGCGATCGTCGGCGAGAACGGTGCCGGCAAGTCGACGCTGATGAAGATCCTCTACGGCGTCCAGCCGCCCGACTCCGGGACCATCGAGATCAACGGCACCGAGCTCAAGCTGAGCTCGCCGTCGGACGCCATCAAGGCCGGCGTCGGCATGGTGTTCCAGCACTTCATGCTCGCCGACAACCTGACGGTCCTCGAGAACGTCGTGCTCGGTGCCGAGGGAATGCACGGCATCGGCGCGGCGGCGCGCGACCGGATCAAGGAGCTGTCCGACACCTACGGGCTGGACATCAAGCCCGACCGCCTGGTCGAGGAGCTCGGCGTCGGCGCCCGGCAGCGGGTCGAGATCCTCAAGGTCCTCTACCGCGGCGCCCGGATCGTCATCCTCGACGAGCCGACGGCGGTGCTGGTGCCGCAGGAGGTCGACGAGCTCTTCGACAACCTGCGCGAGCTCAAGAACGAAGGCCTGTCGGTCATCTTCATCTCCCACAAGCTCGACGAGGTGCTGTCCGTCGCCGACGAGATCACCGTGATCCGGCGCGGCACCACTGTCAAGACCGTGCTGCCGAAGGACGTGACCTCGCGGCAGCTCGCCGAGCTGATGGTCGGATCGGAGCTGCCCTCGCCCAGCACCGAGGCCTCCACCGTCACCACGACGGTCCTCCTCTCGGTCAAGGACCTGGCGCTGCCGAGCGTCGACGGCCGCCCGTTGCTCGAGGACATCTCCTTCGACATCCACCGCGGTGAGGTGCTCGGCATCGCCGGGGTCGAGGGCAACGGGCAGGCGGAGCTGGTCGAGTCGATCATGGGGATGCGGCCCGAGGCGACCGGCACCGTCGCCCTCGCGGACATCGACATCTCCACCATCTCGACCCAGCAGCGCCGCGAGAGCGGCATCGGCTACATCCCCGAGGACCGGCACCGCCACGGCCTGCTGCTGGACGCGCCGCTGTGGGAGAACCGCGTGCTCGGCCACCAGACCCGCGAGCCGCAGGCCAAGTACGGGCTGATCTTCCGCGGCCCGGCTCGCAAGGACACCCAGCGGATCATCGAGCAGTACGACGTCCGCACCCCCGGGCCCAACGTGTTGGCCAGGGCGCTCTCCGGCGGCAACCAGCAGAAGTTCATCGTGGGCCGCGAGATGAGCGGCGACCCGATCCTGCTGATCGCCGCCCACCCGACCCGCGGCGTCGACGTCGGCGCCCAGGGCGCGATCTGGCAGCACATCAAGAACGCCCGTCGTGAGGGGCTCGGCGTGCTGCTGATCTCGGCGGACCTGGACGAGCTGATCGGCCTGTCCGACCGGATCGAGGTGATCCTGCGGGGCCGCCTGGTCGGCACCTTCGACCCGACCAAGGTGACACCCGAGCAGCTCGGATCGGCGATGACCGGAGCGGGGGACGAGGCATGAACGTCCGCGTGCTGAGGCTGGGTCTCGGGATGATCGCGCCGTTCCTGGCACTCCTCATCTCGTTCGGGATCATCAGCCTGATCCTGATCGCGGCCGGAGACCCGGTGGGCGCGGTCTGGGACCAGATCCTGCAGTGGCCCGAGCGCCGCAACCTGTCCAACATCATCGACAAGACGACGATCTTCTACCTCTCCGGCATCGCGGTGGCGATCGGGTTCCGGATGAACCTGTTCAACATCGGTGTGGAGGGCCAGTTCCTGGTGGCGGCCCTGGTCGCAGCGGTCGTCGGCGGCGAGGCGTGGGTCTCGGGCTACCTCAACACCGCGCTGGCGATCATCGCGGGGATGGTCGCGGGCGCGCTGTACGCCGGCATCGCGGGCGTGCTCCGCGCCTACCGCGGGGTCAGCGAGGTCATCTCCACGATCATGCTCAACTCCGTGGCGGTCGGACTCACCGCGTTCCTGCTGCGGCAGTTCAAGGGCCCCCAGCCCGAGGGCAGCTTCATCGTGACCACGAAACAGCTCCCCGAGAGCAGCTGGATCCCGAACATCTCGATCGGTGAGGGAGCCGCGACCGAGATCTACGGGTTCATCTACATCGCCGTGTTCGTGGGCCTCGCCTACTGGTTCCTGATCAACAAGACGCGGTTCGGCTTCGACCTCCGGGCCACCGGCCAGTCGATGACCGCCGCCGTGGCCAGCGGCATCAACACCAAGCGGATGATCGTCACCGCGATGCTGCTCTCCGGCGGGTTCGCCGGCCTGGTCGGACTGCCCTACATCTTCGGCGAGTACCACTCCTACGGCTCGACGTTCCCGGCGGGCCTCGGCTTCACCGGCATCGCGGTCGCCCTGATCGGGCGCAACCACCCGATCGGCGTGGCGCTCGGCGCGTTCCTGTTCGCGTTCCTCGACGAGCAGACCAACGCGCTGCAGATCGTCGCCGGCGTCTCGCCGGAGATCGTCAAGATCATGCAGGGCGTCATCCTGCTCACCGTCGTCATCGCCTACGAGGTGGTCCGCAGGTTCGGCGTCCGCATCGAGCAGCAGATGGTCTCCCGTGAGCTCGAGCGAGCCCGAGCCGAGTCCACACCACCGCCCGCAGACGAGAAGGAGGCCGCCCGATGAGCGTCCCGGACACCGGCATCGCGCCGATCGCGGCACCGCCTCCGGTACGGCGCCGGATTCCCGTGTGGTGGTGGGCGGTCGCCCTGGTCGCCGTACTCGCCCTGCTGTCCCTGCTCGAGGTGCTCACCGACGCCAACGACCTGACGTCGTCCGGCACGATCCGGGCCACCCTGATCGCGACCACGCCGATCCTGCTCGCCGCCCTCGGCGGCCTGTGGTCGGAGCGCGCGGGCGTCGTCAACATCGGCCTCGAGGGCATGATGATCCTCGGCACGTTCGGCGCGGCCTGGTGGGCCTACGAGTACGGCGCCTGGGTCGGCGTCGTGGGCGCCATCATCTTCGGCTGCCTCGGCGGCCTGCTTCACGCGATCGCGACGGTGATCTTCGGCGTCGACCACATCGTCTCCGGTGTGGCGATCAACATCATCGCGCTCGGCGCGACGCAGTACCTCGCCGCGATCACGTTCACCGGGCTCAAGGGTGGCGGCCCGACCCAGTCGCCTCCGCTGCCGGACCTGCCGGCGCTCACCATCGAGCCGCTGGCCGATGCCCTCGGCGACGTGGAGGACAACGACATCTTCCTGGTGTCCGAGATCGCTGCGCTGCTGCGGGCGCTGGTCAACGACCTGTCGGTCATGGTGGTGATCGCCCTCCTGCTGGTGTTCGTCACCTGGTTCCTGCTGTGGCGCACGGCGTTCGGGCTGCGGCTCCGCTCCTGCGGTGAGAGCCCCGTGGCGGCGGAGACCCTGGGCGTCAACGTGCTGCGCTACAAGTTCGTCGCGGTGCTGATCTCCGGTGGTCTCGCCGGACTCGGCGGATGCTTCCTGGCGATGGTCGCCTCGAGCTCCTACCGCGACGGGCAGACCGGCAACCGGGGGTACATCGGCCTGGCGGCGATGATCTTCGGCAACTGGCGGCCCGGTGGGGCGCTCGCCGGATCCGGGCTCTTCGGCTACACCGAGACCCTGGGCCTCCGGCAGGGCGGCTCGTCCGTGCACGCACTGCTGCTGGCGATCGCCGCGATCGCGCTGGCGTTCGCGATGTGGCAGCTGCGCAAGGCCAACCGGGTGGCGCTGATCGTCGGCGGTGCCGTGATCGTGGTCGGGCTGCCGCTCACCTACGTCCTCGGCGACGCCCTCAAGGAGGGCTTCGACGGTGAGGGCTGGGTGCTGCTGGGCCTGCTCGTCGTGGCGACGGTGGTCCTGGTGCTGCTCAGGCGACATGAGTACTTCGCCGCGGTCCTCCTGGTGCTGGTCGGGCTGGCGTTCGCGCTGCTCTACTTCTCGATCGACGAGGTGCCCGGCGACTTCACCCGGATGACGCCCTACCTCGTGACGCTGCTGGTGCTCGCGTTCGCCGCCCAACGGCTGCGAATGCCGGCCGCCGACGGCCAGATCTACCGCAAGGGCACAGCCGGTTAGCGCCGTGGCCGAGGAATTCGACTGGGAGGGGCTCAAGACCGCCTCGGAAGCAGCGATGGAGCACGCCTACGCGCCGTACTCGCGGTTCAAGGTCGGTGCGGCGGCGACCGTCGACGACGGACGCGTGGTGACCGGCTGCAACGTCGAGAACGCGGCGTACGGCGTCGCCCTCTGCGCCGAGTGCGGGTTGGTCTCCCAGCTGCACATCACCGGCGGCGGCCGGCTGACCCACTTCGTGTGCGTCAACGGCGACCGCGAGGTGATCATGCCGTGCGGCCGGTGCCGGCAGCTGCTCTACGAGAACGGCGGGCCGGACCTGCTGCTGATGACGGTCTCGGGCGTGCGACGGATGGACGAGGTGCTGCCTGATGCCTTCGGACCCGACGACCTCACTTGACCTGTCGGCACCGGACGTCGTCGCCGATCCCTATCCGTTCTTCGCGGAGGAGCGCGCGGCGCATCCGGTGGCCTGGCACGAGCCGACCCGCCGATGGCTGGTGTTCGACCACGCGACCGTGAGCGCGGTCCAGCGGGACCGGCGGCTCGGCCGGCTGTGGCAGGACAAGCAGCCCGCCGACTACCTCGAGCCGTTCAACCTGCTGCACCGCAACCAGATGATGGAGAACGAGCCGCCGGAGCACACGCGCCTCCGGCGGCCGGTGGCGGCGGCGTTCAACCGCGGGCACGTCGAGCGGCTGCGGCCACGGGTGCGCACGCTCGCGACCGGCCTCCTGGACCGGCTCGACCCCGGGGGCTTCGACGTGATCGGCGGGTTCGCCGAGCCGCTCCCCGTCCTGGTCATCGCCGAGCTGCTCGGCGTGCCGTCCTCGTACGCCGACGACCTGCGGCGCTGGTCGCAGGCCATCGTCCGGATGTACGAGGTGGCGCCGGCCGATGACGTGGTGGCCGCGGCGGTGGTGGCGGCCGGTGAGTTCGACGGGCTGGTGCGCGAGCTGGTGGCAGAGCGGCGCCGCACGCCCGCCGACGACCTGGTCTCCGACCTGGCCGCGAGCGAGCTCACCGACGACGAGGTGGTCGCCTCCGCGGTGCTGCTCCTCAACGCGGGCCACGAGGCGTCCGTCAACGTGTTCGGCAACGGGCTCGTGGCGATGCTCCGGCGCGGGCTGCGGCCCGGCGCCGACGTACCCGCGTGCGTGGAGGAGATGCTCCGCTTCGACTCCGCGCTGCAGCTGTTCGAGCGGACCGCCCGCGAGCCGGTCGAGGTCGGCGGCGTCACGGTGCAGGAGGGGCAGAAGGTCGCGGTGCTCCTGGGCTCGGCCAACCGCGACCCCGCGGCGTTCGAGCGCCCCGACGAGATGCTCGTCGACCGCGACCCCAACCCGCACGTCGCGTTCGGCGTGGGCGTGCACTTCTGCCTGGGGGCGCCGCTGGCACGGATGGAGCTGGCGGAGTCGCTCGCCGCGCTGTGGGAGAGGTTCCCGGACCTCGAGCTGGTGGGTGAGCCGGAGAGCCGGGGCACGTTCGTGCTGCGGGGGTTTCATAGGGTGCAGGTTCGAGGAGGTGGGCATGGCGGCACATGACGCGGTCGAGGTGATCCTGGCCAAGCGGGACGGTGGCAGGCTGTCGGACAGTCAGATCGACTGGACGATCAGGGCCTACACCGACGGCGAGATCGCCGACGAGCAGATGTCCGCGCTCGCGATGGCGATCCTGCTCAACGGCATGGACCGGGCCGAGATCGCCCGGTGGACCGCCGCGATGATCGAGTCGGGGGAGCGGATGGACTTCTCCTCGCTGTCCCGGCCGACCGCCGACAAGCACTCCACGGGCGGGGTGGGCGACAAGATCACGCTGCCCCTGGCGCCCTTGGTCGCGGCTTGCGGCGTCGCCGTGCCGCAGCTGTCGGGGCGAGGCCTCGGGCACACCGGTGGCACCCTCGACAAGCTGGAGTCGATCCCGGGCTGGCGCGCCGGCCTGTCCAACGAGGAGATGCTGGCGCAGCTCGAGGACGTCGGCGCCGTGGTCTGCGCTGCGGGTGACGGTCTGGCGCCGGCCGACAAGAAGCTCTACGCGCTCCGTGACGTGACCGGCACCGTCGAGGCGATCCCGCTGATCGCCTCGTCGATCATGAGCAAGAAGATCGCCGAGGGCACCGGTGCGCTGGTGCTTGACGTGAAGGTCGGCAGCGGCGCGTTCATGAAGGACGTCGACCAGGCGCGCGAGCTGGCCGAGGTGATGGTGGCGCTCGGCACCGATGCCGGGGTCCGCACGGTGGCGCTGCTGACCGACATGGGCACCCCACTGGGCAACACCGCCGGCAACGCGATCGAGGTCGCGGAGTCGGTCGAGGTGCTGGCCGGCGGCGGACCGGCCGACGTGGTCGAGCTGACCCTGGCCCTGGCCCGGGAGATGCTCGCCGGCGCCGGGCGCGACGACGTCGACCCCGCTGACAGGCTCGCCGACGGCTCTGCCATGGACAGCTGGAAGGCGATGATCCGGGCTCAGGGCGGCGACCCCGATGCGGACCTGCCGGCGGCCAAGGAGTCCCACGTCGTCAACGCCTCTGCCACCGGCGTGCTGACCCGCCTCGACGCGATGGCGGTCGGCATGGCCGCCTGGCGGCTGGGCGCCGGCCGGGCTCGCAAGGAGGACCCGGTGCAGGCCGGTGCCGGCGTGGTCTGGCACGCCCGCCCCGGCGACCAGGTCCGCGAGGGTCAGCCCCTGTTCACGCTCCTCACCGACGACGCGGGCCGCTTCGACAGGGCGCTGGCGTCCCTGGAGGGCGGCTACGACATCGACGACGAGGGGACGTCGTACGTCCCGTCGCCGCTGGTCATCGACAAGGTCGGCTAGAGCGCGCCCTAGGCGAGCAGCAGCACCACGGTCTCGGCCACGCAGGCGGGCTTCTCCTCGCCCTCGATCTCGATCGAGTGCTTGAGCGTGATCTGACGGCCGGCGGGGATCTCGGTGACCTCGCCCATGGTGACGTGCGAGCGGATCCGCTTGCCGACCCGCACCGGGTTCGGGAAGCGCACCTTGTTGACGCCGTAGTTGAGCTTGGCGCCGGGGGTCTCCAGGCCGAAGACCTGGGAGCCGAGCCACGGGACGAGGGACAGGGTGAGGTAGCCGTGCGCGATCGTGCCGCCGAACGGACCGGCCGCGGCCTTCTCGACGTCCACGTGGATCCACTGGTGGTCACCGGTCGCCTCGGCGA
>DASTDJ010000029.1:0-8106 GCA_035710425.1 Nocardioides sp.
GTCGATGGCGCCCGGCCAGCTGGCGGGGTCGCCCAGAGGGTCGCCACTCGCCAGGCTCACCGACCCGATGTCGCGGAAGGAGACGCCGGCGGCGGCCGTCGACGGGTCACCGGTGTCCCAGACCACCGTCTTGTCGCGCCGGGCGGCGAAGTAGCCGAGGGAGTCGACGTCGCCGTGGTCGCGCAGCAGCGTCCGGACCCGCGCCTCGTCGGGCACGGCGAGGGTCCCACCGCCCCCGGGCGGTCGGAACAACAGGAGAGCCGACGCGATCGTGACCGCCATGCCGGCGAGGCCGATCAGCAGGCGGACCCACCACGGCGCGTCGACCGAAGTGTCGCTCTGGATCCGGCCGAGGTCCGTGAGCAGGTCGTCGAGGACGTACCGTGCGGCGGCTCCGAGGTCCGGCGCGCGGCCGACCGCGTCGACGAGCAGGGCGCCCCCGAGCACGACCAGTCCGCCACCCACGAGGAAGCAGGCGACGGCACGGCGCAGGCTGCCGGGCACCCGTCGGGCGGTGAACTGCGGGCGCGCCCGCCACGCGACGACGAGAATGCCGCTGACGACGACCAGGCCGATGGCGGCACAGGTCAGCTGAAGAGCGTCGTCGTCGCCCTGCACGAGCGACCCCAACCGGAAGAGCTGCGGCAGCAGCAGCCACCACACCACGAGCAACCACCAGGCGGCGCGCAGACGCCGCCGCAGCGCCACGGACAGCAGCGTGAGCAGGGACGCGTAGACGAGGCTGGGCACCACGGGAAGCAGCAGCAGCGACAGCACGTCGTCCTCGTGCTCGAAGTAGCGCCGCCACGGCGGCACCAGCGCGACCACGAAGGTGAGCGCGGCGAAGAGGATGACGCCGGCAGCGAACCGGTCCGGCCACCGGTCGTCGAGGGTCCTCGAGGCGGCGGTGTGCTTCTCGGCGTGCGACGTACCCGATCTATCGCGCTCGGCCGGATCCGCGTGGTGGGTGGGGGCCAGGGAGGTGGTCATCAGGGCTCGCTCTCACCTGAGGCGGCGGCCCCATGCCCACGACGCCTCCTAGACGTCCGACGAGGCTAACCCGAATCAGCGCCCGCTGGGGATGGCCGATTTCGACCTTCCCCAGTCTTGGGGGCGGCCGACTCGCCGCCCTCCTCGGCCGGTACCTCCCCGTGCCGGGCCAGTGCCAATGCCCCGGCCACTGCGAGGACGAAGCCGACGACGGCCACGCCCTCCCACCCCGAACGGGCCCGGTCGCCGAGCAGCAGGACGCCCACGACGGCCGGCGCGAGTGTCTCGCCGACGACCAGCGGAGCGGTCGCCTGGGTGACGGTTCCTCGCTGCAGCGCCGTCGCGTAGCAGAGCGTCGCGACGCCGCCTGCAGCCAGCAGTGCGTACGCCGCCGGGTCGTCGACGAGCCCCTTCAGGTCCGCGCCGAGCGTGTGCCAGTCCAGGTCGGGGAGCATCCGGGCGGCGACCGAGCTGGCGCCGTACGCAAGTCCCGCGAGCGCGCCGAGGCACGCTGCCGCCGCGGCGCCGTGCAACCGGCCGAGCGGGACGGCGGCGACTCCCAGTGCCACCGTCGCGAGCAGGACGCCCCACCGGGCGGCGTCCTCGACCGCCTCCGGGCGCTCGGGAGCGGCGGCCATCGCGACGAGCACCAGCCCGACCACGACCACGCCGACCCCCACCCAGTCCAGGGCGCGCAGGGTCAGCCCCAGCGTGAACACCCCGACCACGGCGGTCACCGCGAGGAAGGAGGCGACGACCGACTGCACGACGAACAGCGGCAGCGACTGGAGGGCGATGACGGTCAGCACGAAGCCCAGGAGGTCCAGACCGATGCCGACGAGGTAGCGCCAGTTGCGGAGCAGGCGGAGCAGGAGGCGCGGGTCCAGCGACTCGGCGCGACTGGTGGCTCGGGCCGCCATCGCCTGCATCACGGAGGCGATCCCGTACGCGACGGCTGCGCCGACGGCGCAGAGCAGACCCACCGTCATCCTCGGATGCTAGTGCTCCCTGCTAGACAATCTTCGGTATCTCCGTCCTTCGGGTTCCCTTCGCGAGGACGGTCGCCGCAGACTGACCGCATGGCGACCGCAGGGAGGGAGCGCCTCTCGGTGGGTGCCGCCCTGGACTCGGTGCTGTTCGTGTTCGCCGGAGGGGCGGCGGTCTGGCTCGCGCTCGTCGTCCTCGAGGACAGCCTGCGCATCGGCTGGCAGCTGCTGCTGCTCCTCGTGTTCTGGGCCCTCGTCGCCTACCTGGTGCTACCGCGGATCCACCGGATCCTGACCCGGCTCTACCTGCCCGACTACTTCATCGGCCGCACCCGCACAGCTGACGGACTGCTCGGCGACCCGGTCAACCTGGCGTTCCTCGGTGACGAGGCCCAGGTCCACGCGGCGCTCACAGCCGGCGGCTGGACGCTGGCCGACGACATCGACCGCCGCAGCGTCGTGGCGATGATCAGGTCCACGCTCACCCGACGCACGTATCCCACGGCGCCGGTGAGCCCGCTGTTCCTCTTCGACCGGCAGCAGGACTTCGCCTACCAGGAGGAGGTGGACGGCAACCCGGCGCAACGGCACCACGTGCGGTTCTGGCGGTGTCCCGAGGGATGGTTGCTCCCCGGCGGGTACGCCGTGGACTGGCTCGCCGCCGGCACCTACGACCGGAGCGTCGGCCTGTCCCTGCTGACGTTCCAGGTCACGCACCGGATCGCCGCCGACATCGACGTCGAGCGCGACCACATCGTCGCCTCCGCCTGCGCCGGCTCCTCCGGCGCGACGGTGGAGGTCATCGAGAACTTCTCGACCGGGTTCCACGACCGCAACGGCGGCGGCGATGCGATCCAGACCGACGGCCACCTGCCCGTGGTCGACCTCCGTCGCGTTGCAGCCCCACCGGAGGCCTGGGCCTCCCCCCGCTCCGACAGCCGCGACCGGCGTCCGGCCGCCACCGCGTTCGGCGCGGCGGTGGCCGCGCTGCGGGGCTTCACCTCGGCCGGCCTGGTGCTGTCGATCGTCCTCGACGCGACCGTCCTCGACCTCGGACTGGTGGGCGTCGACGCCCATGACCGCGGAGTGCCGTCGAGTACAGCGACCATCGTCGCCGTCGCGGCGCTCGTCGCGGCGCTGGCCGCGCTGGACTTCGCGCTCGCGCTCGCGACGTACCACGGCCGCAACTGGGCACGGGTGATCGTCATGCTCGCGAGCGCCGTCAGCATCACCGGCGCCTTCGTCGCTCACCTGCGTGGAGCCGAGGGCCCGCTGGTCGGCACCGGCCTGGTCAACCTCGCGCTGGGGGTGCTGGTGCTCCTCGCCCTCAGCAGCCACCGCGCGCGCCGCTTCGCCCAACGCGACCAGCCAGCGGCGCCGGCCCGCACCTGAGCCGAGCGCTCAGGACCGGTTGCGGTCGACCGCCGCGCGGACCAGCTCGACGAACGCCTTCTCGTCGAGGACGTCGCCCTCCTGCAGGTCGATGGCGCGCCGCTTGCCGGCGTCGAGGCTGGCGTTGAACAGACCGGACGGGTCGTCCAACGAGGCACCTTCCGCGAAGGTCAGCTTCACCTTGTCCTTGTAGGTCTCGACCGTGCAGACGATGCCGTCGGCGGAGAAGGTCGGGACACCGCCGGGGTTCGAGGCCTTGCGCCACTTGGCCTCCTCGGCGATGCCGGGATCGGCCTGAAGGATCAGCGAACGCAGCTTGTCGACCGTGTCACTTCGCCAGTCATCGCTCACCCAGGAGACGATACTGCCGCGGGCGCGTGGGCTGGAGCGTTGCGGCCGGCTGGCGACTCATCCACTCCGCGCAGCCGGCGATCGCCCGGCGGAGCAGGTCGACCAGTCGTTGCTCGGTGTCTCCCACGGCCGCCTCGGCAATCCCCACGACGGCGGAGTGCACGATCGCGGGCGCGCTGCGGGTGCTGAACTTGTCGAGCTTCCCGAAGCCCATGCCGGCGTAGTCCCGCGCCCAGTCGCGCGCGTCCGGTACGTCGGCCAGGGCCCTCTCGACCCGGGCCGACAGGTGGGACGCCGGCCGTCCCTCGAGCTCGTTGAGCACGACCTCGCAGCGGAGCAGACCGACCGCCGCCACCCTCTGCCGCTGCATCGGCGCGATCGGCAGCGCGGCGAGCGCTGCCTCGCGGGCGAGTCGGGCGTCGATGGTCGGATCGCTGGAGTTGAGACCGATGACCTGGGGCACCAGCGGGGCGATCTCGCGGCGGGCCCCATCGCCGATGCTGTCGTTGACCTCCCGGGCCAACGCGGCGAGGAGGGGGTGGGTGCAGCCCGGATGGTCCGACCAGGGTTCGCCGGCCAGGAAGGACGCGAACTCCATGAAGCACGCGCCCTTGCGCGGGTTCCGATGCTTGCCCCGCGACAGCACGGGGACCATATCCGGCGTCTGACTGTGGCTCATGGTGACCAGCTCAGGTAGATCGGGTCCGTTGGGGTGCTACTCCACGAGTCTGCGCCCGCGCACCCGGCCGTGGCAACGCCCAGATTTGAGGAGGTGCGCCCTACAGGTAGAGCCCGGTGGCCTCGTCGGCGAGCCGCTCCGACGCCATCGCGTGGACGTCGCGCTCGCGCATCACGACGTAGACGTCGCCCTGGACCTCGATCTCGGCCTTGTCGTCGGGGTCGAACAGCACCCGGTCGTCGGGCTGGACCTGGCGGGCGTGCGGGCCCACGGCGACCACGCGCGCCCAGGTCAGCCGGCGCGCGCCCATCGCCGCGGTCGCGGGGATGACGATGCCGCCCGAGGAGCGGCGCTCGCCCGCCTCCTGGTCGACCTCGCACAGGATGCGGTCGTGCAGCATCTTGATCGGAGTCTTGTCCGACCCTGCACGAGCCGCCGAGACGGTCAGGACGTCACCTTGCGGATCACGACGAGCAGGGCGACGAAACCGACGACGCCTCCGACAGTCTTGAGGATGTTGTCAGTGCGCGGCTCGCCGGTCGTGCGGTCGACGTAGACCGCCTTGAGCGAGGCGATCTCGCGGCTGACGATCGTCTTTGGGCTGGAGCGGTAGAGCAGCTGGTCGATGGTGTTGGCGAGACGCTCGCGGGTCTCCTCGATCTCACGCTCGAGGTCCGACGTCGGGTTGCTCTTGCTCACCCGGGCAGGCTACCAATGGCCCCCGGCGTGAACCCGACGGGGAGCTCCAGCCGGTGGGCACGCATCAGCTCGGCATCGGTGAGCACGTCGTACGTCGACCCGTCGGCCACCACGTGCCCGTCGCTCAGCACGACCGACCGCGGACACAGCTCCAGCGCGTACGGCAGGTCGTGGGTGACCATCAGCACCGTCACGTCGAGCGAGCGCACGATGTCGGCGAGCTCGCGGCGCGAGGCGGGGTCGAGGTTGGACGACGGCTCGTCGAGCACCAGGATCTCCGGCTCCATCGCCAGCACGGTCGCCACTGCGACCCTTCGCCGCTGCCCGAACGACAGGTGGTGCGGCGGCCGGTCGGCGTACTCCGCCATCCCGACCTGCTCCAGCGCGGTCATCACCCGCGCGTCGAGCGCCGCTCCGGAGATCCCGAGGTTGGCGGGTCCGAAGGCCACGTCGGCCCGGACCGAGCCCATGAACAGCTGGTCGTCGGGGTCCTGGAAGACGATGCCGACCCGACGCCGGATCTCCTTGAGGTTCGGCTTCGCCACGGGGAGGCCGCTGACCTCCACCGTGCCGGCACCGGCCTGGAGGATGCCGTTGAGGTGCAGGACCAGCGTGGTCTTGCCGGCGCCGTTGGGTCCGAGCAGCGCGACCCGCTCGCCCTCGTGCACATGCAGGTCGACGCCGAACAGCGCCTGGTGGCCGTCGGGGTAGGCGTAGGCCAGCCCGCTGACGTCGAGCACGGGCACGCTCACCGCATCGTCCCGTCGTAACCCCGCGACAGCATCGCGAGATGCACCCGCTCGCCGCGCTCGTAGGAGCGGACGAACAGGGCGCCGAGGGTGCGGGCCAGCGCAGGCCAGTGCCGGGGCGAGCGCGGGTCGACACCACGGGAGCGCATCGCGACGAGCATCCGGCCGAGGTCGGCGGTCACGACATCGAGGTAGCGGACCATGAAGCCCATGATCTGCACGATCAGGGCCGGCATCCGCAGCCGCTGCAGGCCGGCCAGCACGTCGGACGGTTCCGTGGTCGCGGCCAGCGTCAGCGAGGCCAGGACGCCGAGCGTCCCCTTGACGGCGAGGCCCCACGCGGCGACCAGGCCGGGCTCGGACACCGCGATCCCCAGCACCTCAACCCGGGGCCCGGTGGCGACGAACGGCACGAGCGCGGCGAACACCAGGAACGGCACCTCGATGACCATCCGCTTGGCGAGGTAGCCGAACGGCACGCGCGAGGCTGCGATCACACCGAGCAGCAGCAACAGATAACCACCGAACACGGGGTACCACTCGCGCGGCGTCGCCACCACGACGAGCATGAAGCCGACAAGGGTGAGGATCTTCAGGTGCGCCGGGGCACGGTGCACGACGCTGTGCCCGTGGTAGTGCAGCCGATGGCCGTGCCCGGCGCCCACGTCACTCAGCCTTTTCGGGCGTACGCCGTCGTCGCAGCGCGAAGGCCAGCCCGCCCATGAGCAGCAGGACCACGACCACGCCCGTGACGCCGGCGATGCCGCCGCCGAGGCGCTCGTCGTCGACACCCTTCGTCTGGTAGTCGGCGAACGGGCTGTCGGCGGTCTTGGCGTCGTCGGCGGAGTCGAGGAACCCGGTCTTCTCGGCGACGTACTCCAGGCCGTCGGGGTGGGCGCTCGCGTAGTAGCTGCCCAGCCCGGCGATCAGGAGAGCGGCGAGGAGCGCGGTGACGAAGAACGCGCGTCGGGTCATGCCGTGGCCGCCTTCCGGATCTCCAGCTCGCGCTCGCCGACCAGGTGGCGCGCGCCGTAGACGAGGTCGGGGCGCGCGGCCAGCACGGCGCCGACCACGAGGCCGGTGACGACCGCCTCGCCGATGCCGATCACCACGTGCCAGCCGACCATCGCGGTGAGCACCTTCCCGGTCTCGACCGGGGCGGTGCCGCCGATCGCGAAGAGCAGGGTGAAGACCGTCGCGGCGACGGGGACCGAGAGGAGCGCGCCGATGGCGGCGGCGGGCGGAACCGAGGAGAGCCGCTTGGGCAGCGCGGCGAGCACGACCCGGAACACGAGGTAGCCGGCACCCACGCCGACCAGGGCCATCAGGGTGATGTTGGTCCCGAGGGCGGTCACGCCGCCGTCGGCCATGAACAGGGACTGGACGAGCAGCACGACGGAGATGCACAGCGCGCCCGTCCAGGGACCGACCAGCACCGCTGCCAAGGCCCCGCCGAGCAGGTGTCCACTGGTGCCGGCCCCGACCGGGAAGTTCATCATCTGTCCGGCGAAGACGAAGGCGGCGACGAGCCCGGCCATCGGGGCGGTACGGTCGTCGAGCTCGGTCCGGGCCTTGCGAAGCGCGATCGCGACACCGGCCACGGCGACCGCTCCGGTGGCGATCGAGGTGGGCGCGTCAAGGAATCCGTCGGGCACGTGCATGAAAGCCAGACTACGTTATTGCGAATCATGTGCAGTAACGGCTGCCCTTCCACTGAACAGGAGCCCTCGGTGAGCCCGACCCCGCGCCTCTCCCCCGGAGATCCCGCCCCCGACTTCAGCCTCCTCGACGACACCGGTGCGGAAGTCTCGCTCAGCGACCTTCGCGGTTCGCAGGTGATCGTCTACTTCTATCCCGCCGCGATGACGCCCGGCTGCACCAAGCAGGCGTGCGACTTCACCGACTCGCTCGACTCGCTGCGGGGCGCCGGCTACGAGGTGCTCGGCGTCTCCAAGGACAAGCCGGCCACGCTGGCGAAGTTCCGCGAGCGCGACGGTCTCACCCTCACGCTCCTGTCCGACGAGGACCTCGCGGTCCACAAGGCGTACGGCGCGTACGGCGAGAAGAAGCTCTACGGCAAGGTCGTCGAGGGCGTCATCCGCTCCACCTTCGTGATCGACGAGGACGGCAAGGTCGAGCTCGCGCAGTACAACGTCAAGGCCACCGGGCACGTCGCCAAGCTGCGGCGGGACCTGGGGCTCGACGTCTGAGCCATAGGCTCTGCCCTGCACGGCGGTCGTAGCCCAACGGTAGAGGCAGC